>NZ_JBFODO010000051.1:0-59381 GCF_040908365.1 Aeromonas sp. R2-4
GCGCCGGACAGCAACACGGTGACCGAAGACACCCCGCTGGTGGTGGGCAAGGCTGGTGGTCTGCTGGCGAACGACAGTGACGTGGACAACACGCTGACGGTGAGCAAGATCACCGTGAACGGTACCGACTACACCGTGGGTGCCAACGGTGCGACCGTGGAGCTGGCGGGCAAGGGCACCCTGGTGGTGAACAGTGATGGCAGCTACAGCTTCACGCCGGTGAAAGACTTCGCCGGAGCCCTGCCGGTGGTGGGTTACACCACCAACACCGGCGCGAGCTCGACACTGACGCTGACCATGACGCCGGTGGTTGACGGCGTGACGCTGAAGGTTGAGCTGGTGAGTGGCGGGTTTGTGCCGGGAGCGGTGAAGGTGGAACAGATTGTGTCCGGCCTGAATGGCAAGACGCCTTCTACGTCGCCAACTAACAAAGATGATTATCTGGTTTCCAGTAATGGCGGCTGGGTTCAAGGCGGTGTTGGCCATGACACCATCAAATACGGCAGTGGCGATAGCTTCCTGGCCGATGGCGGGGTGGGGGATGATATTCTGATCGGTGGTGCGAGTGATGTTGATTATCTGATCGGTGGCGATGGGGATGACATATTGATTGGCGGTAAAAATGCTGTTGCGTCGGTCACTCTACATGGCGATGCCGGCAACGATACGCTGATTGCCCAGAGCTTGAAGGCCTCTACATCATATTATGGTGGCGATGGTCTGGATGTGGCCTATATGCCGGGCTCGATGAAGGATCTCAAGCTGATTAAGCCTAGTGGCTCACAGAGCTTTGATTACAGTCTCGTGTATAAAGACCCGATTAGCGGTGCTTTGACTTACCATGATTTTTACAGCGTTGAGACCCTTTATCTGCAAGATGGCAAGTATGAGTTCAAGGATGGCAACCTGACTAAGGTGGCAGATCTGGCGACCTTGAAGGTTGATGTCGATTTGATCGATACCGATGGCAGCGAACATTTTACCGAGTTGACTATCAAGGGGTTGCCACAGGGTACTGTGCTTTCGGGTGGCACACTGCAAGCCGATGGTAGTTGGAAAGTACCGGCCAGCATGCTGGATAGAGACGGGAAATTGTCGCTGCAGGTGGAGTTGCCTGTCGGTAGCCAGAATATCAAGGTGACCGTGGTGGCAGGCTCGCAAGAGTATGACATGAATGGTCAGCCGATAGTCGGTGAAGTGAAATATACCGAAGCGGATACCGGCTTTATGGTCAAGCCCACTAACCCGAATGGGGACAATGGTACGTCAGACAAACCTGTCGAGGGTGGGCGTGGTGATGATGTATTGCTGGGAGATATAGGTGGTATCAAGACCTCTGTTGAACCGGGTAAAAACTACAATATCGCGCTGATCGTTGATACGTCGGGTAGCATGCAATGGGGATTGGATGGCAGCCAATACCCTGCTACGGGTAAAGACAGAATGACGTTGACGATTAACGCCCTGAAAGCGTTGGCCAATCAGCTGGCGGACCATGATGGTGTCGTTAACGTGACGCTCATAGGCTTTCATGAGTGGGCAAGTTCACTCTTGACGATTAGCGATCTGTCCAAGAGTAATGTGCAGTCATTTATCGACAAGGTCAGCTCGTTGTCTGCTGGCGGTGCGACCAACTATGAGGATGCCTTTATCAAGGCTACCCAGTGGTTTAACAGCAAGCCTGGCAGCAGTTCCGGATTGACCTTTGAGAATGTCACTTACTTCCTGACCGATGGTGATCCAACAGCTTATAATGGGAACAGTAATGCATCTGAATCTGATGCGATGCAAAAGGCTATCGATGCATTTGGACATTTGTCCGGGCAAAGCGAGGTCAAGGCGATCGGCATCGGTAATGGCGTGAAGAAGGAAAATCTGGAGTATTTTGACAATACGCAGGTGACTGGCTCAGGCACTAAATATGAGAA
Organism: Aeromonas sp. R2-4; assembly: GCF_040908365.1. NCBI lineage: Bacteria > Pseudomonadati > Pseudomonadota > Gammaproteobacteria > Aeromonadales > Aeromonadaceae > Aeromonas > Aeromonas sp. R2-4. The sequence goes on from NZ_JBFODO010000051.1 coordinate 1,929, forward strand.
TGCTCTGTTACTGAATGATTTTTCCAGCAATACGGGGCCATGGAGCGCGAGTAGTTGGAGCCTAGCCGGCGATATCTTTGGGAGTGTCACAAGGGTCGGTAGTCGGTTGGAATTGACGGACAATGCGAAAAACGATGCGTCGGTATTTGCTAGCGAAAAAATGACGTTGGCGGCTGGTAGCGGTCTGCGCTTCGACCTGAGCAAAGGTAGTGATGTCGGCTCCGCAGACAGTTTCTCGGTGCAGCTGCAACGCTGGAACGGTACTGCCTGGGTAAACATCGGTGCTGCGGTGACCTCAGTGGGGACAATCAACAGCGGTGCGCTGGCTGCGGGCGATTACCGTTATGTCTTTACCATAAACGAGTGGGGAAGCTCAGGAACGGCTACCCTGAAGATCGATAACTTGAATAAGGTGATAGGTGGGCGTCCGCCAGTTGGTCAGCCCGACATCATCAATACGGCAGATCAGCTCAAGGCCGTTCTGGTCGGCAGTTCGACCACCAACACTCCTGCCGAAGTGGGGGCCGATGTCCTGCACGGTGGCGCGGGTAACGATATCCTGTTCGGGGATGCCATCAATACTGATCACCTGCCGTGGGGCACGGCTGGCAACCCAGCCAAACCGGCAGATTGGGTTGATGGCAAGGGACTGGATGGTCTGACCCAGTTCCTGACCTTGAAAAACGGTTATGCACCCAGCTCCCTTGAGCTTTACGAGTACATCAAGGGGAATGCCAACTCATTTGATGTGGCGGGCGATACCCGGGGGGGCAACGACAAGCTGCACGGGGGGCTGGGGGACGATATCCTGTTTGGCCAGGGTGGTGACGATGAGCTCTACGGTGACGATGGCAAGGATATCCTTTATGGCGGCACCGGCAGCGACAAGCTGGATGGTGGTGCCGGGAACGATATTCTGAGCGGCGGCATGGGCAACGATACTCTGAGCGGTGGTCTGGGCAACGACATACTGACCGGTGGCGATGGAGCGGATATCTTCGTGTGGAACAAGGGGGATACCGAATCAGGTAAGTTGACGGTTGATACTGTCACGGACTTCAAACCGAGCCTGAGTGATCCGACGCTGCGCGACAAGCTGGATCTGAGTGACCTGCTGGATCATGATGGGTCTAAAACAGAGTCATTGCTTAAAAATCTGTTGTCTGTGTCTGCAGATAGCCAAGGTGTGCATCTCAAGGTTAGTGATTCGGTGGGTGGTTCTGTGACCCAGGAGATTGTGTTGTCTGGTCACACTTTTGGCTCTCTGACCGGTAATAGTGGTGCAACGGCTAGCCAGGTGATCGATTACATGTTGGCCAACAACATGCTCGATATTGATAAACAGTAAGCACTAACAACTACGCAATAAAAAAGCGGCAGAGCAATCTGCCGCTTTTTTTATCTTTGCAGGGAAGAGAAATCAGTTGCCGAGGGTGGCAAACAGGCTCTGCTCCAGGGTGCCGCGGGAGACACAGACCGGCTTGATGGACGGGGCCGGTACGCGCTCGCCTGAGGATTCAACGAAGAACAGCTCTGTGTTGCCCTTGACGTTGACCGTGGCCACGCTGCTGTTGCCGCTCTGGGTGATGATCAGGTTGATCTGCAGGTTCGGGTTGCCCAGTGCAACTTTGGAACCCATAGTTCCGCAGTCCAGCCACTCCAGCCCGTCGGCTGACTGGTTGACGTTGGCGGTCATCAGGCCGGAGCCACGCTGGCTGTTTTCGATGGTGAGGCCGTGATCGGTGAACCACTTCTCGGCGCGAGCCCACACCAGATCCACCGGGATCGCCATTTCCTGAGTGTTGTTGGTTGCCTTGGCAATTGGCGGGTTGTAGCGATACTCCTCACCGCCGTTATTGTCACCAGCACAACCAACCAGCAGCAGCGCCAATGCGCTCCCCATAATCTTTTTCATCTTGTTTCTCTCGTCCATATCACCAGGCCATTGGCCAACCGGCGCCTATTATCGCCGGAGCGACAATCTCTGTCAGCAACCATCCAGCGTTCGATGTTATGGGGAGGTGATCGGGGTGCTTTACAAAATTGGTTTGCTATCATAGATTTGCTCGAAATTCCTCCATAAGCACCCCTGTGACCAACATGCTCACCCCGGATCTGCTGCAGCAGATCATCGACCAATTGCCAATGAGTATCTTCTGTCGAGATAGTCATGGGTGTTACCTGTTCGCCAATCGTGAGTTCGCCCGTGAAGCCAAGCTGGAGTCGCCTGCCGAGGTAGTCGGCAAGACAGATGCTGAGATGCCATGGGGCGATCTCTTTCGCAGTGAGGATGAGCAGCTGCTTGCCGGAGGCGTGCCGATGCTGTATCAGCAGCTTCATTGCAACCGGGGCGGGAATACCTGCTGGATGGAGGTGCACAAGGTGCCTCTTTACACTCCGCAGGGGGAAGCTTGCGCAGTGTTCGGGGTGGTTAATGAGATTGCCCAGCGCAAGAGCCTGGAACAAACGGTCAAACAGCAGCAGTTGCTGCAGCGTTTTCTGCTCGATGCCATTCCTGACCTGATCCGTTTTGATGATCACAACGGGGTGTTGCTGGAGTGCAATCAGGCGTTTCTCGACTTTATCGGCCAAGGGGCGGATGAGGTGCTGGGTCAGCAGCTGCCGTTCCGGTTGGCGGCGCCGCAGGGGATGGGGCATGGCGAGTGCTGTCTGCTGGATGCCAGCGGGCAGGGGCGACACATGGAGATCACCCGGGTCGATGTCCCCGATGGTGACGGCCACTCCCTCGGGATCCTGACGCTGGGGCGTGACATTACCGGCCTGCGCACCACTCAGGCGCAGTTGCAGCAGGAGCAGCACTACGACAGTCTGACTGGACTGCTCAAACTCTCCCGGTTCTTGCAGACCAGCCGCCATCTTGGGGGACGCAGTGCCACACTGGTGCTGGTCGATCTGCACCATTTTCGTGAAATCAACGATCGCTTCGGGATCCGGATTGCCGACCGCCTGCTGAGCCAGGTTGCCAAGCGGTTGCAGCAGCTGGTACCGCCGCGTTCCCTGCTCTGTCGGGTCGCTGCCGATGACTTCAGCCTGTTGCTGCCGGATTTCAATGAGCCATTGCAGGGGTGGAGCCAGCATCTGCAGCAGCAGTTGATGGAGCACTATCAGGTGGAAGATCATCGCATCCAGATCCCGGTGTTTCTGGGGCTGGCCCAGGGGCGGGCAAGCGATGCCGAGCGGTTGCTCAGTCATGCCGAGGCTGCGCTGGCGCAGGGCAAACGGCAGCAACAGTACTGCACCCTGTTTGATCCCGAGCTGCATGCCCGGCTCAAGCGGCGTCAGCTGATCGCCGCCCAGTTGCCGCTCGCTATCAAGTCCGCCCAGCTGGTTGCCGTCTATCAGCCGATCATCTGTACCCGCACCCATCGGCTGCATGGCGCCGAACTGCTCTGTCGCTGGCCGCATCCCGAGCTTGGGATGATCTCCCCCGATGAGTTCATTCCGTTGGCGGAAGAGATGGGGATCATAAGTCAGCTTGGCCAGTTAATGCTGGAGCAGGGGTGTGCCCAGTTGGCGCAGTGGCAAACTGCGCAGCCGGATATGGTGCTATCCATCAACCTCTCACCGCTACAGTTCCGTGATCCGGCGCTCTGTGAGCGGGTCTCAGCCTGCATTGCCCGCCATGGTCTCAAGGCCAGCCAGCTGGAGCTGGAGATCACCGAAGGGGTACTGATGGAGAATGCCGACGAGATTGAGACCAACCTCGACAACCTGATCGCCGCCGGTTTTCAGCTGGCCATCGACGACTTTGGTACCGGTTACTGCTCGCTGGCCTATCTGCCGCGTTTGCAGGTGGCGACCCTCAAGCTGGATCGCAGCTTCACTCAGGGGCTCGCCAGCAATAGCGCGACCACCGCTATCGTGCGGTCAGTCATCGGGTTGGGCCATGAACTCGGGATCCGGATCACTGCCGAAGGGGTGGAAACGCCCGAGCAGCAGTTGTGGCTGACCGAGGCGGGGTGTGATCGGTTACAGGGCTATCTGTTCAGCCGCCCCCTGCCGCCGGCGGAGTTTGCTGCCAGCTATCTGGCGTGAGAGATCGTCAGAAACAACAAGGCCACCGCAAGGTGGCCTTGTTGTTTTACGATGGAGGCAGGATCAATCCTGGAAGTAGGTGCCCCAGCCATCGTAATCCACCCCGTATTTTTCCAGGATGGGCAGCATCTTGGCGATATCGGCGACGATCGCTTCGACATTCAGTTTGCACTCGATGGTGGCATCGAAGCAGAAGATGGTGGCGCCGTCATCCAGTTCCATCTCTTCGGCATCGGTCACTTCAAAACCAGCCTTGAACAGGTCAACCGCTGCTTTTTCCAGACGGTCGAAATCCTGGCAGGCGAAGTGGTGCTCGATATCGTAATCCGCATCGGGATTGCTGCCATCGGCCAGCAGTTCGTTGACGATCTCGGTGGTCTCATCACGCCACTCTTGCATATTCAGACTCATGTTGCCTCCAGGCGGTATCATTGCGGCAAAGCATACTCGCAGAGTGGATTCGGCTCAATGCGGCGGACCCACTGAACCTCGAATTTCCATCATATTGGCGCAGCCTGCAGGGTGTTCAGAGGCCAGCAAGTACGGCAAACAGGACTGAAATGGATAATAAATGGCCGCTTCGTTCGGTTGTTGAGCGAACGCGCTTTTTATCGTGCCATCATGGTTGACACTCAGCGCTGGAAAGGGTTTAATGCGCGCCGTTGCCCAGATAGCTCAGTCGGTAGAGCAGGGGATTGAAAATCCCCGTGTCGGCGGTTCGATTCCGTCTCTGGGCACCATAATTCCTCCTTAGTTCAGTCGGTAGAACGGCGGACTGTTAATCCGTATGTCACTGGTTCAAGTCCAGTAGGAGGAGCCAAATTCGAAAAGCCCGCTCAATCGAGCGGGCTTTTTCATTTCTAGTTGCTGTTGCATGCTGCCAAAAAGAGCGTCGCGCCACAGGTGGCACTGAACAGCAGCATTCCGGTCTGCAGCATGCTGCCAGGGCATGGCTTCTTCTCTCTTTTTCTGGCCCTGATCCACTTCGGTTTCATCACATTCCCTTATCCATTTTGTCGGCCTGAATGGCTGCACTCCTGTGCAGGCGAGCCATCTTTGTTGAATGGCGCCATGGCGTCAATCTCCCCTGCAAAACAATTAATTCAGCACTGTTGAAGAGCGGCTTGTCTGGTGATGTTTCGACCTTTAAGCCATTGTTAACATTTTGGAAAACCGGAGTGACCCTGTGGCTGGGCGGGGATATGATGGGGTCAATGATGTTCCCATCCTGACGGAGAGACCCCAGATGAGCAGCCCCTTGAGCTATGTATTGGACGGCATTCATTGCGAGCCGCACTTTTTTACCGTTCCCCTCGATCATGATGAGCCGGATGGCGACAGCATTACTCTGTTTGCCCGTACCCTCTGCCGTAAAGACAAGCTCGATGAGAAGTTGCCCTGGCTGCTTTTTCTGCAAGGGGGGCCGGGATTCGGGGCTCCGCGCCCGACGGCCAACAGTGGCTGGCTCAAGCGGGCGTTGCAGGAGTTCCGAGTGCTGCTGCTGGATCAGCGTGGCACCGGGATGTCGAGCCCCATTCACGGGCAGATTCTGGCCAAAATGACACCGACCGAGCAGGCGGAGTATCTCGGCCATTTTCGCGCCGACAGCATAGTGCAAGATGCCGAGTTCATCCGGCAGGAGCTCAGCCCCAAGCATCGCTGGAGCCTGCTGGGGCAAAGCTTTGGTGGTTTTTGCTGCCTGACCTATCTCTCGCTCTTCCCCGATAGCCTGCGGGAGGTCTATATCACCGGCGGCATCGCGCCGATTGGCCGCAGCGCCGAGGAGGTTTACCGCGCCACCTACCAGAGGGTGGCTGACAAGAACCGAGCCTTCTTCGCCCGCTTCCCCCATGCTCAGGGGATTGCCAACCGGCTGGCCAACCATCTGCACCAGCATGATGTGCGACTGCCCAACGGCCAGCGCCTGACGGTGGAGCAGTTCCAGCAGCAGGGGCTGGATCTCGGTGCTACGGGTACCTTTGAGGAGCTTTATTACCTGCTGGAAGAGGCCTTTATCGGCGACAAACTGAGCCCGGCCTTTCTCTATCAGGTGCAGAGCATGCAGCCATTCAATACCAACCCGCTGTTTGCCATTCTGCACGAGGCTATCTACGCCGAAGGGGAGGCGACTCGCTGGGCAGCGGATCGGGTCAGAGTGGAGTTTCCTGCGGTGAACTGGGTGCCCGGCAAGGATTTCGCTTTCACCGGCGAGATGGTTTACCCCTGGATGTTCGAGCAGTTCCGCGAGTTGCTGCCCCTGAAAGAGGCGGCCCATCTGCTGGCCAACAAGGCGGACTGGGGGGTGCTCTATGACCCGGCCCAGCTGGCCCGCAACCAGGTGCCGGTAGCCTGCGCCGTCTATGCCGAGGATATGTATGTGGAGTTTGACTACAGTCGCGAAACCCTGCGTGGCCTTGGCAACAGCCGTGCCTGGATCACCAATGAGTATGAGCACAACGGCTTGCGGGCAGATGGTGAAGCGATTCTTGATCGTCTGATCGCGTTGAATCGCGATCGTTAATTGTCGTTATCGGCAACCATCGCGGGAGCCGGACTCCAGCGATGGTTGTTATGAATGCGTGACACCCTGAACCTTGACCCTCACTTGCCGACGATTCGTGGATAGCTGGCTGATTAATTCACCCCCTTTCACTGTCTCTGCCGATCCCTCACCATATACATGCCAAACGACTCTGTATTGAGTAGCGGTCAAACCGATTGACCAGCCCGTGCTCGTTACCATTAGAAAGTCGCTCTGCCACTCTGTATCCCGCATATCAGATTTGCCATCCCTGCATGCTCCGTGATCGGGAGAGGGATGGCCGTGCTTTTCAATCAAGATAAGGATGTATGATGAGAAAGTCTCTGTTGGCCTGCTCCCTGTTGCTGTGCCCTGCTGTGTTTGCTGCCACCCCCCATTGGGAATATAGCGGTGAGGCGGGGCCTACCCACTGGGCCAAGCTGACTCCCGAGTTTGGTCAGTGCGCGGGCAGCAATCAGTCGCCGGTTGACCTGAACGGGCTGGTTGATGCCAAGCTGGCCCCGCTGGTACTTCACTATCAGGCGGGTGGTAACACAGTGGTCAACAACGGTCACACCGTGCAGGTCGGTTATGCCCCGGGCAGCACCTTGCAACTCGATGGCACCAGGTTTGAGCTCAAGCAGTTTCACTTCCACGCCCCGAGTGAAAACCTCATCGAGGGCAAATCCTATCCGCTGGAAGGGCATCTGGTGCACGTCAGTGACAAGGGAGAGATCGCCGTGGTGGCGGTGATGTTCGAGGCTGGCAAGGCCAATCCAGCGCTGGCGGCAGCTTGGGGTGAACTACCGGCCAAGGTGGGGGATATTCACACTCTCAAGGCACCGCTCTCTGCTGAGCAACTGCTGCCCGAGAATCGTGACTACTATCGCTTCAGCGGTTCCCTCACCACGCCTCCCTGCTCGGAAGGAGTGCGCTGGCTGGTGATGAAGCAGCCGGTTGAGGTCAGTCAGGCCCAGATCGACGCCTTCAAGGCGGTGATGTACCACCCCAACAACCGGCCGGTGCAGCCCCTCAATGGGCGCGTTGTACTGCAATAACACAGCATTGCAATGGCGTTGCAGATAGCAAAAACAACAAAGAGGGCCGCGAGGCCCTCTTTTACATGGCGAGGTATCGGTGTGCAATTAAAGCGCGGCGGCGATGCGGGCGCCAAGCGCCGCGTTGTTCAGTACCAGCTGGATGTTGGCGGCGAGCGAGTTGCCGCCAGTCAGCTCGCAGACGCGGGCCAGCAGGAAGGGGGTTGACGCTTTGCCCTTGATACCCTGCTCGTCCGCTTCATGGAGCGCCCGGGCAATGGCTGCGTCGATATCGGCTTTCGGCATGGCGTGTGCGGTCGGGATGGGATTGGCCACTACGGCGCCGCCCGCCAGTCCCAGCTCCCACTTGAGGCGAAGCGCCTCGGCGATGGCTGCCGGACTCTCCAGTCGATAATCAACCTTGAAGCCGCTCTCGCGGGTGTAGAAGGCGGGCAACTCTTCGGTCTGATAGCCGATCACCGGTACGCCCTGGGTCTCCAGATACTCCAGCGTCAGTCCGATATCTAAGATCGATTTGGCTCCGGCACAGACTACGGCCACCGGCGTTTGCGCCAGCTCCTGCAGATCGGCCGAGATATCGAAGGTCTCCTGCGCGCCGCGATGTACCCCGCCAATGCCACCGGTGGCAAAGACCCGGATCCCCGCCATGGCAGCGATGATCATGGTGGAGGCGACCGTGGTGGCTCCCATCCCCTTGCGCGCCAGTACGAACGGAATGTCGCGGCGGCTGCACTTGGTCACGCTGTGGCCAGCCCGGCCCAGCGCTTCCAGCGCACCGGCATCCAGACCCACCTTGAGGCGGCCGTCGAGGATGGCGATGGTCGCCGGAATGGCGCCGTTGTCGCGCACCACCTGTTCAACCTGACGGGCCGTCTCCACATTCTGCGGATAGGGCATGCCGTGGGAGATGATGGTGGATTCGAGGGCGACGACCGGTTTGCCGGCGGCCAGTGCGGCAGCCACTTCCGGTTGGATATCGAGGTAAGTGTTCAGCATGAGTACTCCTCCAGTATGCGGTCAACGGCGGTCTTGCTCAGACCGGAAAAAACGGTATCGGAACAATTGACGGTGAGGGCGGCGCAGCCCAGGGCAAAGCGGGTGGTCTGGGCAATGTCGAGCTGTTGCAGCCAGGCGTGGGCGAGGCCAGCCATAAAGGCATCCCCGCCGCCGGTGACGTTAAGTACCGGACTGCCCAGCACCGGCAGGTGGCCCTGCTGCTCGCCATCGCTGTAGAAGATCCCCTGTTCACCCAGACTGAGGAACAGTCGCTTGACCCCGGCGCGGTGGAACCAGGCGGCCACCATGGGCCAGGTTTCGGGTCCGGCGATGGTCATGCCGCACAGCTGCTCAGCCTCGCTGCGATTGGGTTTGAGGGTGTGGATCTTGCCGAGCCAGGGGCGGATCTTCTCTACCTTGGCCACCGAAACAGTATCGACAAAGATGGCGTGCTCACCTTGCCGCTCGAACAGCCAGTCAAGGGTGTGAATGGCCAGATTGGTGTCGAGCACCCAGAGCCGGGCACCGCCGAGAAAGCCACCGAGTGGGGTCAGGCGGGCAGGAGTTAGCTGCTCGATAATGGCCATGTCATTGATGGCACAGCTCATTTCGCCGCTGCCATCATGCAGGCTGAGATAACAGGAGGTGGTGTGGCCATCGAGCACCAGAGTCTGGCGCACATCGACGCCGGCTCGCTGGCTTACCTCCAGCAGATGATGACCATACTGGTCGTTGCCGACTGCAGTCAGCAGTCGGGTATCGCTGCCGAGCCGCGCCAGATTCTCGGCGATATTGCGGCCAACACCACCCGCCGAGGTGCGCACCTTGCCCGGATTGGAGTCGCCGAGCAGCAGGTTGTCGTGGCTGGTGCCGCAAATATCCATATTGGCACCGCCGATCACCACCACGTAGGGACCCTCTCGCAGTACATAACCTCTGCCTTGCACATATCCCTGCCGGATCAGGCTGGAGATGTGGCTGGCCAGCGCGGAGCGGCTGATGCCGAGGCGATCGGCCAGCTCCTGCTGGGCAATCATGGGATCCTGACGCAGCAGGGCGAGGATCTCTTGTTCACGCTCAGTCATAGACAAACATCCATTTACAAACGTTTGTCTATTATTGCTGGGAAACGTTTGCTGGCTATCGACTTGTACAAAATTTGTCGGCTTGCGCACAAAAAATCGACATTCGTGATGGGGTGACGAGTCGTTGAGCCTGGCGAGGTACTTTTAACGGGTCGATGACCCCGCAGCGGCATATAATGGTCGCCGCAAGATGAGGAGAGATGATGGAAAAGAGTGCATTCTGCTGCGTGGGGCTGGTCAATCCCAAGTCCCCGGAAAATGTCGGCTCCGTGATGCGGGCTGCGGGTTGTTACGGGGTGGATGAGGTCTACTACACCGGCAACCGCTTCGAACTGGCGCGCCGTTTTGCCACCGATACCAAGCAGATGGTGGAGAAGATCCCGCTGCTCGGGGTGGATGATCTGATGGCGTTTATCCCGCAGGGATGCGTGCCCGTGGTGGTTGATCTGATCGATGGCGCTACGCCGCTCCCCGACTATGTCCATCCGGAGCGCGCTTTTTATATCTTCGGGCCGGAGGATGGCACGCTCGATCCCGCCCTCTATGGCGCGGTGAAAGATGTGGTTTATGTGCCGACCCAGGGCTGCATGAATCTGGCCGCCTCGGTCAATGTGATCCTCTATGACCGATTGGCGAAGGGGTTCCGGCAACCCTGAGTTGTGGCGTGGCTACGGTGACTTAAACCACAATGGAAAGGTGTTGCTCATGGGCAGGTTGCTGGCGGTGGCCGCGATTGACGGGGCTGCGGTATCCTTCTCTTTCCCCTATGGTGGGATCAGTTTTCGCCGGCCTTAACCGCCTGCTCCTCGAGAAAGTCGCGATAGTAGTCATAGAGGTGATAACGGCGATATATCTCGGCCAGCGTGCCGCGACGGATCAGATTCACCATCTCCTGATCCCACAGCTGCAGTAGCCGGTCGCCCTGCTCGGTATCGGCAAAAATGGGGTAAGTCGGGATCCAGCGCAAAATGGTGCGGTACATATTGGCCGGGGTCTCATCGGCGGAATGGAGCACCCCAGCGGTCAGGTAATAGCGATAGCGCCCCTTGCCAATCAGCTGCAGGGCCATCTCATGACTGTCGATCTCGTGCCACCGCATGGTGATCGGAAGATATTTATCCAGCACCCATCCTCGCCGCCAGAGGACGGTCTCGCCTTCCAGACTGCGCTCTCCCCGCCATTGCGGCTGCCACTGCTTGAGCATGAAGACGGTCACATCATCGGCGGAGGCTGGCTGATGGGGCTGCCTGACCCCCTTGATCTCGTCCAGATAGACACTCATCGCCATATCCCCCTCTTGCCTGGCTACCATGGCGACGGCACGTTTGTAGGGCACGATATGGGGCACGATCTGATAGCCGTGGGGTTGGTAAATGGTTCGCACCAGATCGAGATAGATACCGCGGCCATCCGGTTGGCAGAAACCGGGCCAGCCATCGCAATAGACGTGAATATCAGCTGTGCGAGCGTGGACGATCGCACACAGAGAGCAAAGCAGCAAACAACCGATGCGCAGCATGGTCAGCATTATCCTCGCAGGGGTGAGGAGAGCATTTATCACCTGATTTATACCATGCATTGATCGCGGCGGGCGGAGAAAACATCTCGCATCTCCATTTTGCGACAGGGTCGAGGGTTATTTGCGGTCGGAGCGTTATGATCGAGTAAAGATTCAATAGCACCCTAATCAGTAGAGGAGACTGCATTATGCCATCGATCAAGACTCTGCTCTGTCCAGTCGATTTTTCCCAAATGTCTCGCGCGGTACTCGACTATGCCGTTTTCATGGCACAGAGCCATCAGGCCCAGCTCAAGCTGATCCACGTGGTTGATCAACTGCACGGTTTTGACAGTTACAAGATCCTTCATATGACGGCCATCGAGATTACTCACGAGATGGAGCGTCAGGCCAGAACCCAGCTCAAAGAGCTGGTTGCCACCCTGCCGATCCCGGCCACCTTTGATATTCGCTTTGGCCGTGCCGCCGATGAGATTGTCATTCAGGCCAAGGAGGATGAGGTTGAGCTGATCGTGATGGGCAGCCACGGTCGCTCCGGTATCAGCCATCTGCTGGTAGGCAGTGTCGCCGAGTCTGTGGTGCGTCATGCACCCTGTCCGGTACTGGTGGTGCGCCAATAACGCGCCACGTTTAGAGTGAAAAGCGTAACAAACAAGGCCAGCGATCGCTGGCCTTGCGTTTTCTGGTGTTGTGCCCGCTAGCCGTGGGCGTAGATGACACTCCCTCCCTTGATGGTATCTATGATGGCTCTGGCCTGCTCTTTGGGCAGGGCGGGGCAACCCCAACTGCGGCCCAGCTTGTCATATTTGCGCAGATGGGTCGGGCTGGCATAGGCGGCGCCATGTACCACGATGGCACGCTTGCGGGCATTGCTGTTCTTGCCAGGGCTGAGCCCGTCCAGCCGCAGGGAGTAGCCATGCTTGCCCAGATAGGTTTCTGCGGTGCGATAGACGCCGAGGGAACTTTGGCGGGAGTTGAGCTGGTTGGAAAAGTGTTTTGCTGCCAGTTCACCTGAGTTGCGGCCATGACTGACCCAGGTGTGATAGAGCAGCTTATGGCGTTTCATATCGATGACAAACAGCCTGCGCTGGGTAGATGGCTTGCTGTAATCGATGATGGTGAGAATGGGTTTTCGTTTGTGGCGCACAGTTTGATAACTGTTGAGTGCCTGACGAAAGGTCTGTTTATCCAGCTTGCCGGCCAGACCCAGTTGACGATAGAGGCTCTGATCCCAGCTGGCATCTGCCGTGCTGCTCCAGATGAGCGATATCAACAGCAGTGGCAACAACAGCCACCCGCCTTGCCAGTCTATGTTACCGCGCGCTTGTCTCATCCGTGAATATCTCCTTGTCACTCCCTGTCAACGGCGCGGATATTGCCATCAATCCGCTCGATAGTTATATGCAAGGTGCTGAAAAGGCGCAATAAAAAAACCGGCCGCAGAGCGGCCGGAAGTAATTCAAACAGTAGACATTGGTATCACAGGGTATAACTGACTTCCAATTACTTAGAAGTTGTACTGCAGAGCCACACCGACTACGTCGTCAGTGTTCTGGCCCAGCTTGCTGGTAGAGTCAGCAACGGAATCCAGCAGGTTGACCTTGTAGTCAACGTAGGCGTTGAAGTTGTCGGTGAAGTTGTACCAGGCACCGATAGATACGTACTCGGTGTAGGTGTCATCGATACCGTGAGCGGAGTCTTTCACGTCAGTGCGCAGGTAGGCCAGAGAAGGCTTGAACTTGCCGATGGTGTACTGGGCTACAGCTTCGTAACCGTCGTGCTTCTCGGCGTAGCCGTTGAAGCCATTCCCGATATACAGGTGGTTCTCGCCGTGCGCATAGGTGGCAGCCAGGTAGAGGTCACCTACAGCGTACTTGGCACCAAAGCCCATCAGCTTGGCATCCTTGTCGCCACCGAAGGCAGCGAATTGAGCTTGTTCATCGGTCTTGCCAGCCTGGTTGTAGGCAGCTGACAGGCCCAGACCCATATCGAAGTCATAGGAGGCAGCTACAGCAAAACCTTCTTTGGAACCTTTCTTGTTCCAAGTTGTGCCATTGGTGTTGAAGTTGGAGCGATCGGCATTCTGCGGATCATTGTTGCCGGTGAACTGGGCACCCAGGGTCAGGCCATTGTAGGTGTACAGGTACTGGGCCAGACCGTTGGTACGGCCGGTACCGAACACTTCGGTGCCTTTGCCCAGGCCGTCACCGCCCCACTCGGGCAGTACGTCGGTGTAGTCGTTCACGATGCGGAACAGACCATCCTGACGACCGTAGCTGAATGCGCCGAAACGATCGTGCTTGATGCCGGCATAGGCATAACGCAGCTCGTCGTTGTCAGAACCGGAAGTCGGCAGGTTGTACTCGGCAAAGCCGAACGCCTTCATCTCAGGGGTGATCTTGGTCTCACCGCGCATGTTTACACGGAAATAGCTCTGGTCACCTTCGGAACCGTTGTCGTCAGTACCGTAGTAAGCACCTTGTGCACGGCCGCCGATTTCCAGTTTGGTATCGTTCTGGTTGTAAACGGTAGCAGCATGGGCGCCGCTCGCCAGCAGCAGGCTGGAGATGGCAATAGTCAGTGCAGACTTCTTCATATGCGTTATTCCTCTGATGTAAACACTTCCGAACTTGTTGTCGGTTCTGTGAAATCGGAAATGATCCGATAGCCACACGGTAGGCGCCCCAACCTTGACTGGGCCTGAATCCATCGCCATTTAATTGAGGTGGCGGGGTTGTTATCAAGACTGGATGTGACGGTTTTTGACAAGATAAAAAGAGATTAAATTCAATGAATTATTTTCTAGTGACTTTTTTGACATCAAGGCTGTTCTGAGCAACAAGGTCGATGGCTCAAGTTGTGAGCTATATCACACAGGGGAGAATGGGGGCGGGAAAAAAACGTGGGGAGCCTTGCAAGGCTCCCCCAGTGATCAGATGGGCTTTTGCCACAGGGTCAGCAGCAGATCCTGTTCCAGTTCACCCGGGCCCTGTTGAGCGAAAGCGTGACGCTGCTCACCGGTTGCCCGCCAGCCAAGACGGCTGGTCTCCAGAATAAAGCTGCGCATGGCCTGATCCATGGTGAGACTGAACTGGCAGCGCTGTTGAGCCATCGGATTGAGACCGCCGAGGGTTGGCCAGCTGAGGGGGTGTTCCATGCTCACCGGATTGAGGCTGACCCGCAGTTGCCACTGATGGCGCGGGCCCGGCTGCAGATAGAGCAGATAGCCACCGGGGGCCAGCCAGCTGACAAGCTGCTCGGTCTTGACCTTGAGATCGTTGACCAGCAACACCTGAACCGAGCCTGGTTGTAGCGGCGCACGGGCGGGATCGGCAATGACAAATTGACCGTCCGGCTGCGCTTTTTTTGCAGCAAAGATGGTGTTTTTGGCGATATCAATCCCGGCAAACTGCCAGCCGGGCAGGCGCTCTGCCAGCGCGCGACAGTAGTAGCCTTCACCACACCCAAGATGGATCAGCTCTTGTGGTGCCAGCGGAGCGAGCAGTGCGGCCATGGCCTCGACCAGCGGCAGTTGGTGCCCGGCTTCCAGGAAATGGTGCTTGGCGCGCATCAGGGCACGGCTGTCGCTGTCTTTGGGGTTTTTCTTGCCGGGGATGAGATCCAGATAACCTTCCGGAGCCGGATCGAAGTGATGCTTGTTGTCGCAATAGCGCCCCTGGGAGGCTTCATGAAGATGGAGCGGACTGCGGCAGCGGGGACATTGAAGGTGCATAGTAACTCTCTGGGCGAATGCCGGAACAGTGAAGGGCGTTCGGCATTATAGGGGAGAGGATCAAAAAAGGCTGCCGTAGCAGCCTTTTTTATCCCAAGGCCTCAGTCAGGCCTGCGGACGGGTCATCAGCGAGTGCCAAATACCACAATGGTCTTGCCGTGAGCAGAGATGAGCTCCTGCTCTTCCAGCATCTTCAGGATGCGGCCCACGGTTTCACGAGAGCAGCCGACGATCTGGCCGATCTCCTGACGGGTGATCTTGATCTGCATGCCATCCGGGTGGGTCATGGCATCCGGCTGCTTGGCCAAGTTGAGCAGGGTCTGGGCGATCCGGCCGGTCACATCCAGGAAGGCGAGGTTGCCCACTTTCTGGCTGGTGTGTTGCAGGCGCTTGGCCATCTGGCCAGAGAGACGCATCAGAATGTCCGGGTTGACCTGGATCAGCTGGCGGAACTTCTTGTAGGAGATCTCTGCCACTTCGCAAGAGCCTTTGGCGCGAACCCAAGCGGAGCGCTCGGGATTCTCGTTCTCCTCGAACATCCCCATCTCGCCCAGGAAATCGCCCTGGTTCAGATAGGAGAGGATCATCTCTTTGCCCTCATCGTCCTTGATCAAGACGGCCACAGTGCCCTTGACGATGTAGTAGAGGGTCTCCGCTTTTTCACCCGCATGGATCAGGGTGCTCTTGGCGGGATACTTATGAATGTGGCAGTGCGACAAGAACCATTCCAGGGTGGGATCGCTTTGCGGTTTGCCAATGACCATGAGAATTCCTCTGTAGTGTCTTTTTATGGACTTGTGCGTCCGGGCAAGCTGCCAATCTTGCCATTCCTTGTATTGGTCGCAGTAGGATAAGAGCCTTTGCCTGTGCTGACAAGGCTTTGCGGGCTTTTGACAGAGCCCTTTGAGTAATGCCTGCTGCGCCGCTTCGGCCATTCTAGGGAAGATAGAGGTCGGAGATGTTGATTTTGATCTATTTCCATCCTAACTCCCCCTGTTCGGCAGAGATAAGCGACTGGGTTATGCTAGGGATCCATCATCATGATTAACAGGAGAGAGTGCGAGATGAAAGCCAAGGTCAGCTGGGTGGAAGGGATGAAGTTTGTGGGTGAGAGTGAATCCGGTCACAAGGTGATCCTGGATGGTGCCAACCCCGGTGAGGGGGCCAGCCCGATGGAGATGATCCTGCTGGCGGTCGGTGGCTGCAGCTCCATTGATGTGGTTTCCATCCTCGAAAAAGCGCGCCAGTCGGTGACCGCATGCCATGTCGATGTCAGTGGCGAACGGGTCGATAGCGTGCCCCGGGTTTTCGAGAAGATTAATCTGCACTTCGTGGTGACAGGCAAGGGATTGGCGGAGAAGCAGGTGGCCAGAGCGGTCGAGCTGTCGATGGAAAAATATTGTTCTGTTTCCCTGATGTTGGAAAAAGCGGTACAAATTACCCATAGTTATCAAATTGTTGAAGCTTGATAACGATAGTTTCGTTGGTACCCTGGCATAAGGCCGTTACGTAAGGCCACTGCACAAGGCCATGACATAAAGCCATTACATAAGGAAAGTGCAATGAAAAAATTGATCGCTCTGCTTCCCCTTTTGGGCCTGGCGGCGTGCAGCAGCCCGCAACCTACCCAGTATCAATACAGCCAATACCAGTGTGGCGAAGAGATGCTGGCCGTTACCTATGATGCCCAGGCCGACATGGTGCAGTTCCCCTATGCCGGGGTTTATCACAAGCTGGCGCGTGTGGAGTCAGAGTCTGGCGCCAAATATTCTGACGGCCTGACCACCTTCTGGAATCAGGAGAAACAAGCCCTCCTCACCCAGAAAGGGGTCACACTGCTGACCTGTACGCTTAAATAAGTGACCACAGATAGTTGAAGGTGTGCAGCTTTGTGCCCGGGTCTGGCCTAGGCCGGATTGGGTCAAGAGGTTGAGACCACAAAAAACGGCTTGCCGGGAAGCAAGCCGTTTTTCTATCCATCCGTTATCACTAAACAAGCGCTAGTTGGTGGGGACGCGATGGAGCAGCTCGGCCGCGAGCTGTTGGCTAAGCGCCTGACGTTGGCTGTCTGCAATGCTCACGTCGCTGGTCAGCTGGATGATGCTGCTCCAGACCGCTTTCTGGGTTTTGCGATCGAGCAGCACGATGGCCAGCGACCCTTTGCGCTGGTTGGCCGAGGCATATACCCCCGGCGTCATGCCAAGACGGGCGAAAATCTCGCCGTCACTCATATCCTTGCCGCCTGCGACGCCGATGGCGACCCACAGATCCGCCTCGTCGAGCGGTGCACTCTGCCACCCCTTGCCATTGAGCTCCCGGCTTACCGCCTGCTGCATTGGCTCCAGCCACCCTTCCGCCAACTCACCGGCAAATTGATACTGTTCGGCCAGGGCGTAGCGCGGGGTTGCACCATAGGTCCAGTTGCCCATCGGGCGAACCAGCATGGTACCGGACTCCAGCGTGGGGGCCGCCGGCCCGCTGCTGCAACCGCCAAGCAGGGCGAGCAGTGCCACAGAGAGATAAGCAAGCCGCATCGTGAACTCCTTTGAATCAGGTTATTTTGCCGGTTTCGATCAATTGCTGGATGAGCGGGCGCAGGATCAGCTCCATCGCAAAGCCCATCTTGCCACCCGGCACCACTATGGTGTTCATCCGCGACATGAATGAGCCGTCGATCATCGACAGCAGGTAGGGGAAATCCACCTGCTTGATACCGCGAAACCGGATCACCAGCATACTCTCGTCCAGACTCGGGATCACCTTGGCGCTGAAGGGGTTGGAGGTATCCACCGTCGGTACTCGCTGGAAGTTGATATGGGTGCGCGAGAACTGCGGGGTGATGAAGTTGATGTAGTCATCCATGGAGCGAACGATGGAGTCGGTCACCGCCTCGCGGGAATGCCCTCGCTCCGAGGTATCGCGGATCAGCTTCTGGATCCACTCCAGATTGACGATGGGCACTACGCCTATCAGAAAATCCACGTGGCGCGCTACATTGTGATCCTCGGTGACCACACCGCCGTGCAGCCCTTCATAAAACAGCAGATCGGTATTGCTGGGCAGATGCTGCCAGGGGGTGAAGGTGCCGGGCATCTGGTTGAAGGGCACCGCCTCGTCAAAGCTGTGCAGGTAGCGGCGATACTGGCCATTGCCATCCTGCCCATAGCCTTGGAAAAAGCTCTCCAGCAGCCCGAAGTCATTGGCCTCAGGGCCAAAATAGCTGATATGACGCCCCTGTTCGCGCGCCTTGCGGATCGCTACATCCATTTCCGGTCGGGTGTAGCGGTGAAAACTGTCACCTTCCACCACCGCCGCGGTATATCCCAGTTGATGGAACATGGAGCGAAAGGCGTTGGTGGAGGTGGAGGTGCCGGCTCCGGACGAACCGGTAACGGCAATAATGGGGTGCTTGGCCGACATGGGATTCTCTCTTCCTTGGGAATTCCGTTATAAGGTCCGGATTGCGGTTGGGTCAAGACTGCTCGATGAAGCGGTCTTTCATCACGATATTCACCGATTCGTGCAGCTCGCTATAGACGATGACAGCTTTGCCTTGCTGTAATTGTTCTCTCACTGCATCGACTTTGACGCCAAGTGGGACATCCTGTTCTCCATATTCGGTTCCCTCCTGCAACACAAAGTGTTCGATCAGGTTGGTCAGGGTGTCGCCGTCCAGTTCTTGCCAGGGAATGATCATTTAAAGGTCTCACAGCAAAAGAGGTGATCGTCAGGCTATTGTTGTGTTGAATCCCGCGAATGCAATCACTTTTTACCTTTTCACCGGAGTCTGAGAGATGTTGTCTGAAGCGCAGCGCAGCGCGCCGTTAACCCTGACTGAGCATCTGGACAGCGCACGTCGAGAGGCGATTGCCCGAGGCATGGTGTGGTTCTGGTTGTTGAACTGGCTGGTGGTATTGTTTCTTTCGATACGCTACGAGGTTTACAGCCAGGTCGGGCTCGCCAGTGATGACAGCTTGCCCTGGCGCTTTCAGAGTGAGCTGGCCCTGGTCATGGTGGTGCTATTGCTGCTACCTGTTGTCAGTCTGTTTTGTGACCATCTGCAGGATCGCCTCTGGTTACGGATGGCTGCGCTGGTGATGGTGCTATGGGGCGGACTCTGGACGCTGCATATCTATACGATTGGTCAGGTGGAGCTGCGGGGAGGGGTCAGCTATGCCAACGGGATCATGCGGCTCAACCTGCTGGCTGCGCTCATTGCGTTTTATCCCGATCGCAAGGTTTTTTATGGCTATCTCTTGGGCCCGATGACGGTGGGTGTAGGGTTGGAGCTCTTTTTACGCGTCGATTTTCCCCAGATCTACCTGCTTGGCGTGTTGTTTGGCGTGATTGCGCTGGAGGTCGGCCGTCGCATGCTGCACCGCTGGTTTGAGCTGGCGATCATGCGAGAGCATGAAAATCTGATGCTGCTGCGCCAACTTGATCATCTCGCCAAGCAAGATCCTCTGACCGGTGTCGCCAACCGGCGGCATTTCAATATCGAGTTAGATCGCGCGTTGGCCCATAGCCAGGAGAGCGGCGCTCCGCTATCGCTCATTCTGATCGATGTGGACTATTTCAAGCGCTTCAACGACCACTATGGCCATCAGGTGGGGGATATGTGTCTCAAGGAGGTGGTACAAGCGCTCAACCGTGCGGTACGCACGCCATCTGATCTGGTTGCCCGCTATGGCGGAGAGGAGTTTGTGCTGCTGCTGCCCAATACCGACCGTCAGGCTGCGGCCAGCGTGGCGCAGCGGCTGCAAGATGGCTTGGCCAGCCTGCAGCTGGAGCATCTGGCGTCCGATGTTGCCCCCTGGGTGACGGTGAGTCAGGGGATTGCCAGCAATGTGTCCGGTGAAGGGGCAAACCAGCTGCTGGAGCGGGCCGATCAGGCGCTCTATCGGGCCAAGGAGTCGGGACGCAATCAGTTCTGTGTTGCGGAGTGACTCTGTTCGGCAATCCAGCGACTGATCCGTTCATCCAGCCAAAACCGTGGCCGCCAGGGAGTGCCGTGCAGAAAGCCGACATGGCCGCCACGCTGGCTCAACTCATAGCGCACCGTGGGCGAGAGTTGCTCCGGCCGGGGAATGGCCGCGTGTGACATAAAGGGATCGTCGGCGGCGTGCAGGATAAGGGTAGGGATGGGGATTTGAGCCAGCAGCGGTAGTCCCGAGCAGCTCTGGTAGTAGTGGTTGGCGCTGTGAAAGCCGTGCAGCGGCGCGGTAACCAGCTCGTCAAAATCGCGCAGGGTGGCAATCTGCTCCACTTGTCGAGGTTGCCAGCGTTCACTCGCTTTCTGCTGCTGGCTGATTTTGCTGAGCAAATTGCGGCGCATGGTGCGCAGCAGATAGTTCTGATAGACCTTCGAGAAGCCCTGATTGACCCGTTCGGCACAGCTCGCCAGTTGCAGCGGGGCCGAGACCACCACCGCCGCTTTCAATGCCGCAGGACAGCCCCGCGCCAGCAGATTGACCAGCATATTGCCACCCAGTGAAAAGCCGATGGCGATCAATGGTTTGCCCGGGAAGCGCTGGCTCAGCTCGGCAATCAGCTCCTGCGCATCACCGATGGCGCCGGAGTGATAGGCCTGCAGGTGGCGATTGGGCTCGCCGCTGCAACCGCGAAAGTGCATCAGCACGGCCTCTCTGCCCTCTTGCTGCAGGTGGGCGAACAATCCCTTGGCGTAGTGGGAGTGAATGCTTCCCTCCAGCCCGTGAAACACCACTATCAGCGGCCGTTCATCAAGGCTGACTTCCCCGCTCCAGGCGAGGTCGACAAAGTCCCCATCCTGCAGTTCAAACCGCTCCGCCACAAAACGGGCAGGGGGGCGGCGCAGCCATTTGGGCAGTATGGTCTGCAGATGAGGATTGCGTGCCCACCAGGGGGCGTGGAAGTGGCTCTCGGTCAGCATGGGGTCAGTCGGTCTGGGTCGAAGATAAGGAGGACGGGAGGCGTGTTCCTCCCGCCAGTCATTGCTTATTTCAGCAGGCGATCGTGATGTTCGGCGCCGCGCAGCATGGCCTGGATCAGCTCATTGGCTTCGAACTTGGTCAGCGCCTCATGGGCTCCCACCTGATGGGCCCGCTCCACACTGATCTCGCTGGAGAGGGATGTGTGCAGGATGATGTAGGCCCCCGCCAGTTTGCTGTCGCTCTGCACCTCGAAGGCCAGCTCGTAGCCATCAAGCCCGGGCATCTCGATATCGCTCACCAGAATGTCGATCGGGGTCTTCTGGCTCGCCCGCGTCTGCATCAGGGTCAGTGCATCCTTGCCATTGGTGCAGACCTCATAGGGGATATTGATGTAGTCGAGCGCGGCCATCAGCTGACGGCGAGCGACCGAGGAGTCATCGACCAGCAGGATCCGCATCGGCTTGATCCGCTCCCGCTGCACATCGGTCAGTACCGGATAGAGGTGGCTCGGATCGTCCGGATAGACCCGGGAGAGGATCAGCTCCACATCCAGCAGCTGGATCAGCTGGTCATTGACCCGGGTCACGCCGGTTACGAAGACATTGTGGCCGAGGGAGGCGGGGGGCGATTCGATATCGCGCCAGTTGCACTCGGTGATCTTGTCGATGCCCCGTACCAGAAAGCCCACCAGGGTACGGCGGCAGTCGGTAATGATGATGAAGCAGTGGGGCATCTCCTCCTTGCTGATGGGGCGATAGCCCACCGCCATCGCCATGTCGATCACTGGAATGGTGGAGCCGCGCATATTGGCAGCCCCCAATACGGTCGGGTGCGAGTGCGGCATTGCCGTCAGCTGGGTGTAGGGCACTATCTCCTTCACCTTGAGGGTTCCGATGGCAAAGGATTGTTTGGCTGAAAGGTGAAACAGCAACATGCCCTGGGATTGATTGGCTTTGCTCGTCATGGCAGATGTCCTGTTGGTCGAAACGTTGGCAGTCACTTCAGGCCTCTAGCATAAAGGATTACGGGTGGAATGGCCCTTCCTTGTTAACGACCATCTGGCAAAAAACTGGACTCATTCAGCCAATTTCGTTGGCGTATTCCATCGGCGTCCGGTTATTGATCGCTATCCTCGCCAACGCCCCACTGTTGGCAGGCCGCTTGCAACGCGGCCTCATCGGCATAACCCAGCTTGCTGGCCACCTGCGCGGGCTTGCTGCCGCCCTTGAGCAATCTGAGCGCCTGCAGCAGTTGCCACTGTTGTTGCAATGCAGACCCTTCCACTGGCGCATCGACTTGTTGTGCCCACAGTTGCAGAGACTCCGGTTGGCCATTGGCCAGCGCTTGCCAGCAGGCTTGCAGCTCACCGTGACCCTGCTGGCTGATGGCACACTGTTGCAGCTCATCCAGGATCACCTGCAGTCGCTGACCGTAGGCCCCTTGCCACTCTTTCGGACGTTGCCACCGGGCCAGCGAGTCGAGCAGGGCATCGAGCAGCGGGGGGGTCTGCAGCCAGCCTGCCTGCTGCGGCTGAGCCACGCGCAAAGAGACATTCAGCTGATCGTACTCGCAACCGCTGAGGGGGCTGAAGGCCGCAAGGGCATCGGCGCAGAGCCAGAAGCTGCTGCCAGCCGGCAGCAACAGCTCATGTTGACCCAGTCTCAGCAACGCGGCGCCCCGGGTGATCCGCAACAGCTGCCCGACCGGAGTTCGTTTGCGGTTGCCGGCGTGCAGGCCCTGGCAGGAAAAATGGTGATACTCGATGGCGTGATGCATGTAAAAACCCTGATATGATGCTGCCTGGAGGTAACAAATATGGAAACCAGACGTAAAAAACGCTTCATTGCCGGTGCGGTTTGCTCGGCGTGCGGCAAGTTGGACAACATGATGCTGTATCTGGAGCATGGAGTCGAGAAGGTGACCTGCGTCGCCTGTGGCGATACCCAGGTACAAACGCCTGCCGAGGTCGACAAGCAGACTCGCGAGGCGGAAGAGGTGATCGGGGTGTTTCGCCCCTGATAAGGCAACGGCGGGTGGAATGCGGGCCTTCTCGCTGACGCTGCTGCCGTTTTTTTCGTCACTCCGTGGCGCCGCACGCCATATGCGCGGCCCGCTTTTTAGGGTATTCTGAGCCCGTTTTTTTCTATCCGCAGGATCCTGACATGAAAGTAGCTCCTCTGAGCGTGGTTACGCTGGAATACACAGTCACCGACGAGCACGGTGAAGTCATCGACAGCACTGTCGGCAAAGAGCCGCTGGTCTATCTGCACGGCACCCGTTACCTGGTCTCAGGCCTGGAAGCCGAGCTGGAAGGTCGCGCGGTAGGTGAAGCCTTCGAAGTGACTCTGGCACCGAGCCAGGCCTACGGCGAATATGACGAGACACTGGTACAAGAAGTACCGGGCGAGCTGTTCGACGGCATGGAAGTCTCCGAAGGGGATACTTTTGTGGCTGAAACCGACGATGGCCACCGTCCGGTGACCGTGGTTGAAGTGTCTGAAGAGTTCGTCAAGGTAGATGGCAACCATCCGCTGGCTGGCGTGACTCTGGGCTTCAAGGTCGAGATCAAGGACGTGCGTGCCGCCACTGCCGAAGAGCTGGCTCACGGCCACGTTCACGGTGCCGGTGGTTGCGGTCACGATCACGGTCATGACCACGATCACGGCGGCTGCTGTGGCGGTCATGGTCACGACCACGATGAGGATCACGGCCAGGGCGGTTGCTGCGGTGGTGCTGGCCACGGTCACGATCATGGCCACGACCACGGTGACGACCATGGTCACGGCGGCTGCTGCGGTGGCGGCGGTTGTGGTGGCAAGGGCCATCACCACTGATCACGGCCATGCCGATGATAAGAAATCTGCCGTAGGAGTCATACCGAGCAATTAATGCTTATTAATTGCTCCTCCTTGGAGGATGAAATCCGAAGCCGGTTGTTCTGGCTTCGGATTTTTTATGTCTGTCAAATAGGCTCGCGGTTTTTCCCGAGCTAACAGGGCAGCTTATTTTTGGTTAATGCTAAACATTATTCCCTCTCGGTTCCGCGATGTGTTTTTGGCTCGGTGCGTAAACGGGGTACCAAATCGGTGTCTTCATCAGCACAATGTGACCAAGTTACTTCATGCCCCAACAGCTATAACGAGCCAGCGTCAGTCTCTATTTGGTCTCGTTGTGCCCATAAAAAAATAGCCAGTCAGGCTTAACTGACTGGCTATTGCCTAGTGACTAACTGATAGGCGCGAAGCCTTACAGCTGCTCGATACCGACGATATGCCAGGGGGCATTGTTCTTGGCCAGATCGCGCTCGAGGTGCCACACCTCTTTGATGTCTTCTTCGACCTGCTCCTGACGGTCCATGTAGCGGCCGCTGAAGCGCACGCTCACCTGGGCCCAGTCGCTGCCATAGTCAGCACGTACCAGCTGGGTGTCGACATACATTACTTCTGTGTGCTGGTCGCCAGTCAGTTCGGCGCGCTCGGCTTTGAGCTGCTCAAACAGCTCGGGGCTGACGTACTCGCGCACCTTTTCCAGATCGTTCTTGTTCCATGCCTCTTGCAGGGTGCGATAGTGATCACGGGCACCGGCCAGGAAGCTGTTCATGTCAAAGCCTGGCGGCAGGCGGAACGGCACGTCGCTGTCGGCAAAGCCGGTGGCTTGCGGTGCGCTGTTGCTCTGCTCAAATTGCTGCGGGGCCGCGGATTGCGGTGGCTGATAGCCCGCATAGGCCGCCTGTTGTGGCTGTGGCGTCGCGACCTTGCCCTTGCGCAGGGTACGGATCAGGAAGACGGCACCCAGCGCCAGCAGGGCGATCAGCAGGAAGTCCATTCCTTGCAGACCTTCAAAGGCACCGCTGCCCAGCAGGTAGGCAAACAGGCCGCCAGCCAGCAGGCCGCCCAGCAGGCCACCCATCATGCCGCTCTTTTTCGGCGGAGTCTGGGCATTCAGTGTCGGATTCTTGTTGTCGACCGGTTTGGCCGCAGGCTGGGCCGGCGCAGTTTTGTAACTTTTACCAAAGGATTTGCCGCCGCCAAATTTCTTGGCTTCGGCGTGAGGTGCCCCCAGGCCAATGGCCAGGATCACGGCAAACAGGGTCAGCATCTTTTTCATTTTGACTCTTTTCACTCTCGTCTGTGGGTGGGGCATGCTCCGCTTTGGCAAGCTCAGCAAGGCGCATGGCAGGCTGCCTGTCCCTAATTGTGTCGCAGCTTGTATTCATCAATATCACCTCTGGCATGAATTATTCATGAACGAGGTTGCCGCGATGCGGCGTCAAACAAGAGGAGTAAACCGGATGAAAAGCAGAAGATTGAGTCGCAAGGAGCGCAAAATGCGAAGCAAAATCAAAATGGTCAAGGTAGAGCAGACTCTGGTTTGGCCCTTTATGATGGTATGAGCCGCCAGATAGGGCTCGCCGTAGTTGGCTTTCTTTTGTAAAATTCCCGTCCCCTTCCCGCTGCGGTTTTTATGTGTATGGCAGAGCAAGTGACGGCGAAAAAAGACGCCAAGACACAACAGCTGAAAGTTCCTCCCCACTCTTTTGAGGCCGAACAGTCCGTACTGGGCGGCCTGATGCTGGATAACGATGCCTGGGATCGGGTTGCCGAACGGGTTATCGATCAGGATTTCTACAGCCGTCCGCACCGGTTGATCTTCCAGGCCATGACCCGCCTTTCCAACGCGGGAAACCCCATCGACCTCATTACCCTGCAGGAGGAGCTGGAGCGCTCCGAACAGCTGGAAGAGGCGGGCGGCTTCGCCTATCTGGTGGAGATCGCCAAGAACACCCCGAGTGCCGCCAACATCAACGCCTACGCCGAAATCGTGCGCGAGCGGGCGGTGGTACGGGAGATGATCTCGGTCGCCAACGAGATAGTCGAAGCGGGCTACGAGCCGCAAGGCCGTACCTCCGGCGATCTGCTGGATCTGGCCGAGAGCAAGGTATTCAAGATTGCCGAGCAGCGCACCAGCGCCAACGAGGGGCCCCAGCCCCTGAAGCTGATCCTCGAGCAGACCGTCGACAAGATTGAAGAGCTGTTCAAGACCCCGCACAACGGGGTGACTGGGGTATCGAGCGGTTACAACGATCTCGACAAGATGACCGCCGGTTTGCAGCGTTCGGACTTGATCATCGTGGCGGCCCGTCCCTCCATGGGCAAGACCACCTTTGCCATGAACCTCTGTGAGCATGCGGCCCTCACTGCCGACAAGCCGGTGCTTATCTTCTCGCTGGAGATGCCCTCCGAGCAGATCATCATGCGTATGCTCGCCTCGGTCGGTCGTATCGACCAGACCAAGGTGCGTACCGGTCAGCTCGACGACGAGGATTGGGCGCGTCTCTCCTCCACCATGGGATTGCTGCTCGAGAAGGGCAAAATGTATATCGATGACGCCTCCGGCCTCACCCCGACCGATGTGCGCTCCCGTGCCCGTCGGGTGGCGCGCGAGCATGGCGGCCTATCCATGATCATGGTGGACTACCTGCAGCTGATGCGGGTGCCGGCGCTCTCCGATAACCGGACCCTGGAGATCGGCGAGATCTCCCGCTCCCTCAAGGCCTTGGCGAAAGAGCTGCAGTGCCCGGTGGTGGCGCTTTCCCAGCTGAACCGAAGCCTGGAACAGCGGGCCGACAAGCGCCCGGTCAACTCGGATCTTCGTGAATCGGGCTCCATCGAGCAGGATGCGGATTTGATCATGTTTATCTATCGTGATGAGGTTTATCACGATGACAGCCCGGACAAGGGGATTGCCGAGATCATTATCGGCAAGCAGCGTAACGGCCCTATCGGAAGAGTGCGTCTCACCTTCCAGGGTCAGTTCTCCCGGTTCGACAACTACGCCGGTCCGGCGTTTGACGACGATTATTGATGTAAACCCAAGGTGATGGCGGTTTCGCCATTACCACGATTGCCCTGATCGATAGCCAGTCATTGGCTGCTGCTCAGGGCCTGTTTTCCCGGTTCGACAATTATGCCGGTCCGGCCTTCGACGACGATAAGTGAGTGGCGGTCTTCTGCCCGATGAGGGGGAGACCATTTGTGCCCTCGTAAGGGAAAACCATGAAAGCGGCTACTGCCCAAATCAACACTGCGGCCTTGCGCCACAACCTCGCCGTGGTCAAGCGCCACGCCCCCGCTTGCAAGATCATCGCTGTGGTCAAGGCCAACGCCTATGGCCACGGACTGCTGCCGGTCGCCCGCACCCTGGTGGATGCGGATGCCTATGCGGTGGCCCGAATCGAAGAGGCGCTGATGCTGCGCTCCTGCGCTGTGGTCAAGCCCATCGTGCTGCTGGAGGGCTTCTTCTCTGCCGACGATCTGCCGGTGCTGGCGGCCAACAACCTGCAGACGGCGGTTCACACCTGGGAGCAGCTCGAAGCGCTGGAGCAGGTCGAGCTGCCAGCGCCCGTGGTGGCCTGGCTCAAGCTCGACACCGGCATGCACCGTCTCGGGGTGCGTGCCGACGAGATGCCCGCCTTTATCGAACGACTCGGCAAGTGCAAGAACGTGGTGCAGCCGTTCAACATCATGACCCACTTCAGCCGCTCCGATGAGCTGGAGCAGCCCACTACCCGCGAGCAGATCGATCTCTTTAGTCGCCTGACGGCGCCGCTGGCGGGCGAGCGGGCCATGGCCAACTCGGCGGGCATTCTGGCCTGGCCAGACTCCCACTGCGACTGGGTTCGCCCCGGTGTCATCCTCTATGGCGTGTCGCCCTTCCCCAACACGGTGGCGGCCGATTACGACCTGCAGCCGGTGATGACCTTGAAGACCCAGCTGATTGCGGTGCGGGATCACAAAGCGGGCGAGCCGGTGGGCTATGGCGCCAACTGGGTGTCGGATCGCGATACTCGGCTCGGGGTGATCGCCATCGGCTACGGTGACGGCTATCCGCGCATGGCGCCCAATGGCACTTCCGTGCTGATCAACGGCCGCATCGTGCCGCTGGTGGGGCGTGTCTCCATGGATATGAGCACCGTCGATCTGGGCCCAGGCGCGACCGACAAGCCCGGCGACGAGGCGGTGCTGTGGGGCGAGGGGCTGCCGGTGGAGCGGGTGGCCGACGAGATTGGCACTATCCCCTACGAGCTCATCACCAAACTCACCTCCCGCGTCTTTATGGAGTACGTCTGATGTGGCAGCAGTGCCTGCTGACTCTGAAGCCCCGTTCGCGGGGCTTTCATCTGGTTACCGACGAGCTGGTGGCCAAGCTGCCGATGCTGGCGGATTACCGGATCGGCATGGTCCACCTGCTACTGCAACACACCTCCGCCTCGCTCACCCTCAACGAGAATTGCGACCCCAGCGTGCGCAGCGATATGGAGGCCCATCTGCACCGGCTGGCGCCGGAGGATGCCCCCTACTATCGCCACACCTATGAGGGGGCGGATGACATGCCCGCCCATATCAAATCCTCCCTGCTCGGGGTGAGCCTGCAACTGCCGATCCGTGATGGTCAGTTGGCGCTCGGCACCTGGCAGGGGATCTGGCTTGGCGAGCATCGTGTCGATGGCGGTGCCCGCAAGGTGCTGGTGACCCTGCAGGGTGAGTAATCAGGCTGCAACCAGCTGAAAGATGACGATAAAAAGAGGGATGGCATTGAGCCATCCCTCTTTTGTTTTTACGATTTCGCGAGCTATCCGCCTGCCAGTAGTGAAGCGCTCTGCTTGGCTCAGGCGACCTTGAAGGGGGTCAGCTCGGCCAGCGGGGCGGCGTCCATAAAGGCTTGCGGCTCCTGGCCATGTTTGAAGATCTTGAAGTCCTGCTCGCGGGCGCTCCAGTACTCAACGGTATCGCCGCTGATCTGCAGCAGGCTCGCTTCGCGCAGAGCCACCACATATTCGCTCGGGTTGATGGCGCAGAACTCGGCCAGACGCTCGTCGCGGGTTTCACCCATGTGGCCGCTGATGCTGGCATCCAGATAGTGCGGGTTGATCTGCAGCGGGAACAGGCCCAGCGCGGGCAGCACGGCGGCGTTGCAGACCGGCATGTCGTTGGTGGTGCGGATGCTCGGGGTCGCCACGTTGCAACCGGCGCTCCAGCCTACATAGGGGACGCCCCGTTCGCGCACGGCACGCTGGATCGGCACGATCAGGCCGTTTTCATGCAACATCTGGTTGAGGCGCCAGGTGTTGCCGCCACTGATAAAGATGGCATCGGCCTGATTGACGGCCTCGACCGGATCATCGAAGTGGTGAATGCTGATGGTCTCGAGCCCGAGGCTCTCGGTAAGTTCGTTGGCGCGGGCATCCCAGTCGCTGCGGATCACCGCGTAGGGGATGAGCAGGATGCGCTTGACCTGTTTGCGCGCGAGCAGGCTTTGAACCCGATCGCGGGCCCAGCCGAGCAGACCCGGAAATTCGTTGGCTTTACCGTTGCTAAGCAGAAGCAGTTCCATCAAATCGTTCCTCAAAAAGTGAAAGCGGAGGAGGGAGGGCCACCGGATCCGCCGTGCGGCCGGATGGCAAGAGAAGGCATGCTACCACCATTGGCGCGGCGGTTCTGTGATCGGGGGGCCTATTCAACCGCTATGGATGAGTGATGCCATGCCAAGCGGTGGATTAATGAGCCGTGGTCAGCTCGCCACCCATTGCCAATAAAAGACCCCGCCGCAGCGGGGTCATGGCAGAGTTAGTCGAGTTTGAGATCGACCCACACCATGCGGTGATCCGAACTGACTCCCTTGGCGATGCCGAGTTTCGCATCATAGACCAGGTGATAACCGGCCTCGAAGCTGGCAGGCCAGAAGACGCCGCTCTTGACCGCGTTGAGGTTGGCGGAGGGGATGACGTGATCCAGCTGCAGCACGCTGCTGTTGGTGATGCGTTCCGGGTTGGGGCGATTGAGGTTGCGTTTGCAGTCGGCCCCCTTGCTGACACACTCCGGGCCCCCCTCGCTGACCGGGATCAGGGTGCCATTGGTGATGGCCTGATTCATCAGCGGGTTGTTTAGCAGATCCTGAATGGCGGTCAGGTCGCCGTCACCGGTGAGCGGATCGGCGTTGAGATCGCCGGCGATGACGAACTTGGCGTTTTTGGCCAGCCCACCCTTGGAGCCCTTGTCATCGGTCATGTAGTCGAGACCCTTGACGTAATCATTCCAGAAGGCGATCTCGGCGCGGTTGTGCTTGACGGTGTGACGCGCCGCGTTGGCAAAGATTGGCGGGGTCGGGTGGGAGATCAGGAAGTGGATCACCTCTTCACCCTTCTCGGTCTTGATGCGTACCGGCACATCGGCGTGGTTCTTGGAGGAGAGCGGGTACTGCTGCCACACCTCATCTGAATACCAGGCATCGCCGCATTCACGATATGGGTTTTTGACCCCGTTCTTGTCGAACAGCTTGTTGCAGTCATCGATGATGGGGTTCTTCTCGCCCGGCATATCCTTCCACTTGAAGTGCTGGAAGGTACGTATCTGCTTGGTGTCGATAGGATATTGGGACATCACCGCAAAGGCGTACTGGCCGTGGTAGTTGCCAAAGCCCCAGGCATCGTCGGGGCCGCTGTTGACCTTGCCATCCAGATTGAGGTCATAACCGCTCATCAGGCCGGTGTTGGTGGCGAAATTCTGCATCACCGGATAGCTGATGGCCGTCACCTCTGCGTGCTGGGCGTGGGCCAGATAGTTGTCGTTGAAGGCTTTCAGATCGGCGGTGCTCTCGCCTTTGCCGTCGTTGTCGAACTCGTTGAGCAGGAACACATCCGGGCGGGTGCGCTGGATGATCTCCGCCACGTTGCGGATCTGCTGCACGTTCTTGGCTTTGGTTTCAGTGGCGCCGCTCAGGCTCCCTTCGGCGAGGCGGGCCAGCAGGGCATCCTGCTCGGTGCGGGTCAGCGCCAGCTCACCGGTCAGCATACCGGCGGCAGTGCGGTCAAAAGAGAGGTTGAAGGTGGCAAAACGAACCATGGGATCAGCTGCCTTTGAGTCGTTGTCGCTGTTGCAGCCAGCCAGCATCCCGAGGGAGATGGCGGCAGCCAGTAGGGTCTTGTTGATATTCTTCATTGTAATTATTCCGTAGCATCAATGAGTTATGCCTTCTGTGAGGCGGCGCCATTATAAGTAGACGGAGATGCTGCGGGGATTTTGCCTGAGCAAAGTGTGAGGATATTCACACCACATATCTGGCGATGATGAATGTTAGCAGGGCGATATGGGGTGTGAAAAACCGGTTTATACGCTGCAGTTTCCGGGATGAATGGCGTATTTCCTGCCGTTACCGCACTCTGAATTTGTCACACCACCATCGGCAGGCCGCTCTCGGGGTGGTGGATCACCTGTGCCGGATAGTCATAGAGACGGGCGATCAGCTCAGGGGTCAGCACTTCGGCAGGTGTGCCATCGGCCATCAGCTTGCCCCGCTCCAGCATCACCAGCCGATCGGCATAGCGCGCCGCCAGATTGAGGTCGTGCAGCACCACCAGCACCGCAGTATTGCGGCTGGCGAGGGCGCGTGCCATGGTGAGCAGCTGATGCTGGTATTTCAGATCCAGCGCCGAGGTGGGCTCGTCGAGCAGTAGCAGGCGGGGTTGCTCGGCCTGCTCGGTCGGGGAGGGGGCTTGCCAGATCTGCGCCAGCACCCGGGCAAACTGCACCCGCTGCCGCTCGCCGCCAGAGAGCCCGGGATAGAGCCGCTTGGCCAGATGCTCGACCCCGGCATGAGTCATGGCCGCCGCCACTATCTCGTCGCGCCGTGCCGCCGGTTCACTGTGGGGCAAGCGCCCCATGGCGACCACTTCGTGGCAGAGAAAGGGGAAGTTGAGGGAGGAGCTTTGCGGCAATACCCCGAGCCGGTGGGCCAGCTGGCTGCTGTCCCACTGCTGGCGATCCGCGCCAAACAGGGTGATGGAACCCTCATATTCCAGCTCGCCGGTCAGGCACTTGAGCAGCGAGCTCTTGCCCGCCCCGTTGGGGCCGAGCAGCGCGGTGAGGGTGCCGCTCTCGAGACTAAGATCGAGCCCATCCAGGACCTGGCGCTGGCCACGGCGCAGGCTGAGTCGGCTGCAGCTCAACAGGGGGGAGGAGAGTGAGGATGAGAGTGGTTGCATAACAGTCCGTATCACAGGGCGCGGCGGCCTTTTACCAGCAGCCAGATGAAGAAGGGGGCGCCGAGCAGAGCGGTGATGATGCCCACCGGCAGCTCGGCCGGGGCCAGCAGGGTGCGTGCCAGCATATCGGCTGCCAGCAGCAGGGCGGCGCCAAGCAGGGCCGAGAGCGGCAGCAACCTGACATGGTTGGGGCCTGCCAGCAGGCGCACCAGATGGGGCACTACCAGCCCGACGAAGCCGATCATCCCCGATACCGCCACCGCCACCCCGACGCCCGCTGCGGTGAGCAGAATCAGGCGGCGCTTGAGGGATTGCACATTGACTCCCAGATGACGAGCCTCTCCTTCCCCCAGCAGCAGGGCGTTGAGGGGATTGGCATCGCGCATAAAGAGCCACAGCAGGGCCGCCAGGGTGAGCAGGGCCAGCGCCACATCGGCCGGTTTGCCTGCCGCCAGCGTTCCCATCTGCCACAGGCTCAGGTTGCGCAGCATCTGATCGTCCGCCAGATAGGTGAGCAGGCCGATCACTGCACCGGAGAGCGCAGTGATGGCGACCCCGGCCAGCAGCATGACGGTGACCGAGGTGCCGCCCTCACGGGTGCCGAGCAGATAGACCAGAGTGGTGGTGAGAGCGCCGCCGAGAAAGGCGAGCAGCGGCAGCAAACCAACCCCGATGGTGGCTTGCAGCTGCTGGCCATATTGTGGTGCAAGAGGGGCCAGCAGCACGATGGCGAGCGCCGCACCGAGTGCCGCACCGCCGGAGACACCTATGATGCCGGGGTCAGCCAGGGGGTTGCGAAACAGCCCCTGCATCACGGCGCCACAGAGCCCGAGGATCCCCCCCACTGCGATGCAGAGCAGGGTACGCGGCAGGCGAATTTCCTGCACGATCAGCTGCTTGTGCGACTCTATCCCGCTCTCCTGTCCGGCAAACAGCGCCCGTAGACTCTCGCCCAGGGTGAGGGTCATGGGGCCGGTTGCCAGCGAACCGAGCAGCAACAGTGCCAGTGCGGCCGTGGTAAAGGCCAGCAGCCAGGAGAGGGGTAACCGCATCATGACCCCTGTTTGATCCACTGGGCGATCTGGTTCGCCTGTTGCAGGGAGTTGAGGCTCAGGCCCCCTTGCAGGGCGTGGCCGTCGATGGCGTGAATGGCGTTACGCTTGCCAGCCGGGGTAGCCGCCAGGGCGGGCACTTCGGCCAGCACCTTGGCCGGGTCGGCATATTGCTGCCAGTCACGACCGCTGACCAGCACCAGATCGGGCTGCATCTCGATGAGGGATTCGGCGGATACCGGCTTGTAGTTGCGCAACTCGGCGACCGGATTGATGCCGCCCGCCAGCGAGACTAGCGCGCTGGCGGTGGTGTCACCCCCGGCGATGCTGGTGGGTTGCCCCTTGTGCAGCAGCAGGAAGGCGACCTTGAGCGGTTTGTTCTGTTTGGCTTGCGCCGCCAGCTGATCGGTCTGGGCCTGGATCTCTGCCTTCAGGCGATCGCCAGCGGCTTTGTCGCCCAGCAGGCTGGAGAGGGTGTCGATACGCTGGTTGAGGTTGGCGAGGGTCGGCGCGGTATCCAGCACTTCCACCTTGACCCCGGCACGACGCAGCTGATCCAGGGTCGGGGCCGGGCCCATCTCGTCGCTGCCCACCAGTCGGGTGGGGGAGAGGCTCAGGATCCCTTCGGCGGCCAGCGCCCGGTGATAACCCACCTTGGGCAACCCTTTTGGCAAGGGGCTGCTGACATCGGTGGCGATCAGGCTCGATTCACCGCCAAGGGCCAGAATGAGTTCTGTGGTGGCGGGGCCGATACTGACGATACGCTCTTTCTGTCCGTCGGCGGCAACGGTAGAGAAGGGAGAGAGTGAACTGCAGAGCAGGGTGATGGCGAGGGCAAGACGACGGCCCATGCTAACCTCCGAAGGGGTGAATGAAACGGGTGTGCCGCCGAGAATATCAAGGCTTTGGAAAAAATGCACTGATAATGATAGCAATTATCAATTGCATTGGTTTCGGTGCTTTATTAGAGTAGCCGCCATGATAAACAGCGGGACAGTATGGTCCCGCAGAGGGAGAAAACATGAGCATTGCACAACGCATTCACGCGCTGCTGGAGCAGGATCCCGGCGTTCATCCGTCCACCCTGGCGGCCCAGCTTGCCATCAGCGAATGGGAGGTGGTTCGCCATCTGCCCGCCGAGCTGGTGACCCTGTTGCCCGCCGATCGCGCACAAGGTCTGCTGGAAGATCTGGCCGACTGGGGCCCGGTGACCACCATCGTCGAATCAGAAGGTTCCATCTTCGAGGTAAAAGCCCCCTTCCCGAAAGGCAAGGACGCACGCGGCTACTACAACCTGATGGGCCGCGACGGTGAGCTGCATGGTCATCTCAAGCTCGACAACGTGGCGGGGATTGCGCTGGTCAGCAAGCTGTTCATGGGCAAGGAGGGGCACTCCTTCCAGTTCTTCGGTCACTCCGGCCGCTGCATTTTCAAGGTCTATCTGGGTCGCGACGAGAAACGCCAGTTGCTGGACGATCAGGTCACCCGTTTTATGGCGCTGCGCCACAACTCTCAAGAGGAAGTCAAAGCATGAGTGAACGTCAGGAGCGTCTGCAGAACCGCCTGCAACCGGAGATCCGCGAGTTTCGCGACAGCTGCCGCACCCTGCAGCTCGCCACCGTCGATGGCGAAGGCAATCCCAACGCCAGCTATGCCCCGTTCGTGCTGCAGGAAGATGGCTACTATGTGCTGATCTCCGAGATCGCCCGCCACGCCCGCAACTTGCAACAGGTGCCGCGGGTATCCCTGATGCTGATCGAGGATGAGAGCGGTGCCCGCGAGCTGTTTGCCCGCAAGCGCTTGACCTTCGATGCGGTGGCTGAAGTGGTGGCCCGTGACGACGCTCGCTGGAGCAAGGCGGTGGCGGCGCTGGAGGGGCGTTTTGGCGAGATCATCAAGGGTCTCTCCAACCTCAAGGATTTCAAACTGTTCCGCCTCAAGCCGGAGCAGGGGCTGTTCGTCAAGGGCTTCGGCCAGGCGTTCGCAGTCTCCGGTGACGAGCTGGTGGATTTCGTCCATCTGGTGGAAGGGCACAAGCGCATCGACAACGGTGCCGAGCTCACCAGCCCGGCCGATGCGCCGGTCTGACGATCCCTGTCGACCACGACAGCCGTCATAACAAAACGGGCAGCCACTGGGCTGCCCGTTTTTATTGCGTTATCTCATCAGGCCTGATCAATCCTGCCAGCTGGCCTTGTTGGGAAAAGCGCGACGATCGGCGTCGGTGGCCGTTTCGTTGCACTCGCCCCGTACCTTCCAGGAGGTCTGGCTCAGCACTATGTAGCCCTGGCGGCAATACTGCTTGGTCGCCAGGGTCTCGGTCAGCAGATTCTCCTGCAACGCCTC
This sequence comes from Aeromonas sp. R2-4, assembly GCF_040908365.1. NCBI lineage: Bacteria > Pseudomonadati > Pseudomonadota > Gammaproteobacteria > Aeromonadales > Aeromonadaceae > Aeromonas > Aeromonas sp. R2-4. Next base: position 37,248 of record NZ_JBFODO010000051.1, read on the forward strand.
CCGCTGTTCCAGCAGCCGTTGGCTCTGGGCTGCCGAGAGGCCGCGTGGCAAGGTGTCGTTGGGCGAGGCTTCAAAGGTGAAACGCTTGCTCCCCTCTTCGTTGATGTGGGTCAGAAAAAGAGGTTCCGGCCCGTCATACTTCTGTCCGGGCAAGCTGGAGCAGGCCGACAGCAGGGGAACAATCAACAACAGGGTGGCAGACAACAGGCGCACGACAGACTCCAGTGAGAAACGAGGCGAGGCTCGCAGATTAGCACGGCTGCAGTGCGGGTGTTACTGCCAGCAGCTCGTCGGTGGTGAGCAGGGTCACACTGCGCCCCTCCGGCAGGCTGAGGTGGCGCCACATCCAGTGATGGTGCTCGGTGATCTGGGCCGCGCTCAGGTGGGGGCGATCGGCGGTGGTGTGACCATCGCTCAACACCAGCACCTCGTACCCATGGGAGGCCGCACTGCGCACCGTGGTATCGACGCAAAAATCGGTGGCGCAGCCACAGAGGATCAGTCGATCGACCGGCTGCTCGGCCAGCAGGAAGGCAAGCTCGGTATCGAGAAAGCTGTCACAGGCCGTCTTGCGCACCCGGCTATCTCCCTTGGCCGGTTGCAGCGCACTGTGCAACTGCCAACCCGGGGTGCCCGGTTCCAGTTCGGTGCCGGGGGGCGAGTCATGCTGGATATAGATGACCCGTCCCTGTTGCAGCCTGACATGGGCCGCAGCTCGATTGATATTGGCCAGCACCTGCTCCTGGCGGTAACGGGGCTCGTTGAACAAGCCTTGCTGCACATCGATGATCAGTAACACATCCATATTTTACCCGCCGTTTCCTGGAAGATTAGGGTTGCAGCCACTGGCTGCAGTCACGACTGCGGGATTGATGCAGCGCGCCCATATCTTGCTTCATCTCGTCACTGTTTTGCCAGCGCTTAGGCAGCGGCATGATGGTTACCTGCACATCGGCTGCGCGATCTGCAACAGAGGTCTCATCTGTACGGGGCACGACCAGCGCTACCTTGAGGGCAGGATTGCGGCTGGCGATGCGACTGGCGAGCCCAAGCCCCCCCTCGACGTGGAAATTGCCGGCGATATGCATGATCTGCTGGCCCGGGTGCTTGGCGAGATAATCCACCATGCTCTCGGCCATGGTGTCATCCCAACTGGTCTGAGCGGCGAAGCGGCGGGCGTTGCTGTCGGCATCGCCGTGGTGCATGGAAGCCATAAATTTCTGGCGATAGGGATCATCCCCCAGCGTCAGTTGGCGGGCCAGCTGGCTGCGGCGCGACGCGGGCAGTTTGTCGAGCCACTCAGCCCCCTCCTGACCGACACAGCTCACCAGCGGCTTGGGGGCGTTGGCGGCGATCACCGGCATCTGGTGCGCTTTGGCAAACTCCACCAGCGGGCGATAGTCGCTCGGGTAGTTGGGCCAGGCGTTGCCTTCGCGGATCAAGGCCGCTTCACCAATCTGGTTCGCCAGATAGGCATCCAGCGTCTTCTGATCGGCGCGGCTGAACTGCTCCATGGAGAGGGCCAATGGCCGACCGTGCTGCTGACCTGCGGTGTAGAGCCCGCTCAGCAGGCGCGATTGCAACAGATGCACGGCGGGATGGCTGTGCAGCTCACCCACCAGAATGATGTCGGCGTCGGCAATGCGCGCGATTGCTTGCTCCAGCGTCAGGTCTGCGTCTCCCTCGCTGCTTAGCCGGTAGTCATAGAGCGTCTGCAACTGTGATGACTGGGTCGGTTGGGTGGGGGTGGCACAGGCTGCCAGCAGCAGCGGCAGGGCGAGCAGGGGAAGTCGTCTAATCATGGGATCTCACGGCTGATATGCCCGGATGCCGGTGCATCTCGGGGGGCTAATAGAGAATAAGGGCAACACAGGGCGACAGTGTAAAACCAATTTGGTTCAAAACAAATGAGAATGATTTCGTTTCTTGTTGATCTTTGTCGAGAGCCGGGTAATATGCGGCCTGTTTGATAACAGTTCTCAATAAGGATTCGCTGTGACCCATCATAACGCACTCTCTCTGGTTGCCCTCGCCGTGGCGGCCGGTCTCTCCTCCCAGGTCTTTGCTGCCACCCAGAAGGCGGATGAAGTCGTGGTCGTCAGCGGCTCACGGATGGAGCAAAAACTGGAAGATGTCTCCGGCCCCATCTCGGTGATCACCGCCAAGCAGATTGAAGAGCAGGTCGTCACCAACGTCGCCGACCTGTTCCGCTACGAACCCGGTGTGACCGTGCTCGGCGGTCAGGGTGATGCGCAGACCTTCATCATCCGCGGCATGGGGGAAAACCGGGTCAAGGTGGTGCGCGACGGTGTGCGCCAGAACGATGCCTATAGCAAGGGCGGGGTTGGCCAGAGCTACTTCGATACCGACATGATTAAGCAGGTAGAAGTGGCCAAGGGGCCGGCGTCTGCCGCCTACGGCTCCGATGCGCTGGGTGGCGTAATTGCCATCACCACCAAGGATGCCAGCGATTTCCTCAAGGGCAAGGATAGTTATTTGGATGTGACCAGCGGTTACGCCTCCAGCAGCCACCAGAAGATGGCGGGCTTTACCGGCGCCCTGCGCACTGGTGAAGTGGAGAACCTGCTGCGCTACACCTGGCGCGATGGCGGTGTGACCCAGAATTTCGACTCCACCAAGAACGACTTCGATATCGGTACCCACGCCCTGCTGCTCAAGAGCAAGTGGAACCTCTCCGATGAGCAGTTCCTCAAGCTGACCGTTGACTACCTGACCGATGGCGAGGAGCCGGATGCGGTCAAGCTCAACAAGGTCGGTACCGGCACTGCCCGTGTCTTTGATCAGCCCATCACCGACAAGCAGACCGACAACCTCTCAGTGGTGCTGGATCACGGCATCGCGCTGAATCAAGGCTGGGCCGATCGGATGGATAGCAAGGTTTACTTCGCCCGCACCAAGCAGACGCTGGATCAGTACGCCTCATCCAAGTATCCGGTCAGCCCCGGCAACCCCTATGTGACCAAAAACTCGCTGGATCACAACGTGTTCGATCAGAAGAACATCGGCGCCCAGCTGCAGTTCCACAAGGCGGTCGCCAACCATCGCCTGGCCTGGGGGGCTGAATACGAGCACACCGACAACGAACGTACCCGTTACAAGGGGCCGACGACACCCGGTGATTTTGTCGGCTACAACGAGCTGAGCTTCCCGGCTACCACCAGCGAGCGCAGCGCCCTGTGGGCCTTTGACGAGATCAAGTTTGGCGAGCGCTGGGTACTGACCCCGGGTGCCCGTTATGACTACTACCGGATGACCCCGGACAACGATCCGGCCTACACAGGCGACAAGCTGCACAAGTTCTCCGAAGGGGAGTTGTCACCCAAGCTGGGTCTGGTGTTCAAGGCCCACGAGGCGGCCAACCTGTTCGCCCAGTACAGCCACGGTTTCAAGGCCCCCATGTATGACAGCGCCTTCTCCACCCTGAACCATCAGGCGTACGGCTATCGCATCGAGCCCAACCCGAACCTCAATCCGGAGAGCAGCGACGGCATCGATCTTGGCGTACGTGGCAGCAGCAACGGTTTCAGCTATGAAGTAGCCAGCTTCTACAACAAGTTTGAAGACTTCATCGAGATGGTGGAAGTGGGCAAAGAGGGGAGAACCGCCGTCTACCAGTACCAGAACCTGAGCAAGGCGACCACCAAAGGGGTCGAAGCCAAGGCGGATTACTGGCTCAACGACATCGTCAATGTCTGGGGCAACCTTGCTTACATCGAAGGCAAGGATGGGGATGGCAACTACATCAACAGCCTTAGCCCGCTGAACGGCTCCGTCGGTGTGCGTCTGGAACAGTCCCAATGGAACTTCAACACCGCGCTGCGCTTTGCTGACGACATGGACAAAGTCCGTAAAGACAGCAAAGGCAACGATTACGTGAAGAGCGCCGGTTGGGGTGTGGTGGATATGTACGCCCAGTTCAACCCGATGACCGACCTGCAGCTCAACGTCGGGGTCTTCAACCTGTTTGACAAGGAGTACACCAGCTACGAGCGCATCGCCGGTCGTGCTGAGGGCTCCGATAACAGCATGATGACCGAACCGGGCCGCAACCTGAGTGCACGGGTCAAATACGTATTCTAAAGAGCAAACAACAGACGCAGATGATTAAAGGGGCTTCGGCCCCTTTTTTGTCGCCGCCATGTTGTGACGATGGAGCAGAGCAGATGTTTGCCTAAAAAAAGAAACCCGCCATGGGCGGGTGGAAGGATTGCAACACTAACCAGGAGGAGGTGTTACCAAGTAGACCCCACCTCTTCGGTAATAGTTCAATTTTATTGAAGTTTTTTCGATTTCTTCGCGGGGTTTCCATCGGGATCTGCGGGGGAGGATGGGTTATCATTCTGCTCCCGTCATCCGGTTGCAGAGGATCTATGCCCGCGTTTTCCTGGTTAGCGCTCTTTTTCGGCGCCTTCTATTTTGTCTACGGTGCTTACTTGCCGTTCTGGTCGCTCTGGCTGGAGGGGGTGGGCGTCAGTGCCGAGATGATAGGTCTGCTGCTGGGGGCGGGGATGGCGATCCGCTTTGCCGGCAACCTGATGGTGATGGGGCAGATCAAGGGGGCGGGCCATCTGCTGCCGGTTACCCGGTTGCTCTCCCTGCTCAGTCTGCTGGCGTTTCTCGGCTTCTATCTCAGTCATAACCTCTGGTGGCTGGTGGGTTTGACCCTGCTGGCGAACTTTATCTATCCGACCCTGATGCCAGTGGGGGAGGCGCTGGCGACCCGCATGGTGGTGCAGGCGCACCTCGATTACGGCAAGGTGCGGCTGTGCGGCTCCTTTGCCTTTATCGTCGCCTCTACCCTGGTGGGGGCGCTGGTGGGCAACTTCGGTAGTGACTGGATTTTGCACACCATGGTGGCGGGGTTGGCGCTGATGCTGCTGCTCAGCTGGCTGCCGCTCTATCCGGCGCCACAGGATAGTCAGGGCGAGCGCGCCAAGGCGTCCTTGCTGGCAACCCTGCGCAGCGCGCCGGTGCGTCGCTTCCTGCTGCTGACCGCTCTGCTGCAGGGGAGCCACGCCGCCTATTACGGTTTCAGTGCCATCTACTGGAAGGCGCAAGGGTATAGCGGCACCATCATCGGTTACCTATGGGCGATCGGGGTGGTGGCCGAGATCTGCATGTTCGCCGCCGACAAGCGTTTCTTGCAGCGCTTTGGCGCGCAGAGCCTCTTTATTGCAGGTGCCATCGGTTGCGTGGTGCGCTGGGTATTGCTGGGGGCTTCGACCGAGCTGTGGGTACTGGTGCTGGGGCAATTGCTCCACTCGGTGACGTTTGGCATGAGCCATCTGGGGGCGGTGCGCTTCATGACTCGCCAGTTGCCCGCCGAGCAGTTGATCCCGACCCAGGCGCTCTATGCGGCCCTTGGCCTCGGCATGACGGTGGCGGCCCTGATGGCTGTCTGTGGCGTGCTGTTCGAGCCTCTCGGCGGCGGCATCTTCTTCCTGATGGTGCTGGTGGTCTTGCCGGTCTTCTTCCTGCGGCTGCGCCCCTTTGCGCCGTCTGCGCAGGAGAGGGCTCCGGCCTGATTGAATCATCACCTAACAAAAGGGAGAGCCACTGCTCTCCCTTTTTCGTTGTCGCGGTTGCGCTGTTACTGCTGCTCGCCCAGATAGAGGCGGCTGAGGCGGCGCCAGGTATCCGAGCCGATGGTGCCAGCAAGCAGCTCATTGGATGCAGCATCAAAGCGGCCATCCGGCAGCCAGCCCAGTTGGGGCAGCAGTTGCGCCAGCGTCACGTCATTGTGTTGCAACTCCCGCTCCAGCGCTTCCCAGAAGGCGCTCCCCTTGACGTAAAAGAGCGGGTAGTAGGAGCGATCGCCCGCCAGCACCTCGCGAGCTGCCCGATAGAGGCCGCTCTCGCTATGGGGCAGCTGTTTGCCCCGCTCGGCCAGCTCGTTGACCGCCGTGACTTGATGCAGCCGAAAGCGGCGCAGCGCTTTGATGGCAAGGTACTCGGCGAGGCTCTCGTTGACCCAGGTGGGTTGTGGAGCAGAGTGGCGAGCGCTGAGGATATGCACCGCCTCGTGGGCCGAGGTGCGCAGCAGGCGCAAGGGGGCCTGTGGCGTCGGCTTGCCAGCCTCGGTGGGGTAGTTGGCGACAAACACCTGATTTCCGGCGGCGCCGCCGAGGGAGCGGGTCGCCACATCCCGCCCCAGCCACACCAGTTGCCATGGATGAGCGGGCGGATCCACATCGAGCTGGAAGGCCAGATAGTCGATGATCTCATTCAGTTGCTGCTGCAAGGCCGGCAGATCGAGCTGGTTGGCGGTCTCGTCATGGCTCAGCACCAGCCGCGGATCCGGCTTGGTGACGGGCTCTGTGTCCAGACCAAACGGCAGGATCAGCGGCGGTTGGTTGACATCCGGCAGCGGTTGGCAGCTGCCATCCGGCAGACAGACCTCCCCTCGGTGGTTCCCCATCTGGCGCACAAAGTTACCCCATTCGGTCAATAGCCACTGGTTGGGAGCGAACAGCAGCGACTGTTGGGCCGAGGCATCCGCACCCTCTGCCAGAGCCGGTGTGAGCGTGATCTGCCAGCCGATCTCCTTGCAGGAGAAGGGCTGGTTGAGGGCAACCGGCCGGTTGTCTGCAAGGCAGACCAGCGCGGGGGAAACCGGCGTGGCACTGCCCGGCAACTGACGAGCGGGGAGCAGGGTAAAGGGAGGTTTGCCCTGCATAGTGAGGCGCACTTGCAGCACATTGGCGCTGGCGCCCTGCTCGATATGGTAGCGGGGGCCGTTCGCGTCATTGCCAGCGCAGGCCCACAGCGGCAGCAGCCACAGGGCAAACAGGGTGATATGACGACTCATAAGGGGGTTAGCGCTCCTGCTCGTAGCCCAGCAGATCGCCGGGCTGGCAATTGAGTTCACGGCAGATGGCCTCCAGGGTGGAGAAGCGCACCGCCTTGGCGTGGCCATTCTTGAGGATCGAGAGGTTGGCCTCGGTGATGTCGATGCGCTGGGCCAGCTCGCGGGCGGTCATTTTGCGCTCTGCCAGCAGGGCATCGAGGCGGATGATAATGGGCATACGTTCCTCACACCGTCAGTTGCTGTTCATCGGCCAGCAGTTTGGCCTCGCGCATGACCAGTGCCAGCGCCAATACGATCAGTCCCGCCAGCAGTACCCGGAAATCTGAGGTACTCAGCGCTATGGTACCGAGTACTTCCGGGCCTCTCATGGTGAGCACCGTATCCAGCAAGGGGGTCAGGATCAATTCGACCAGGAAGGTTGTACAGAGCAGCAGTCCGATCTGCCGATAGCGGCGGATCTGCTCGAAGGTGAAGAGCAGACCGGCGCGGTAGCCACGAAACAGCTGGCGCAGTTGCCAGAGCATCATCATAAAGACCAGATCCGGCAACAGCTGCACCAGGGTGCCGAGCAGCCGGGTGGAGAAGTGAAGGGGATAGTCGGCAGGATTGATGCCGGGGCGGCTCAAGATGGTGTTGAGCTTCTCCTGCAGCAAATCGGCGCCACCGAAGGGGGTCCACGCCTCCAGCAAGGTGATCAAAGGGGTCGCCAGCAGTGCCAGCAGTAGCAGCCATTCGATCAGCATGCTCGAGCGTTCGAGTTTGTTGGAGATCATCTCATTCCTCACTGTGATGGTTTTATCTGAAAGGTAAAGTTTATCGTTTATCAATATTTACATCGGCAATGTTTATTGTTTTGCGATATACAGTCAAGATAAAACTTATTGAAAAACGATAATTTCAATCTGTCCGAAGGGGATGACTTTTGGCTGCAGCCTCTCTAGACTGGCGAGGCTGTATACAAAAACTCAACATGGACAAGGAGTTATCGATGCACCAGGGATGGCTGCTGATCGGATTGTCGCTCACCTATCTGGGGCTGCTGTTTCTGATCGCCTTCGTGGCAGACAAGCACAAACGGCACCGTCTCAAGGGGCAACCGCTGCTCTACAGCCTGTCGCTGGCGGTCTACTGCACCTCCTGGACCTTCTTCGGCACCGTGGGGCAGGCGAGTGAATCCCCCTGGTCGCCGGTGCCCATCTACCTTGGCCCCATGCTGGTCTTTCTGTTTGGCTGGCGGCTGCTGGCCCGCCTTATTCTGGTGGCCAAGCGCGAGCACATCACCTCCATCGCCGACTTTATCGCCGCCCGTTACGGCAAATCCCAGCGGCTCGCCATGGTGATCGCCCTCATCGCCATCATGGGGATCCTCCCCTATCTGGTGTTGCAGCTCAAAGCCATCGTCACCGGGCTGGATCTGCTGATGGTCAACAGCGGCGGCATCAGCCCGACCAGCAATACCAGCGAGTTGGCGCTCGGGGTCACTCTGCTGCTGGCGCTGTTCAGCATCCTGTTCGGTACCCGCCATCTCGATGCCACCGAGCACCACAGGGGGATGGTGGTGGCCATCGCCTTCGAGTCGGTGGTCAAGTTGCTGGCCTTTATCGCGGTGGGGGGCTTTGCCCTCTGGCTGATCCTGAGCAAACCGGGCGAGGCTCACGAGCAGGTGACCCGCGACTTCTTTGCGCAGGTGGTGGCGGTGAGCCCCGGCAACCTGCTGGAGCTTGCCATCTACACGGTGCTGGCGATGTGCGCTGTTATCTGCCTGCCGCGCCAGTTTCATGTGACTGTGGTGGAGAACAATCAGGGGCAGGATCTTCACTGGGCGCGCTGGATCTTCCCGTTCTACCTGTTCGTGATGGGGCTCTTTATCTGGCCGCTGGCGCTGGCGGGCAAGCAGTGGGTGGGTGCCGATATGGCCTCCGACACCTATGTGATCAGCCTGCCGATGGCACTCGGGTTCGATGGCATGGCGATGCTGGCGTTTCTCGGCGGTACCTCGGCGGCCACCGGCATGGTGATCGTCTGCACCATCGCACTGGCGATCATGGTGAGCAACGATCTGGTGCTGCCGGTGCTGCTGCGCCGCTTCTGGCGGCAGGGGCGCGACGAGCGGCTGGTGCGGCTGCTGTTGCAGGTGCGCCGTGGCGCCATCCTGCTGATCTTGCTGGCGGCCTGGGGGCTCTACCTATGGCTCGGCGATCTCACCAGCTTGTCGCGCATCGGTTACCTCTCCTTTGGCGCGGTGGCCCAGTTTGCGCCGGCCCTGCTGCTCGGCCTCTACTGGCGTCACGGCAATCGCAAGGGGGTCTATCTTGGGTTGAGCCTCGGGGTGAGCCTCTGGTTCGTCACCCTGCTGGTGGAGAGCGGGCTGTTGGCCGGTTCACCGCTGGCCGAGCTGCTGGCGCCGCCGGACTGGCCTGCGTTTCGCGAGCTGAGTCTCGGGGCTTGGTGCATCTTCCTGAGCCTGCTCTTCAACCTGCTCGGCTATGTGGCCGGTTCCCTGCTGTCGCGCCCTGCGGTGAGCGAGCGGCTGCAGGCGGCTAACTTTGTCGGCAAGCCGAGCCGCGATACCGCCGCCCTCTATCAGGCGCGGGTTTCGGTCAAGGAGCTGGAGATGCTGGCGGCCCGCTTTGTCGGCTCAAGCCGGGTCAAACGCGCCTTTGGTCGCTTCGCCGGTGAGCGCGGCGGCACCCTGGCGCCCCAGATGCAGGCTTCGGCCGAACTGATTGCCCACACCGAGCGGCTGCTGGCGGGGGTGTTTGGTACCTCGTCGGCACGGCTGGTGCTCGCCTCTGCCCTGCAGGGGCGCAACATGCAGCTCGAGGAGATAGCCACCATTGTCGATGAGGCTTCCGACGTGTTTCGCTTCAACCGCGGCCTGCTGCAGGGGGCGATCGAGCATATCGGGCAGGGGATCTCGGTGGTGGACAGGGAGCTTCGGCTGGTGGCCTGGAACCGCCGTTACATCGAGCTGTTCCACTATCCGCCGGGGCTTATTCAGGCAGGGCGCCCCATCGAGGAGATCATTCGCTACAACGCCCAGCAGGGGCTCTGTGGCCCCGGCGATATCGAGGATCACGTGGCGCGGCGCGTCGCCTTTATGAAACGCGGCAGCGCCCATATCTCGGCGCGGGAGCGCCCGGATGGGCGGGTGATCGAGATGCAGGGCAACCCCATGCCCGCCGGTGGTTTTGTTATGACCTTTACCGACATCACGCCGTTTCGCGATGCGGAGCGGGTGCTGCGCGAAGCGAACGAACATCTGGAGGCACGGGTGGCCGAGCGTACCCGTGAGCTCTCCGAACTCAACCGCCAGCTGCTGCTGGTGAACCAGCAGGTGGAGCGGGCCAATCAATCCAAGAGCCGTTTTCTGGCGGCGGTCAGCCATGATCTGACCCAGCCCCTTAATGCGGCCAAGCTGTTTACCTCCTCCCTGCTGGAGATGTTGCCCGATGCTGGCGAGCAGGCCCGCATTGCCCGCCATATCGATGATGCGCTGGGGGCGACCGAGGATCTCATCACCGATCTGCTCGATATCTCGCGGCTCGAAGCGGGCAAGTTCAAGGCCAAGAAGCTCGATTTTGCCCTGCGGGATCTGCTCGACAACCTCAAGGCGGAGTTTGGCGTGCTGGCCCAGGCGGGGGGGATCCACTTCTCGGTGGTGGAGAGCAAGCACGCGGTGCACAGCGATGTGCGGCTGCTGCGCCGGGTGCTGCAGAACTTCCTCACCAATGCGTTTCGCTACAACCCGGGCGGCCGGGTGCTGCTTGGTTGCCGCCGGATGGGGGATAAGATCCGCATCGAGGTATGGGACAACGGCCCCGGCATCCCGCAGGACAAGCAGGAGGCGATCTTCGACGAGTTCTCCCGTCTCGATCACTCCCGTACCGCCAAGGAGCAGGGGCTGGGTCTGGGGCTTGCCATCGCCCGTGGCATCTCGCAGGTGCTCGGTCATCAGCTCACATTGCAGAGCTGGCCGGGCAAGGGATCGGTCTTTGCGGTGACCCTCAATCTGGCGACCCGGCCGGTCACGGCCCATCAGCTGGCGGCGCCGGTGGTGCGTGACAGCCAGCTGGAAGGTGTAGCCGTGCTCTGCATCGACAACGAGCGGGACATTCTGACCGCCATGAGCACCCTGCTTGACCGTTGGGGCTGCGAGGTGCGCTGCGCCGTCGATCTGGCCGAAGCCGAGGTGCTGGTGACAGACGGGTTTGTGCCGCGTCTGGTGCTCTCTGACTACCACCTCGACGACGGCAAGACCGGGTTGGAGGCGCTCGCTGCCCTGCAACGGGTGTGTGGCGACGAGCTGGGGGGCATCATCATCAGTGCCGATCGCAAGAGCGAGTTGCAGGCGCAGATCCGCGAGCGGGGGTATGGCTACATCAGCAAACCGGTCAAACCGCTCAAATTGCGGGCCCTGATGAACAGCCTGCTGCTGCGCTAGCCGCATCCGGAGCGGCAAGCCGTGAACCGGCTCACAAAACCGCGCAATGATCCTGTGGCCCGTGGTCATGGATGAATGCCGAAAACAGAGATTTATTGGCGAAGATCTCTTCATCTTCCAGCGCAATCGCCGCCAGTTACAGTATTGGCTTGCCACTGTCGTTCAACGCCGACAGTGGCAGACCGGATTGGCTCACTCTATAGTCGGGATGCGATTTTTTGCATCGCAAATGAAGTAACCGAAGGGCAAACCGATCGCAAGGTCGGGACGCAAAGCTTCCGGTCCAGGGATGAGCCGTACTTGAGATAGCGGGGCCACCACAGGTTGTTGTGCACCTTTGCCAAGAGGCCGCACTGCCGTCTGCGTTACCTGTCAGGGCGTAGCCCTTTTCGTTGCCAACATAACGAAATAGGGAAATATAAAAAATGCTAAGTCCAAAGCCTACCATGCTGGCCCTTGCGGTCGGTCTGTGCTGCGCCTCGTCCGCTTATGCTGCGGCGCCCGGCAAGCCGACCATCGGATGGGGCCCCACCAAGTTTTCCATCGTTGAAGTCGATCAGGCGGCTACTGCCTACAACAATCTGGTCAAGGTAAAGGATGCCGCCGATGTGGAGGTGAACTGGAACCTCTGGAGCGGCGATCTGGGCCAGAGTGCCAAGGTGCTGCTCAATGGTCAGGAGGTGTGGTCCGGCCCCTCGGCCGCGGCGGGCAGCGCCAAATTCAAGGTGAAGAAAGGGGGGCGCTACCAGATGCAGGTGGCGCTGTGCAACGCCGATGGCTGTACCCTCTCTGATGCCAAGGAGATCGTGGTTGCCGATACCGACGGCAGTCATCTGGCGCCACTCAAGGCGCCGCTGCAGGAGAACAACAAGCCCTACGCCAACAAGTCCGGCAAGGTGGTGGGGACTTACTATGTGGAGTGGGGAGTCTATGGCCGCAAGTTTACGGTGGACAAGATCCCGGCCCAGAACCTGACCCATATCCTCTATGGCTTCACCCCCATCTGCGGCGGGGATGGCCTCAACGACAGCCTCAAGGAGATCGAAGGGAGCTTCCAGGCGCTGCAGCGGGCGTGTGCCGGTCGCGCCGACTTCAAGGTGGCGATGCACGATCCCTGGGCCGCCATCCAAATGCCGCAAGGCAACCTCACTGCCCATGACGAGCCCTACAAGGGCAACTTTGGCGCCCTGATGGCGCTCAAGCAGGCCTATCCGAACCTCAAGATCCTCCCCTCGGTCGGCGGTTGGACCCTCTCCGACCCCTTCTACTTCCTCGGTGACAAAACCAAGCGTGACGTGTTTGTCGGTTCGGTGAAAGAGTTCCTGCAGACCTGGAAGTTCTTCGACGGTGTGGATATCGACTGGGAGTATCCGGGCGGACAGGGTGCCAACCCGAAACTGGGTAGCCCGAGCGATGGTGCCACCTATGTGGCCCTGATGAAGGAGCTGCGGGCCATGCTCGACGAGCTGGAGGCCGAGACCGGTCGCCAGTATGAGCTCACCTCGGCCATCGGGGCGGGGGGCGACAAGATCCAGGATGTGGACTACAAGGCGGCCCAGCCCTACATGGACCACATCTTCATGATGACTTACGACTACAACGGTGCCTGGAGCAACACCGAACTGGGCCACCAGACCAACCTCTATCCGGCGAGCTGGGATCCCGCTACCAAGTACACCACCGACAAGGCGGTGAATCAGCTGCTGGCGCAGGGGGTTGAACCGGGCAAGCTGGTGGTCGGGGCCGCCATGTATGGCCGTGGCTGGACCGGGGTAAGCGGATATCAGGGCAACAACCCCTTCACCGGCAAGGCGACCGGCAAGGTGAAAGGCACCTGGGAGGACGGGGTGGTGGATTACCGCGACATCGTCAACAACCGGATGGGGGCGGGCTGGGAGAAGGGCTATGACGAAGTGGCCGAGGCGCCCTATCTGTTCAAGGCTGCGACAGGCGACCTCATCACCTATGACAACGAGCGCTCGGTCAAGGCCAAGGGGCAGTATGTGCTGGCCAACAAGCTCGGTGGCCTCTTCTCCTGGGAGATCGATGCCGACAACGGCGACATCCTCAACGCCATGCACGAGGGGTTGGGTCACGGCAGTGGCGTCACGCCACCGGCCAACAAGCCGCCGCTGGCCAACGCGGGCAGTGACCTCAAGGTGACCGGCCCGACCGAGGTGACGCTGGATGGGTCGGCCTCCCACGATCCGGAAAACAGCGCGCTCAGCTACAGCTGGAAGCAGATCTCCAGCCCGCAGGCTGCCCTGCTTGATGCCACTCAGGCCAAGGCCCGTGTTGTACTCGATGCCGTGTCCGCCGACATCAATCTGGTGTTCGAGCTGACCGTGACCGATGACCAGCAGTTGAGTGCCAAGGATCAGGTTGTTGTCACCAACAAGGCGCCGCAGGCCAATCTGGCGCCTGTGGTGAGTCTACCTGCTACGGCCTCTGTGGAGGCGGGCAAGCAGGTGACCATCAAGGCGACCGCCTCCGATCCGAACGGTGATCCGTTGACTTATCAGTGGAGTGTGCCGGCAGGCATCACCGCAACGGGTCAGAACAGCGCGACTCTGGTGGTCACCGGCCCGAGCGTCACCAGCGACACCGGCTATGACCTGAGCATCACTGTCTCCGACGGTGGGCTGGATGCCAGTGCGGCAATCCATCTGACGGTCAAACCGGCCAGCGGCGGCGGTGGTTGCACGGCGACCGATCCGGATGCGGCCAACTGGCCGGTCTGGAAAGTGGCAAGCACCTATAACAGCGGCGACAAGGTGAGCCACAACCAGCTGGTGTGGCAGGCCAAGTACTGGACCCAGGGCAACGAGCCGAGCCGCACCGCGGATCAGTGGCTGCTGGTGAGCAAGGTGCAACTGGGTTGGGATGCCAATGTGGCCTACAACGGTGGCGAGCTCACCACCCATAACGGCCGTCAGTGGAAGGCGCAGTACTGGACCAAGGGCAATGAGCCTGGCAAACACGACGTCTGGCAGGATGTGGGAGCCGCCAGCTGTAAATAAGCATTGAATGGTGGCGGGGCATGCCAGTCATGCCCCGTTTTTCCTCCCTGCTTCGCCACATTCTGGCGGGTCTGCCAACCGGTTTCCCCCAGCTTCTCTCGTGTCCCTGCAAAGTGCTCACTCCTGCCTAGTGATTAATGCTCTCCCCGATAGCTGGTATCTGTGCCGCACGCTGTTCTTTGTGGTGCCGCTGGTGTTGATACATGTCGGCATCGGCTCTGGCAAACGCAGCGGCAAAGTCGCCGCGATAGGGGGCCATCCCCATGCTGCACGAGATAGTGGGGGAGGCGCTGGCCAGCATGGCCGTCAGCCTGGCCATCGTCTGTTGCAGCTCGGTCGGTGTCAGAGTGGTGAGCAGCACAAACTCATCCCCGCCGAAGCGGGCGGCAATCCCCCCCTGACCAAAGTGCTGGCGTATCCCTGCAGCGATAAGGCGCAGGGCCTGATCACCGGCCAAATGGCCACAGCTGTCATTGAGCTGCTTGAGATTATCCATGTCGATCAGCAGCAGGATGCCTTCCGGCTGTGCTTGCAGAGCGAGTTCGAATTGCTGGCGATTGGCGAGCCCGGTCAGCTGGTCGGTATTGGCCAGCTGATAGATGCGGCGGGACTGCTGATAGATGGTGATGGCGTGGCGAATATCCCGCGCCAGGATCGCCATCAGGTGGCTGTCGTAGCGGGTAAAGGCATTACGTTTGCTGCTGTCCATATTGATCATGCCGTAGAGCTGACCATCGATATGGATCGGGGTCGCCAGCGTGG
The DNA here is from genome assembly GCF_040908365.1 of Aeromonas sp. R2-4. Taxonomy (NCBI): domain Bacteria; kingdom Pseudomonadati; phylum Pseudomonadota; class Gammaproteobacteria; order Aeromonadales; family Aeromonadaceae; genus Aeromonas; species Aeromonas sp. R2-4. The sequence goes on from NZ_JBFODO010000051.1 coordinate 52,303, forward strand.
CCTGGATGGGCAGGTCGGTGCAGTTGACCAGCAGCTCTCTGTCCTGTTCGGACAGGGGCATGGTGGCATTTATCTTCGACAGGTCGTTGATCAGCAGTGTTTTGTTGCAGCGCCCCTGAGTCAGCTTGTACTGAAAGGCGTGCTCCAGCGGCAGATTGATCCGCCGCAGTTTCACCAGATCCATGCCGATGGCGGCTTCATACCTCAACATGCCTGTGCCCGGCAGCAGCTTGATCAGGCAGCCCATCTCGGCTCCCGGGATCAACATCACGGCTCGTCTGAGCAGATCCTCCAGAAAGGCCTCTTCGGTCTGGTATTGCGCCGAGTTGCGGGCCAGTTCGGCGGTGGTTTCGTTGATCTTGAGCGCCTCACTCAGATGCTGCCACTGGCGGTGCAGATGGTAGCGGTAGTGGCGATAGAGCCAGAAGGTGCAGATAAGGTAGCTCTGGACTAGCAAGGTGCTGGCAAGCGGCGCCCTTTGCCAGCCATTGAGGCTGTTGATAAGCCAGATCATCCCGGCAAGTGGCAAGGCATAAATCGTCAAACGAACAAATTTGTCGTATCTGGATAACCGGGTGCGTGAGGGCAGTTCGCTGGGCATGAAGACACCTGCTGGCCATGCAAAGCGGCGATTATAAATTCATTAGTTGCGATACAGATGGGTCTTTTGTCGCATATTGTTCTTACTCATTGATTTTTCTCAATTTGGTGTGATGCAGATCAAAAAAATGGTGTGAGGTATCTGGTTGGAGGTGATGAGATTAGGTCTGCATATCCGGTTGTTTTTTAAACATTAATTTCTTGAAAGTGGGTAATTGTCGGGGTTGGTAACCGGTGGGCTGGCAATGGTCCGATTTGCTTACTTATCAGAATTACCCTACAGTCAATCGGCGATTATTTATCGCCAGAAATAACGTTGTGACAAGGGCAAACCGATTGAAAAGTCGGGACGCAAAGCTTCCGGTCTAAGGGTCAAGACGACCTAGGATAGCGGGGCCACCACAGTAGAATGCAGGCTGCCTTTGCCAAGGGGTGGCCGTTTTTGTGTCACCTGTCGTGTTGCGTTGCCCTTTCGTTTTTCCAATAACGAAAAGGAAAGCAATATGCTAAGTCCAAAACCCGCACTGCTGGCCATGATGGTCGGCACCCTGCTCGCCTCCTCCGCCGCTTATGCGGCAGCTCCCGGCAAACCCGCTATCGGTTGGGGCCCCACCAAGTTTGCCATCGTCGAAATCAGCCAGTCCGCGACCGCTTATAACGAGCTGGTCAAGGTGAAGGATGGCGCCGATGTGACCGTCACCTGGAATCTCTGGAACGGCGATATCGGCCAGAGTGCCAAGGTGCTGCTGGATGGCAAGGAGGTGTGGTCCGGTCCCTCTTCCGCTGCGGGTACCGCCACCTTCAAGGTGCACAAGGGGGGCCGCTATCAGATGCAGGTCGCGCTATGCAACGGCGATGGCTGCACCCTGTCTGATGCCAAGGAGATCGTGGTCGCCGATACCGATGGCAGCCACCTTGCGCCGCTCAAGCCTGCCCTGCAGGAGAATAACAAACCCTATGTCAACAAGTCCGGCAAGGTGGTCGGTACCTACTATGTGGAGTGGGGGGTCTATGATCGCAACTTCACCGTGGACAAGCTGCCGGCCCAGAACCTGACCCATATCCTCTATGGCTTCACCCCGATCTGTGGCGGTGCTGGCCTCAACGACAGCCTCAAAGAGATTGCCGGCAGCTTCCAGGCGCTGCAACGTGCCTGTGCCGGGCGCAAGGATTTCCAGGTCGCCATTCACGATCCTTGGGCTGCGCTGCAAAAAGGGCAGGGGTCACTGGTCGCCTGGGATGAGCCCTACAAGGGCAACTTCGGCAATCTGATGGCTCTCAAGCAGGCTTATCCGGACCTGAAGATCCTCCCCTCCGTCGGTGGCTGGACCCTTTCCGACCCCTTCTTCTTCATGCATGACAAGGCCAAGCGTGACGTGTTCGTCGCCTCGGTCAAAGAGTTCCTGCAGACCTGGAAGTTCTTCGACGGTGTCGACATCGACTATGAGTTCCCGGGCGGCGACGGTGCCAACCCCAATCTGGGGGACAAGACCAAAGATGGGGAAACCTATGTGCTGATCATGAAGGATCTGCGCGCCATGCTCGACGAGCTGGAGGCCGAGACCGGTCGCACCTATCAGCTCACCTCCGCCATCGGGGCCGGTTACGACAAGATTGAGGATGTGGATTACAAGGCTGCCCAGCAGTACATGGACCACCTCTTCGTGATGAGCTACGACTACAACGGTGCCTGGAGCAACACCTCCCTGGGTCATCAGGCCAACCTCTATCAGGCCATCAACGGCTCGGCCAACAAGCGCTACAACACTGATGCAGCGGTACAGCAACTGCTGGCGCAAGGGGTCGACTCCGGGAAGCTGGTGATCGGTGCCGCCGCCTACGGTCGCGGCTGGAAAGGGGTGAGCGGATATCAGGGCAACGATCCCTTCACCGGCACCGCCACCGGCAAGATCAAGGGCACCTGGGAATATGGCGTGCTGGATTATCGCCACATCGTCAACAGCCATATGGGCGCAGGCTGGGAGTACAACTACGACGAGACTGCCGAAGCGGCCACCCTGTTCAAGCCCTCCACCGGCGAGCTGATCACCTATGACGACGAGCGCTCGGTCAAGGCGAAAGGCCAATACGTGCTGGCCAACAAGCTGGGCGGGCTCTTCTCCTGGGAGATCGATGCCGACAACGGTGACATCCTTAACGCCATGCATGAAGGTCTCGGTCACGGCGAAGGGGTCACTCCGCCCGCCAACAAGCCGCCGGTTGCTAATGCGGGCAGCGATGTGGCGGTGACCGGCCCGGCTACCCTGCTGCTGGATGGCTCAGCCTCCCACGATCCGGAAAAAGGCTCCCTTACCTACAGCTGGAAGCAGGTTTCCGGTCCGCAAGCCGTGCTGGGTGATACCACGCAGGCCAAGGTGCGGGTCGATGTGAATGCCGTCAGTGCCGATACCGCCCTGGTATTCGAGCTGACGGTGACCGATGACCATCAACTGACCGCCAGGGATCAGGTGGTGGTGACCAACAAGGCGCCGCAGCCCAACCTGCCGCCAGTGGTCACATTGCCCGCCAGCGTCAAGGTGGAAGAGGGCAAGCAAGTTACCATCACCGCCAAGGCATCCGACCCCAATGGCGACGAGCTGATCTATCAATGGCAAGTGCCTGCCGGTATCACGGCGACCGGCCAGAGCAGCGCCACCCTGGTGGTCACCGGCCCGGCGGTGGATACCGAAACCGCTTATGACCTCTCCGTGACCGTCTCCGATGGCGCACTCGATGCCAACGCGGCCACCCGTCTCACCGTCACGCCAGTCAACGAAGGTGGTGAGGGTGGCTCTTGCAGCACCACAGATCCGGAAGCGGCCAACGTTCCCGCATGGCAGGCCAGCAAGGTCTACAACGGCGGTGACAAGGTGAGCCATAACCAGCTGGTATGGCAGGCCAAGTACTGGACTCAGGGTAATGAGCCGAGCCGCGCCGCCGATCAGTGGGCGCTGGTGAGTCAGGTTGATCTGGGTTGGAACGCTGCCGTTGCCTACAACGGCGGGGATCTCACCAACCACAACGGCCGTCAGTGGAAGGCCAAGTGGTGGACTCAAGGCAATGAGCCGGGCAAGCACGATGTCTGGCTGGATATCGGGGCAGCAAGCTGTAACTGAGGCCTCCTCACCGATGACGGGGCATGGCGACATGCCCCTCATTCCCGGTAGCAATATGAACGAGAACCCGACAATGACCACAAATGTGACCCGAATCGCTGCCCTCATCATGGCAACCCTGGCGGCTGGCCCCCTGTCTGCCACCACCTCGCCCCTGATATTCAATGACACGACACCGCAAAGCGATCTGGCGGGTAGCCTGGCTGCCAGCGTGCAGTTTGCCCAGAGCCAGATCCTGCCTTCCCATCCCAAGGAGGGGGATCGCCAACCCATCCTGACCAGCCTGCGCAAGAGCCTGCTGCTGGTGAAACCGCTCCAGGCCGACGGGGTGACCCCGATGACGGTGGAGGCCCGTGACGGCAGCGGCACACTGCTTGGCACCCTGACCTTGTCGCCGCCATCGGCGCTGCCAGAGACGGTCTACCACCTCGCGGGGGCTCCAGAAGGGGGAGTGAGTTTCATCCCTGAGAGCGGCACCACTGCCGTCATCAGCAGCAGTGCTGATCTGGCCAAACTGAGCGACAAGAGCGGCGCCTTCCTCAAGGATCGGCTGACCGGGCGCGCGCTGGTGGAGATCCAGACCGCCGACGGCCGCTGGGTTCGGGATATCTACCTGCCCGTGAGCCCGGAGCTGGAGGGGAAGATGGTGCGGATCCGCTCCAGCGCCGGTTATAACTCGACGGCCTTCTATGGCGAGCGACAGGTGACCGTCTCCCGTGGCCAGACCCTGCAGTTCAAGTTTGCCAATGGGCAGTGGTTCCGCGAGGGGGAGCTGGAGAACAACCGCATCACCTATGCAGCGGATACCTGGAGCGGCGAGCTGCCTGCCGAGTGGATCCAGCCCGGACTGAACCTCTCCGTTCGGCAGGGCAATCTCAGTGGTGAACTGCGTGACATCAAGGTCGGCGCCCCCGGCGAGCTGCTGCTGCACACCATCGACATCGGCATGCTCACCACGCCGCGGGATCGCTTTGCCTTTGCCAATGACAAGGAGGCCCATCGCGAATACTTCCAGACCATTCCGGCCAGCCGGTTGATTGTCAGTCAGTATGCACCGCTCTCCCTGCCTGAGGTGATGCTGCCCAACGGCACATTGCTGACTGATTTTGACCCGAGCGAGGGGGGGTGGCATGGCGGCACCATGCGCCAGCGCATCGGCAAGGAGCTTATCTCCCACGGTATCGACAATGCCAATTACGGCATCAACAGTAGTGCCGGTGAAGGGGAGGGAAGCCATCCCTTTGTGGTGGCCCAGCTGACGGCGCACAACAGTCGCGGCAAGTATGCCAATGGAGTTCAGGTGCACGGTGGTTCCGGTGGCGGTGGCATCGTCACGCTGGATGATTCGCTGGGCAACGAGTTCAGCCACGAGGTGGGCCACAACTTCGGCCTTGGCCACTATGTGGATGGTTTCCGCGGCTCGGTTCACCGCAGTGCCGATCAGCTCAACTCCAGCTGGGGCTGGGACAGTGACAAACACCGTTTCATCCCCAACTTCTCGCCGACCCGCACCAATGAGGATGCCTGTCTGGATGGCCAGTGCCAGCCACCGTTCGATGGCCGCAAGTTTGGCCACGATGCGATGGCGGGCGGCCGCCCTCTCTCCGGCGCCAACCGTTTCACCCTCTATACCCCCAATTCGGCCGCCATCATCCAGCGTTTTCTGGAGAGCAAGGCGGTGTTCGATGCCAACTCGGCCACCGGCTTTAGCAAGTGGAACAGTGCGACGGCCAGGATGGAGTCCTATCAGCACACAATCGAGGGGATCGAGAAGGTCGATGCCCCCATGGATGCCCTGAGCGAGGCAGGACTGAGTGCCCTGCTGGCGGATTACGACTTGGTCAGGGTCGCCATGTGGGATGGTCGCTGGACCCGTGATATCCGGGTACCGATTGCCTCTGCGGACAACCGTGGGCGCAGTCTGACCATCGATCACGGGGCCGGTTACAACAGTCGCCTCTTTATCAACGGCAAGGAAATTGTGGTGAACCGGGGCTTCAAGAAGAGCTTCACCTCGGATGGCCAGAGCTGGGTGGAGGTCTCCCCCATCGATACCAAGGTTGCGCGCAAGCCCGAGCAGTTCGGCGTGCCGGTGACCACTTTGGTGGGCTATTACGATCCGCAAGGAGCCCTGCGCAGCTACATCTATCCGGCACTGCACGGCGCCTATGGCTTCACCTACCCGGATGACAGCAGCACCCTGTCCGGCAATGACTGCCAGTTGCAGGTGGAGACCCGCGATGGTCTGCAGCGCTTCAGGCTGGCCAATCACAGAGCGGCCAGTAGCGTCATGAACAAGTTCCACATCAACCTGCCTACCGCCAGCGAGCCCGGCCGCGCCACCATCCAGTGCCGTGGTCAGACACTGGTACAGCAGAGCTTGCTGCCACCGCAGCAGGCGCTCTCCTTTACCGTCAACGGGCGGCCGCTGGAGCAGGGCGTGGTTGAGAACCAGCCTCCGGTGGTGACCGTGCCGGCGCAGCTTGGCGGCATCGGCGGTGAGTGGCTGACCATCACTGCCGAGGCGAGCGATCCCGAGGGCGATGCGCTCAGCTACCGTTGGCACTTCCCCGCGGGCTGGCAGGCGGAGGGCGAGACCAGTGCCAACCTGCGTCTGTTACTGCCGGTTGTCACCACCAGCGAGCAGCATGAGCTGAGTGTGAGCGTCTCGGACGGGGTACATCAGAGCGAAGGGCGCGTCGTGCTGACGCTGGCCCCCGTGGTCGACGGCTCTTGCAACACCACAGATCCGGAAGCGGCCAACGTTCCCGCATGGCAGGCCAGCAAGGTCTATAACGGCGGTGACAAGGTGAGCCATAACCAGCTGGTATGGCGTGCCAAGTACTGGACTCAGGGTAATGAGCCGAGCCGCGCCGCCGATCAGTGGGCGCTGATGAGTCAGGTTGATCTGGGCTGGAACGCAGCCGTTGCCTACAACGGCGGGGATCTCACCAACCACAACGGCCGTCAGTGGAAGGCCAAGTGGTGGACTCAAGGCAATGAGCCTGGCAAGCACGGCGTCTGGCTGGATGTCGGGGCGGCAAGCTGCCCCTAGGTTGAGTCCATGATGAAGATGGCGGAGCCTGTTCAGGCGGGCTCTGCCTTTTGCCACAAAACCATAGAGAGCAAGAATAATGAAAAAAAACCGCATCACCCTTCTGCTTGCCGGCATGATGCTGAGCGGCCACCTGTGGGCGGCCGAGGCATACGACATCAACAAATCCTATCCGGGCGGCAGCCAGGTCAATTACAACGGCCAGGTTTTTGAGGCCAAGTGGTGGGTCAACCCGGGTCAGACTCCCGGTATGGCGGCCGCCAATGAGTGGGATACCCCGTGGAAGCTTGTCGGCGGATTGGGCTTGT
>NZ_JBFODO010000052.1:0-145052 GCF_040908365.1 Aeromonas sp. R2-4
AACCAACCAACCAACCAACCAACCAACCAACCAACCAACCAACCAACCAACCAACCAACCAACCAACCAACCAACCAACCAACCAACCAACCAACTCGCCCCAGCCAATCCATTATCGACATCCCAACCTGTGACTCTGTATTGATGGGCCCCTGTGATAACAAGAGCACGCTCCATCACCTCCTATCCCCTACCCGCAACGAATTACCCTGACGGGCAGATGTGAGCAGTCAACGCCATCTCAAGAGCTAAAGGTGTGATAAACAGGATACGCGGAGCCTCGCTAACGCAATGCAGCAGAACTGCGACTGGCGTACGTGCAGGGCCAACCGACTGGCAGAGACAGAGCAATGATAATTCGCAGAGAAAGCGGGAAAGATTGTCAGTGAAGAGAATTGTTGCGCCGATTGCTCAACCGACACATCAGCAGTTGCCACGATGCAAAGATAAAAAAATGGCAGCCATCAGGCTGCCATCGGGAGAGCACGATTCAGCGATCAGAGGGTCGCAGCGACTTCATCGGAGATGGAGCCGTTGTGGTAAACCTCTTGCACGTCGTCCAGATCTTCCAGCATGTCGATCAGACGCATCAGCTTGGGTGCAGTTTCTGCATCCAGCTCAGCTTCGGTGGAGGGGATCATGGTCACTTCGGCGCTCTGGGCCTTGAAGCCGGCAGCTTCCAGACCATCCAGCACGGTACCGAAGTCGTTCGGGGTGGTGTACACCTCGATGGTGCCATCCTCTTCGGTGACCACGTCATCGGCGCCCGCTTCCAGCGCGGCATCCATCAGGGCATCTTCGTCCACGCCCACGAAGGTCAGCAGACCTTTCTTGCTGAACAGATAGGCTACGGAGCCGTCGGTGCCCAGGTTGCCACCGCACTTGCTGAAGGCGTGACGCACTTCGGCTACGGTACGGTTACGATTGTCGGTCAGGCACTCTACCATCACGGCAGAGCCAGCCGGGCCGTAACCTTCGTACACGATGGTCTCGAGCTGTTCGCCATCGCCACCACCGGCGCCACGCTGAATGGCACGGTTGATGGTGTCGCGGGTCATGTTGTTGGTCAAGGCGGCAGTCACCGCAGCGCGCAGACGCGGGTTGTTGGCGGGATCGGCATCACCCAGACGCGCGGAGGTAGTGATTTCGCGGATCAGCTTGGTGAAGATCTTGCCACGCTTGGCGTCCTGAGCGGCCTTGCGGTGTTTGATGTTGGCCCATTTACTGTGACCTGCCATAGAGACTCTCCGTTATTTTTAAATGTCAGTAACACTGATCATGACTAACCCAAGGGAAACACAGAGGCCGCACGGCGGCGGCCTCCGGTGCCGGTATCGGCTTACTCGTCGCCCTTGACGGTGGTTGCAATCGCCAGCTCACCCAGCTGGGCGGCGTTGGCAAGGCTGGGGGCGTCTGTCATCAGACAGGCGGCCGCGGTCGTTTTCGGGAAGGCGATGACGTCCCGAATGTTTTCGGTGCCGGTCAGCAGCATGCTGAGACGGTCCAGACCGAAGGCCAGACCGGCGTGCGGCGGAGTACCGTACTTCAGCGCATCCAGCAGGAAGCCGAACTTCAGGCGCTGCTCGGCCGGGGTGATACCCAGGATATCGAACACGGTGGATTGCATCTCGCTGTTGTGGATACGCACAGAACCGCCACCCACTTCGTAGCCGTTGATCACCATGTCGTAAGCGTTGGCGTAAGCACCCACAGGGTTGGCTTTCAGCTCGGCCGGGCTCATGTTGCTCGGCGCGGTGAACGGGTGGTGCATGGCGGCCAGACCACCTTCACCATCTTCCTCGAACATCGGGAAGTCGATGACCCACAGCGGTTTCCAGCTGTTCTCCAGCAGGCCCAGATCGCGACCCACTTTCAGACGCAGAGCGCCCATGGCATCGCAGACCACTTTCTTGCTGTCAGCGCCAAAGAAGATGATGTCGCCGTCGGCAGCGCCGGTACGAGCCAGGAGCTCGCGCACGATAGCGTCAGAGAGGAACTTGGCAACCGGAGACTGCACGCCTTCGATACCATTGGCGGCTTCGTTGACCTTCATCCAGGCCAGGCCCTTGGCACCGTAGATGCCGACAAACTTGGTGTATTCGTCGATCTGCTTGCGAGAGAGCTCGGCACCGCCCGGGACTTTCAGGGCAGCCACACGGCCTTTCGGATCGTTGGCGGGGCCCGCGAACACGGCGAACTCGACAGCGGTCAGCAGATCAGCCACATCAACCAGCTCCATTGGCAGACGCAGGTCCGGCTTGTCGGAGCCGTAGCGACGCATGGCTTCGTCGAAGGTCATGATCGGGAAGTCGCCCAGATCCACGTTCAGGATGTGCAGCCACAGTTTGCGGATCATCTCTTCCATCACTTCACGCACTTGCGGCGCTGTCATGAAGGAGGTCTCCACATCGATCTGGGTGAATTCCGGCTGGCGGTCGGCACGCAGGTCTTCGTCACGGAAGCACTTGACGATCTGGTAGTAGCGATCGAAGCCGGACATCATCAGCAACTGCTTGAACAGCTGGGGTGATTGCGGCAGAGCGTAGAACTTGCCCTTGTGCACGCGGCTCGGCACCAGATAGTCACGGGCACCTTCCGGGGTGGCCTTGGTCAGCATCGGGGTCTCGATATCGAGGAAGCCGTGCTCGTCCATGAAGCGGCGTACGAAGGCGCTGGCCTTGGCACGGGTCTTCAGGTACTTGGCCATCTCGGGACGACGCAGATCCAGGTAACGATACTTGAGGCTGATCTCTTCGCTGTTGACCTGATTGAAGTCCAGCGGCAGCGGCTCGGCACGGTTGATGATGTTGAGTTCGTGGGCGAACACTTCGATGGCGCCAGTGGCCATGTCGCTGTTGCGCTGGGACTCGGGACGGGTGCGCACCACGCCGGTCACCTGGATGCAGAACTCGCCGCGCAGCTCGGAGGCCAGGGCGAACGCCTCCGGCTTGTCCGGATCGAAGAACACCTGAACGATCCCTTCCCGGTCGCGCATATCGATAAAGATCAGACCGCCGAGATCACGACGACGATGAACCCAACCGCACAATGTAATGGTCTGCCCTGCATGGGCCTCATTGACCTGTCCGCAATAGATAGAGCGCATGGACTTCTTCCTTCGAAATTGTAGAGAGACGGTTAACCTTGGGCCGCCGGGCACGACTGGCAAGCACCGTCTGTCTCACAGCTGGCCAGATTCTTTTTCTTACCCGGTTTGAAATCAGTCTCGTACCATCCGGTTCCCTTGAGCCGGAAGCCTGCCGCCGATATCAGCTTGACCAGATTCGGCTTGCTACAGGCCGGACAGTCGGTCAGGGGGGCATCGGAAAGCTTTTGCAGTTTTGCCAATTCATGGCCACAGACGTCGCAACGATATTCGTAGATAGGCATGGGTCACAAGAAATTGAAAAACAAAAGGGCTGGCATTATAGAGGAAAACCCCCTTTTGGGTAAAATGGCCAGCAGCCTCCTTTCGCCAGTTTTTTGCACTCGATGGCAAAAAGCGGGTAAAAAATCGGCACGAATGCACCAAGAGCGAAGAGAATAGCCATCATGAGCCTCTATTTGGGCCTGCCGCAGTGGTCCCACCCCAGCTGGCCCGGCCAGTTGCTGGGCCTTGGCGCCAAGCCTGCCGAACACCTCGCCCACTATGCCACCGTATTCAATTCGGTGGAGGGCAACACCACCTTCTACGCCCTGCCGACACCGGACACTGTACAGCGCTGGGCCGATGCGGTGCCCGATCACTTTCGTTTCAACTTCAAATTTCCGCAAGCCATCAGCCACCAGAGCGATCTCGTGAGCGCAGACAAGCAAGTAGCCGACTTTATCAAGCTGCTTGCGCCGCTGCACGACAAGCTGGGGCTGCTCACCCTGCAGTTGCCCGCCCGTTTCGGGCCACAGGGGCTGGCCAGACTGGCGGCCTTCATTGATCGGCTGCCACGGGCGTTTCGCTACGCCCTCGAAGTGCGTCATCCTGATTTCTTCGCCAAGGGGGAGGCCGAGCGGGCATTGAACCGGCTGCTGATGGAACAGGGAGTGAACCGGGTGATGCTCGACAGCCGGCCACTCTTCTCGGTGCCAGCAACCACGCCAGCCCTTGTCGATGCCCAGGGCAAGAAACCACGCCTGCCGGTGCATCTGCTGGCCACCGCCAACGCCCCCATGGTGCGCTTTATCGGCCTGCCGGATCCGGCGGCCAATCACCCCTTCCTGCCCAGCTGGCTCCCCCACTGGCGCCAGTGGCTTTCCGAGGGCAAGGATCTCTACCTCTATATACATACTGCCGACAACGCCCAGGCACCTGAGCTGGCCCGCCAGATCACCCGCTTGCTGGAGCAGGAGATGGCCCCCTGGCCGGGGGAAAACGATCGCGCACGGCAGGGAGTGCTGCGCTTTTAGCCAACCTATTCTGCCGCCATCGTTTCACTGCAAAAAAAGTGCTTTTTTGTGGCGTGGCAAGCCCTGGCGTCAAGACAAACGGCCACCAATCCTCTACACTAGCGCCCCAAGTAAGGGTCCGGAACATGGCCCGTACGAACAGGAACGGTCCAAAGGATTTCACGACCAGCCACCCCGTTCGTAAACAGGTGATAAATCTACTCTGATGGGTGTCACCCAACGACTCAATTGAACAATACAGCCGGGTGATGTCCCGACTGTCAGGTTGCGCCAGCATGCATACCAAAGATCAAATTTTTGCCGCCCCGATCGCCCGATTGGGAGACTTCTGTTTTGACGAACAGGTCGTCGACGTTTTTCCCGATATGATCCAGCGCTCGGTGCCGGGTTACAGTAACATCATCTCTGCCATCGGCATGATGGCAGCCCGCTACGCCCAACCCGAGAGCCGACTCTATGATCTCGGCTGCTCACTGGGCGCCGCGACCCAGGCGATGCGTCGCCATGTCAGCCAGCCCGGCTGCCACATCACCGCAGTGGATCTCTCCCACCCGATGATCGAGCGCGCCCGCGCCCACCTCTCCGGTTTCAAATCCGAGGTGCCAGTGGAGCTGGTGGAAGCAGATATCTGCGACATCGATATCGAGAACGCCTCCGTGGTGGTGCTCAACTTCACCCTGCAATTTGTCGAACCAGAGAAACGGGCCGCCCTGATCCAGCGCATTCACGATGGTCTGCGCCCGGGCGGGATCCTGATCCTGAGCGAAAAGTTCCGCTTCGAAGATGAACCGGTCAACGAGCTGCTCATCGATCTGCATCTCGACTTCAAGCGGGCCAATGGCTACAGCGAGCTGGAGATCAGCCAGAAACGCACTGCCCTTGAGAACGTGATGCGCACCGACAGCCTGCCGGTGCATCAGGCACGCCTGCGGGATGCCGGTTTCGTCCATCAGGATCTCTGGTTCCAGTGCTTCAACTTCGGCTCCATGATTGCCATCAAATCCAGCGACGCCCAGACATGATCGACTTTGCCAATTTCTATCAACTGATTGCCAAAAACCGGCTGAGCCACTGGCTGCATACCCTGCCCGCCCAGCTGCACGCTTGGCAACATGACAACCAGCATGGCGACCTGCCGCGCTGGAATCGTGCCCTCAACAAGCTGCCAGTGGTCTCCCCCGGCAACATCGAGCTGAAAAGCCGGGTCGAGATTGACTCGGCCGAGAGCCTTGGCGAAGGGGAGCGCAAGAAGGTCGAAAGCCTGCTGCGCCACTTCATGCCCTGGCGCAAAGGGCCGTTCACCGTACACGGCATCCATATCGATACCGAGTGGCGATCTGACTGGAAGTGGGATCGGGTGCTGCCCCATATCAGCCCGCTCGAAGGCCGTTACGTGCTGGATGTGGGCTGCGGCAGCGGTTACCACCTCTGGCGCATGGTGGGTGAAGGGGCTCGGCTTGCAGTCGGCATCGACCCGAGCCCGCTGTTCCTCTGCCAGTTCGAGGCCATTCGCCACTTCGCAGGCAATGATCAGCGCGCCCACCTGCTGCCGCTCGGTATTCAGGAGCTGCCGGAGCTGCGTGCCTTTGATACCGTATTCTCCATGGGGGTGCTCTATCACCGCAAATCCCCCATCGAGCACATCGAGCAGCTGCGCAATCAATTGAAAGATGATGGCGAGCTGGTGCTGGAGACGCTAGTGATTGACGGCGGGGTCAACGACGTGCTGATGCCCACCGACCGCTACGGCAAGATGCGCAACGTCTGGTTTATTCCCTCAAGCCGCGCCCTCAAGCTGTGGGTCGAGCGCTGCGGCTTCACCGACGTGCGGATAGTAGACGAGAATATGACCAGCACCGACGAACAGCGTCGTACCGACTGGATGATTAATGAATCCCTGAGTGACTATCTGGATCCAGACAATCCGGCACTCACGGTAGAAGGACACCCGGCGCCGAAACGTGCCGTACTGATTGCCCGCAAGGCCAAAGACTAGCCGATGGCGATTCAGGAAGTTACACTGACCCAATTCCAGGAAGCACAGTTAAATGAATGACATGAAAAGCAAATTAAAAGGAATGACCCTGCTCTCCCTGCTTAGTCTCGGCGGGTGTGTCAATATGGAAAAAGCGCCTCAGGTCCCTGCTCTGACGCTGGCCGAGCTTCGTAGCGAGCTGAGCCAGAGCGAGCAGCGCCTGCAAACATCCATGGAACAGCAACAGAAGCAGTATGTGCAGCAACAGCACCTGCTGGTTCAGCTCAACACAGATGTCACCAATATGAAAGAGTCCGTCAAGCAAGTAGACCACAAGCTCGCCACCCTCCCCTCCGAGCCGCCCAAGCCGATGGCCATCCCCACCGAGAAGTGCCCGGCCCCCAATCAGGGTCACACCATCGATGGCAAACTGATGGTCGGTGAAGCCGAGTGGATCTGGGTTGATGCAGCCAACGACGCCTTCCAGGCGCGGGTCGATACCGGTGCGACCACCTCCTCCATCAGTGCGCAGGAGATCACCATTTTCGAGCGCAACGGCAAAAACTGGGTGCGCTTCTTCCTGAGCCATCAGGAAGTGGACGACAAGATCCAGATCGAAGCGCCGCTGGTGCGCCATGTGCGGGTGCGTCAGGCCTCTGCCGACGATCTGGACCGCCGTCCGGTAGTGCGTCTGGCCGTGCGCATTGGCGACATGACCGAGAAAGCCGAATTTACCCTGAAAGACCGTAGCGACATGACCTTCCCTGTGCTGCTGGGTCGCGAATTTTTGAAAGACATCGCCGTGGTTGATGTGGCCCGCGAATATATCCAACCCAAACCCAAGCTCAAGGATGTGAAATAATCCATGGTTTCCCGTAAGCCGTTCTATTTGCTGGTAGCCCTGCTGTACATTGTCGGCCTGGGGATGACGATCTATCACCATATCGCGTTGGATGTACCCCTGACGCCCGGTGAAAAGCGCCAGATCTGGTCCATCGAAGCCAAGCTGGAGTTCGAGGCGACCGGTGAGCCGGTGATCGCCTCTCTGGCCATCCCGGGCACCCAGCCCGGTTTCACCCTGATGAACGAGAACGCTGCCAGCCCAGGCTACGGCCTCTCCTTTGTCGAGAAAGATGGCGATGCCCGCGCCGAGTGGTCCATCCGCACCGCCTCTGGCCGTCAGGAGCTCTACTACCGCGTCGACATGATGGCAGATGCCCATGCCAAACCAGCCGCCAATCCGCAGCCGCCTGCCATCGAGAAGCAGATCGAGAGTGAGCCTTACGCCACCGCGATGAAGCAGATCCTCGAGCGGGCACAGGAGCGCTCTGCCGATGGCTACACCCTGACTCGCGAGATCATCAAAGAGATCGAGAAGCAGGAGCAGAACGCCGAGCTGCTGAAAAAGCACAAGAGCCGCGCCAACCTGATCGCCGAGCTGCTCAACAATGCTGACGTCCCCACCCGCGTGGTGCATGCCCTGAATCTGGAAGATGGCCGCCGTCGTCAGGAACTGGTGGATTACCTGCAGGTATTCAACAGCCCGACCGACTACAAGCTGTTCAACCCGCAAACCGGTGAACAGGGTCGTCCGGCCAACCTGCTGCTGTGGGAATATAACTCCGGCGCCCTGCTGGACGTGACCGGTGGTCACAACTCCCGTGTCAGCTTCTCGATGATCGAGCAGGAGCAGCCGGTTAGCGTGGCACTGGCGCAGAAGTTCGAAAAATCAGAGATGATGAACTTCTCAATCCACAGCCTGCCGCTGGAAGAGCAGACCCTGTTCAAGGGCTTGCTGCTGATCCCGATCGGCGTGCTGATGGTGGTATTCCTGCGGGTTCTGGTGGGGATCAAGACCTCAGGTACCTTTATGCCGGTGTTGATCGCGGTCGCCTTTATCCAGACCTCGCTGGTCACCGGCCTCATCGGCTTCCTGCTGATCGTCGGCACCGGTCTCATCATCCGCTCCTATCTGTCTCGGCTTAACCTGCTGCTGGTCGCCCGAATATCGGCCATCATCATCATGGTTATCTCGATGATCGGCATCTTCTCCGCGTTCGCCTTCAAGCTGGGGCTGACCGACGGTATGAAGATCACCTTCTTCCCGATGATCATCCTCTCCTGGACCATCGAACGGATGTCCATCCTGTGGGAAGAAGAGGGCCCGAAAGAGGTGTTCCGCCAGGGCGGCGGCTCTCTGCTGGTGGCCGTCATCGCCTATCTGGCCATGGATAACGAGCTTATTCGTCACCTCACCTTCAACTTCCTCGGCCTGCAGCTGGTGCTGATGGCGACCGTGCTGTTGATGGGTAACTACACCGGCTACAAGCTGAGCGAACTGAAGCGTTTCAAGCCGCTGGTGGACGAGATGAAATCTGGCGTCACCCCGGGTAAGGACAAGTAACCGATGTGGTTCTGGGAAAAATACACCACCCCGTGGAGCCTGTCCCAATCAGGCATCCTCGGCATGAACAAGCGCAACCACTCCTACATCAGCCGCTACAATCCGCGCAGCCTCTATCCGCTGGTGGATGACAAGCTGCAGACCAAGCAAATTGCGCTGGATGCAGGCGTTACCGTGCCTGAGCTGATCGGTACCATCCGTGCCCAGCACGATGTGGGTCGCATCACCGAGCTGGTAAAAGATTGGCCGGGCTTCTGCATCAAGCCGGCTCGTGGCTCGGGCGGCAAGGGGATCCTGGTGATCCTGCGTCAGGAAGATGGCCTCTTCTATAAACCCAACGGCAGCGCCTCCAACGGTCAGGATCTGGAGCGCCATGTCTCCAACATTCTGGCGGGGCTCTATTCGCTTGGCGGCAAGCCCGACGTGGCACTGGTGGAAGGCCTCATCAACTTTGATGATGTGTTCGACGGCTACTCTTTTGAAGGGGTACCCGATGCCCGGGTCATCATCTTCAAGGGGTTCCCGGTGATGGCGATGATGCGCCTCTCCACCGCCGCCTCTGACGGCAAGGCGAACCTGCACCAGGGCGCCGTGGGGGTGGGTCTGTGCCTGCGTACCGGTCGTGCCCTGCGGGCGGTGCAGTTTGGCAATCCGCTGCGCCACCATCCGGATACCGGCCTCGATCTCTATGAGCTCAAGGTCCCACACTGGGATACCCTGCTAACTCTGGCCGCCTCCTGCTACGAGATGTCGGGTCTAGGTTATATCGGTACCGATATGGTGCTGGACAAGTTCCGCGGCCCCATGCTGCTGGAGCTCAACGCCCGTCCCGGTCTTGCCATCCAGATCGCCAACGGTCGCGGCCTGGTGCCCAATCTCAAGACTATCGAGAAGCTGGGCCAGGTGAAGATGAACGTGGAGCAGCGGGTCAATTTCGCCAAGGATCACTTCGGGATCTTTGAGGAATAACACCTCCGCTTGTGAACTAAGCGCGCCTATGGCGCGCTTTTTTTATGGCGATTGTCTGTCGGCATATCCCCCCACCCAGCCATTCGGATCAGCACCTCATTTCGAAACAACGAGTACGCCAGCGAACGGCAGCTTGGAGTAGCAAGGAGAGCGATGGAACGATGGAACGATGGAACGATGGAACGATGGAACGAGAAGAGTGTGACCGCAATGTCAGAGGATGGATAAATCTCAGGTATAAAAAAACCGGCGCCAAGACGCCGGTTCTTCAAGGAGAGTACGACTCGATTACAGGGAGTCAGCATTCTCGGACAGGTACTTGGCAACGCCGTCCGGAGAGGCTTGCATACCTTTTTTGCCTTTTTCCCACTGAGCCGGGCACACTTCGCCGTGCTCTTCGTGGAATTGCAGGGCATCGACCATGCGCAGCATCTCGTCGATGTTGCGGCCCAGCGGCAGATCGTTGACAACCTGGTGACGAACGACACCGTTCTTGTCGATCAGGAAGGAGCCACGGAACGCCACGCCGGCTTCCGGATGCTCAACGTCATAGGCTTTGCAGATTTCGTGTTTCACGTCGGCGATCAGCGGGTACTTGACCTGACCAATACCGCCATCTTCCACTTTGGTGTTGCGCCATGCGTTGTGGGAGAACTGGGAATCGATGGAAACACCGATCACTTCCACGCCACGCTTCTGGAACTCTTCATAACGGTGATCGAAGGCAATCAGCTCGGACGGGCAGACGAAGGTGAAATCGAGTGGATAAAAGAAGACAACGGCAGCTTTGCCTTTGATGTGGGATGACAGGTTGAATGAATCAACGATCTCGCCATTACCCAGAACAGCTGCGGCGGTAAAATCGGGTGCGGGACGGCCTACCAATACCATATTCAATTCCTCTTTATGTGAAGTGAACAATCCGGTGAGGATTGGGCTACCTAGAGCCAAGTCCATCTAATTCAAGCGACAAACTATAGACCCGGTGGTAGATTAGTTAAATCAAATTAAATAGATAGCATTAATCGGGTTTTTCTATGCAACGTTGGCCCAGCCTCAAACAGCTGCAATATCTGGTCGCTCTCGATGAGCACAAGAACTTCAACCGCGCCGCCAAGGCCTGTCATGTCAGCCAGTCGACCCTGAGTACCGGGATCCAGACGCTGGAGGACATGATGAACCTGCAATTGGTGGAGCGGGACCACAAGAGCTTCATTATGACCCCGGTCGGCATGGAAATCGTCGAGCGCGCTCGCAATTTGCTCTCCGATGCGCGGGATCTCATGGAGCTCGGGCAACATCAGGGCGGCGTGATGCAGGGGACGGTACGTCTTGGCTGCATTCCCACCATCGCCCCCTTCCTGCTGAGCAAGCTGCTGAAAGAGTGCAGCAAAACCTATCCTGACCTCGAATTGTTGCTGCGTGAAGACACCACCAGCAATCTGCTCAAGCAGCTGGAACAGGGTCAGCTCGACTTGCTGATCCTCGCCCTGCCCATCGAGATCGGGGGATTTCACTGCAAGACCGTCGGCCAGGATCCGTTCCACATGGTGATGCCCGCCAGCATGGCGGCCGGTCTGCATACCCCGTTCGACTACAAGGAGCTGCCCAACCAGAGCATCTTTCTGCTGGAGCGGGAGCACTGCCTCACCGAGCACGCAGTAAGCGCCTGCCGCCTGCGGGACAAGAGCAAGATCAACCCGTTCGCCGCCACCAGCCTGCACACCCTGGTGCAGATGGTGGAAGCGGGTCTTGGCACCACCTTCCTGCCGCAGATGGCCATCGATGCCGGCATTCTTGCCAACTCCGATCTGGTGGCCATCCCGCTGCCGGGAGAGACCTCCTATCGCGAGATTGGGCTGGTCTGGCGCCCTAGCACCACCCGGGTACAGACCTTCTACAAACTGGCCGAGCTGCTTAAACCGCTGATCAGCCACAACGAGTGACAACAAACGCCAGCCCTCGGGTTGGCGTTTTTCAGTTCCCCGCCACATTTTTCCTCTCGGAGACTAGGTCTGGAGCCAGATCCCTGTTTATGATGGAAAAGTTGTCGCGTGCCCTCCTGCCCCCAGAACGATTTGGCAGGATATAGCGTTCGATAAATGTCTCGTTTGGTAGACCCGTCCGTGGAGAGAGCCCGATGTATCGCAAGCTGCTGCTATCCCTGCTGACTCTGCTGCTGGCCGCCTGTTCCAGCACGCCGGAGCCGCCTCCGGCCCCCCGGCAGAGCAGTGCCTTTGATGGCTTCTACCAACAATGGCGCGGTGTTCCCTACCGCATGGGCGGCGCCAGCCGCGCCGGGCTAGACTGCTCCGCCTTCACCCAGCTCGCCTACAGTCAGGTGCTGGGCTTCAACCTGCCAAGAACCACCGAATCTCAGGCCAGCATTGGCAAACCGGTGGATCGCTACCGGCTGCAACACGGGGATCTGGTCTTCTTCAAGACCGGCTGGCAACAGTACCATGTCGGGGTCTACACAGGTGCCGGCGAGTTTATTCACGCCTCCACCAGCAAGGGAGTGATCCGCTCCCGCCTCGACAACGTCTACTGGAACAGTCGCTACTGGCAGGCGCGTCGGGTGACCCAGTAACCGGCCACACGCCTGCTCGTGACACAAGTTGCGTGCCGATACTCTCCGTCAATCCCTGTCGCGATGTCGGGACACACAACCCGCGCTTATAACTCAATTGGACCCAAAGCCTGCATATCACACCATTTTGTGATAAGGTGGTGGCCAATTTTTAACACTTTTGCCTTTTTCTCATACGCTCTCTGTCCTGATTGACAACACGCGCGGCGATAACAAGCAGCGCGCGGCGAAAGTGGAGTGTGGCGCAACACTGCCGGACGGGTGTCCCACAGCTGCAGTATCAAGGGTTAAATAGATAAGGAGATCGTGCAATGAAACAGTATCAAAGCTGGCTGGGGCAATACCTGATGAGTCGCCGTGACGGTGACCACGCTATGGCATGCGAGATGGCGAGTTCCATCTGCGAGTTCTGGCAGCAGCAGGGTGATGAAAACGAACTGGACAAGTGGCAGCAGATTTACCAGAACCATCTGGAAAAGACCACCTGATCCCGACCGTTGCCTTGCTGCCAGCCACGGTTGGCAGCAAGGCCACTCGCGACCAACCACCATCAGCCAACCCCTCTCCCCCAATTTTCCCGCTACGTTAAACCGCTACCTTCGTTCACTCGCGCTTTACCATCTTCATTTTGCTCTTGCGCACCGGCCTCTGTTCATTCCATCTCGGCAGCCATTTCCTGCGCCCAGTCGATAAAGGCCTGGATCTTGGGACACGCCCGATTGGGCAGGGTCGCCATGTAATAACGCTGCTCGCACTTGATCTCCAGCCCGGCAAAAGGGGCCACCAGCTCGTTGCGTGCCAGTCGCTTGCTCACCAGATTCTTGCGCCCCATGGCGATCCCGGCGTGATTCATGGCGGCGATGATGGCGAGATCCGAGCGATCAAAACCCATGCTCAGCTGGCATGCCTCGAGGCTGACCCCGGCGTGGTGAGCCCAGCTGCTCCATTCGTCAGTATCCGAGTCAAATCCCCATGCCTGCCGATCATGAAGCAGACGGCACAAGGACAAGTTGGCGGGATTGCCGACAAGCCCGTGCTGCTCGGCATATTCCGGGCTGCAGACCGGCAGCATAAACTCATCCATCAGCGGGTGGATGGCAAGCCGCTCCGGGCTCTTCTCATCGAAATAGAGGGTCAAATCGATGCCATAACCATGCAGGTTGATGTTCTCGTTACCGGTGATGATATTGAGCTCGATCTGCGGATGCAGGCGGGAGAAATCAGCCAACCTGGGCACCAGCCAGCACTGGGCGATGGAGGGACGCGAATAGATGGTCAGGGTACCGGAGAGCTCCTGATTCTTGATCTCCAGGATCTCCTGATTGATGAACTCCAGCGAGGATTTGAGCGCCCAGAACACCCGCTGCCCATCCGCCGTCAGTACCACCTTGCGGTGAAAACGCTCAAAGAGCTTGAACCCCAGCTCCTCTTCCAGCGCGCTGATCCGGTGACTCACGGCACTGGGGCTCAGCGACAGCTCATCGGCCGCCATGGCAAAGGATCCGTGGCGGGCGGCCGCCTCGAAGGTGTGCAACTTGGCCAACTGGTAGCCGCTCAACAGCTTGTTGCGAGATATGTAATTATCCCCGTTATACATTCATCCCCCTCTTCGCAATGGCCGCCGATGATACACCCACAGGCCACCTCCAGGATGAAACCAAAAGACCCAAAGAGTGTGATTTCGATAAATTGTGACCAATGTAGCGCCTTTGCATCACCTCATCTCACCCAAGTGGTCGATTTCATCATTTGTCAGCCCCGCCTCATTTTCATTCAATAAGCGCATAAACAATCACACACAACAGATGTCGAGGCGCAGTATGAGTTCAGAGGTATGGGTCATCGCTACCTTGCTAAGTAGCATCGTTCTTATCGTGGTTACCATAGTGAAGGGCAAGGTGCATCCTTTCCTTGCCCTGCTGCTGGCGAGCTTCTATGTCGGCACCCTGATGGGGATGGAGCCCCTCAAGATGGTCAGCGCCATGGAAGATGGCATTGGCGGCACGCTAGGCTTTCTCGCCGCCGTCATCGGTCTTGGCACCATACTCGGCAAGATGATGGAGGTGTCAGGGGCGGCGGAGCGCATCGGCCTCGCCCTGCAGAAATGCCGCTGGCTCTCGCCACAGGTCATCATGGTGCTGGTCGGTCTGGTGTGCGGCATCACCCTGTTTGTCGAAGTGGGGGTAGTGCTGCTGATTCCGCTTGCCTTCTCCATCGCCCGCAAGACCAACACCTCGCTGCTCAAGCTGGCCATTCCGCTCTGCACCGCCCTGATGGCCGTGCACTGCATAGTGCCGCCCCACCCGGCAGCCCTCTACGTCACCAATCAGCTGGGGGCTGACGTCGGCTCGGTTATCGTCTATGGCCTCGCGGTCGGCCTCTTTGCCTCGCTGGTGGGCGGTCCGCTGTTTCTGAAGCTGCTGGGTAACCGGATTCCATTCAAGGAGGTACCCGCTGCCTTTGCCGACATCAAGGCCCGCGATGAGGCAACTCTCCCGACCTTAAGCGCCTCGCTCTTTACCGTGCTGCTGCCCATCATGCTGATGCTGGCCAAGACGGTCGCCGAGCTCAATATGGAGCATGCCAGCCACCTCTACACCGTGCTGGAGTTTATCGGCAACCCCATCACCGCCATGTTTATCGCCGCCTTCACCGCCTACTACGTGCTGGGGATCCGCCAGCAAATGAAGATGGAGGGACTGCTTAACAAGACCGAGGAGTGCTTCTCCTCCATCGCCAACATTCTGCTCATCATCGGTGCGGGTGGCGCCTTCAATGGGGTGCTCAAGGCAAGCGGCCTGGGCGATAGCCTGGCCACCATCCTCTCCCAGCTGGATATGCACCCCATTCTGCTCGCCTGGCTGGTTGCCATCGTGCTGCACGCCGCTGTGGACTCCGCCACCGTCGCCATGATGGGCGCCACCGCCATCGTCTCCCCCATCATGGTGCACTACCCGAACATCAGCCCGGAGATCATGACCCTGGCCATCGGCTCCGGTGCCATTGGCTGCACCATGGTGACTGACTCTCTGTTCTGGCTGGTCAAGCAGTATTGCGGCGCCACCCTGAACGAAACGCTCAAGTACTACACCACCGCCACCTTGGTCGCCTCCCTGATGGCGCTAGCCGGTACCTTCCTGCTCTCCTTTATCGTGTAACAAGACCGAGAACACTATGAAAAACATCGACGTACAACAGCTCACAGAGCAATTTCCACTGGTGCAATCCCTGATCGCGCTTGAGCCAGTCACCTGGTTCAACCCCAACACCACCACTCTGGCTGCCGGTCTGCCCTATGTGGGGCTCGATAACAACAATGTGGCGGACGCTTCCGCTCGGCTGGCCCGCTTCGCCCCCTACATGTGCGAAGCCTTCCCCGAGACCCGCGCCAGCAACGGTATTCTGGAGTCCGAGATCGCCGCCATTCCGGCGATGCAGGCTACGCTCAACCGGCGCTACGGGGTTGAGGTCACCGGTCGACTGCTGCTGAAAAAAGACAGTCATCTGCCCATCTCCGGCTCCATCAAGGCGCGAGGCGGTATCTACGAGGTGCTGACTCACGCCGAACAGTTGGCGATCAAGGCGGGACTGCTCTGCGAAGAGGATGACTACCGCAAGCTCTTTAGCGACGAGTTTCGCCAGTTCTTCAGCCAGTACAGCATCGCGGTAGGCTCCACCGGCAACCTTGGCATGTCCATCGGCATCATGAGCGCCAAGCTCGGCTTTACCGTCATCGTCCACATGTCAGCCGATGCGCGGGAGTGGAAGAAGCGCAAGCTGCGTGAACACGGTGTCATCGTGGTCGAATATGCCGAAGATTACGGGGTGGCGGTGGAACAGGGGCGCAAAGAGGCCGAACGCGACCCCAACTGCTTCTTTATCGACGACGAGAACTCCCGCACCCTGTTCCTCGGCTACTCGGTGGCGGGCGAGCGGGTGAAAAAGCAGTTCGACCAGATGGGTATCAAGGTGGATGCCGACCACCCGCTGTTTGTCTACCTCCCCTGCGGCGTGGGTGGCGGCCCGGGTGGCGTGGCCTTTGGTCTCAAACTCGCATTCGGGGATAACGTCCACTGCTTCTTCGCCGAGCCCACTCACTCCCCCTGCATGTTGCTGGGGGTCCACACCGGATTGCACGATGCCATTGCGGTGCAGGATCTGGGCATCGACAACCTCACCGCAGCCGACGGCCTCGCGGTAGGACGCGCCTCCGGCTTCGTCGGCCGTGCCATGGAACGGCTGCTTGATGGCTTCTACACCCTGAGCGATCAGGAGATGTATGACCTGCTGGGGCTGCTGGCACGCGATGAACAGATCACACTCGAACCTTCTGCTCTGGCGGGTATGGCCGGCCCGTGGCGGGTGGCTGCCAATCCCGAGTGGCTCACCGGGCGCGGTTTCGATGCCGCAACCATGGCACAGGCCACCCATCTGGTGTGGGCCACCGGCGGTGGCATGGTGCCCGCCGAGGAGATGGCAAAGTACCTGGCCAGCGCCAAGATCTAGGCTGTTTTGCCACATTTATCTGCAAATAAACCCGCCATCGCGGCGGGTTTTCTGTTTTGGGAACAAAGGGATGGGGCAGTTCTGTCGCAATCCATGGCGACAATTTCCCCAAGTTGGTCAGTTTGTGCTAAGATGGCGCTCATTTTTTGACATCTCGCGTCACGTTCGCCGCCAGATTGCCCATCGGGCTCTCTGCCCGGGTCGTGACTTTGCACCATCATGCCTGATGATGTTTCCCCCAGGATGAGCCGACAGGCTCCCGTCAAGGTGGGCACCCTCAAGGGCACATGAGATAAGGAGATCGGGTAATGAAACAATATCAAAGCTGGCTGGGAGATTATCTGATGAGCCGACGTGACGGAGATCACGCGATGGCTTCGGAACTTGCCAACACCATCTGCGCCTTCTGGAAGGCCCAGGGTGATGAAGCAGAAACCAGCAAATGGCAGCAACGCTATCAGCAACACGTAGAGCAGGCGCAATAAGCCCCTTCACTCTTTCGCGATAAAAAAACCGGCGCACATGGCGCCGGTTTTGCGTTTCTGGCAAGCAGCAAATTACATCTGGTCGATCATGTCCTGAGCAAACTGGGAGCAGGAGCGCAGGGTGGCCCCTTCCATCAGACGCTCGAAGTCATAGGTGACGGTCTTGTTGCGGATCGCCGCTTCCATCCCCTTGATGATGAGATCGGCCGCGTCAACCCAGCCCATGTGGCGCAGCATCATCTCGGCGGAGAGGATCAGCGAGCCCGGGTTGACCTTGTCCTGACCGGCATACTTCGGCGCAGTACCGTGGGTCGCCTCGAACAGGGCCACGCCGTCACCGATGTTGGCACCCGGCGCGATACCGATACCGCCTACCTGAGCGGCCAGCGCGTCGGAGATGTAGTCGCCGTTGAGGTTCATACAGGCGATGACGTCATACTCGGCCGGACGCAGCAGGATCTGCTGCAAGAAGGCATCGGCGATGACATCCTTGATGACGATGGTCTTGCCGGTTTTCGGGTTCTTGAAGGAGCACCAGGGGCCGCCGTCGATCAGCTGGGCACCGTACTCGTTCTGGGCCAGAGCATAACCCCAATCCTTGAAGGCACCTTCGGTGAACTTCATGATGTTGCCCTTGTGCACCAGGGTCACTGAGTCGCGATCGTTGTCGATGGCATACTCGATGGCGGCACGCACCAGACGCTCGGTACCGGCTTTGGACATCGGCTTGATGCCGATACCGCAGGACTCGGGGAAGCGAATTTTCTTCACGCCCATCTCGTTTTGCAGGAAGGCGATCACCTTGTTTGCTTCGGCGCTGTCGGCCTTCCACTCGATACCGGCGTAGATGTCTTCGGCGTTTTCACGGAAGATCACCATGTCGGTCAGATCAGGACGTTTCACCGGGCTCGGGGTGCCGTCGTAGTAACGTACCGGACGCAGGCAGATGTAGAGATCCAGCTCCTGACGCAGGGCTACGTTGAGGGAGCGAATACCGCCACCGACCGGAGTAGTCAGCGGGCCCTTGATGGCCACGCAATATTCACGAATGAAATCCAGGGTTTCGGCCGGCAGCCAGGCACCTTCACCATAGACATGAGTCGACTTCTCGCCGGTATAGATCTCCATCCAGGCGATCTTGCGCTCGCCCTTGTAGGCTTTCTCGACCGCAGCATTCACCACATTCAACATGGCCGGGGTTACGTCAACACCGATGCCATCCCCTTCAATAAACGGAATGATCGGATGGTTGGGAACCTGCAGCTTGCCGTTGGCATCGACTGTGATTTTCTGACCTTGGGTCGGGATTACTACTTTGCTTTCCATCGGCATCTCCTAACTTCCGTTTGTTATCAACTTGTTTGTTGCGCGCGGCCATCTTAGCCCATTCATTTTCATAATAAAACGACAAGAAAGCATGTCAGACCAAAGAGGTAGCCACCCGCCAGTGCGCCGTCACCACGCCTTCCCGACACAGCCCCGTTATCCCTCCAGCTCGCTGGCCGCCGCCTGCGGCTGACTCAGGGAACGGTACTGGGAAGGGGTCAAGCCGGTCTTCTGTTTGAACACCCGGCAGAAGTAGTTCACGTCGGTAAACCCGCAGCGATTGGCGACCTCTTCGAGACGGAAGCGATACTTTTTCAGCATGAACTTGGCCCGCTCCAGCCGCACCCAGCTGATGTAGTCCGCCAGCCGCATGTGCCCCTGCTGGCGAAACAGACGTGAGAGGTGGCTGGGGGAGAGATTGAAGCGGGCGGCGATGCATTCGCGGCTGATGGGGCGGTGGAAATTTTCCTGAATGTAGATGCAGATGCCATGAAAAAGATCGGAGCCACGAGGACGACCGCTCTCCGACTCCACCAGCAACTGCCGTGAATAACTTAGCAGCGCCTGCAGCAGGTGATTGTCCATCGGTGCCCTTATCGGCTCCTGCGCAAGGGTGTTGAGGGAGAGCAGGATATGATCGAGCGCCCGTCCGGCACCGGCCTGAATACTGTGCTTCTGCACATCGAAGAAGCCGGTGTCTCCCTTGTGCTTGCTCACCAGACTGAACCCTATCTGACGCTTGCCGAACAACAGGCTGAGCACGGAACAGTCATTGTCCCAATCCGGCTTGTTCCAGCCGTTAGGGGGAATGTACATCGCCTCCCGCGGCCCCATCTGTACCGACTGCACATCCCCTTCCGGGGACCAGATCTGGTTGAGATAGTGGCCACTGAATACCAGCTCGAGACGCGGAAAATTGACCTGATAACTGAAGCAGGGAGGCACCCCTTTGTCAGAGGCAAACAACACCTTCTCAAAGCCTCCCCCCTCACTTAGAAAGCCGTCCAACAGCTGGGTAAAGATGATACTCATGAATGATCCTGATCAAGATGCAGAGAGCAACCGATTGCGGTGCGCTGCCCCTGCCATGCTATAGTCCGCGCCAGACTGAAATTCCCAAAAAATCGTTCTGATACAAGGAGCCATCCATGAGCTACCCGCCGTTTTTTCTAATGTGCAACCCGATCCAGGATTATGTCTGGGGCAGTCGTGACTCCCTGACCACGCTGTTTGGCATCAAAAATCCCGAAGGCAAACCACAAGCTGAACTGTGGATGGGCGCTCACCCCAATGGCTGCTCCGAAGTGACCCTGGCAGGCGAGACCGTGAAGCTTTCCAGCCTGATTGACGCCAACCCCGTCGCCATGCTGGGCGAAGCTACCCAGGCTCGTTTCGGCTCACTCCCCTTCCTGTTCAAGGTGCTCTGCGCCGAGCAAGCCCTCTCCATTCAGGTACACCCGAGCAAGGCACAGGCCGAAGCCGGTTTTGCCAGAGAAGAGGCCGCAGGCATTGATATCAAGGCGAGCAACCGCAACTACAAGGATCCGAACCACAAGCCGGAGCTGGTCTTTGCCCTCACCCGCTATCAGGCGATGAACGGCTTTCGCGCCATCCCTGCCATCCTGGCCCTGTTCGATCGCATGGCGCTGCCCGCACTGGTCGACCTGACCGCGGCGCTTCGCCAGTCACAGGATGAAGCTGGCCTGCAGCACTTCTTCCACCAGTTGCTGATCCTCAGCGGTGATCGCAAGGACGAGGCGCTGGCTGGCCTGCTGGCCTATGCAGCCGCCCATCAGGATGAAGAGACTTTCGCCACCATCAGCAAGCTGGCCAACCAGTACCCGGGGGATGTGGGGCTCTTCTCGCCGTTGCTGCTCAACGTGGTAACACTTGAGCCGGGTCAGGCGATGTTCCTCGATGCCCAGACCCCCCACGCCTACATCCACGGCACTGGCCTCGAGATCATGGCCAACTCCGACAACGTGCTGCGTGCCGGTTTGACCCCCAAATACATGGATGTGCCGGAGCTGCTGGCCTGCACCAGCTGTGTCGCCAAACCGGACGACCAGATCCTGCTCACCCCTCGCATGGAAGGCACAGTACAGCACTTCGACGTGCCGGTACCGGATTTCACCTTCAGCGTATATGGCGCAGGCGAACATGCCCTCACCACCGGCAATGCCGAGATCCTGTTCGCCATCGATGGGGCCATAACCCTCATTGGCCAGGATGGCGAGCGTCTGACACTGACCATAGGGCAATCTGCATTTGTACCCGCCAGCACCGGCGATTATCGCGTGACGGCTGAAGGGCGTTTTGCCCGCGCCAGCAACCGCTGATCCTGGTGGGCCATCGGCTCATCACCCTCTGTTCAAAGGGCCCAGCATGGCCCTTTTTTTCAGCTCATCTGACCATGTGGAGCCCGGTACGACTCACAAAATCGGTCATTTAACTCAACATCGAAGAATAACACGCTGACTTATAATGATTAATATCATTTAGCCTCCCTGGTCACGCCACCCTGCAGTTATGCGAGCCAGCTCACACCCTTCCCCACACGTCATAAAAATCCAGTTAATGCCATTTTTTTCCTCTGTCCTAAGATATTAATCAACGAAATAATAGAAACCGTTAATTTACAGGCAGCAGGAAAAACATTTAAGAGCATTTATATATTCCAGATGTAACACAGCTCAGCCACTTATTTCATAAGTGTAAGGGGCGATTTTTAAATCAGGCTATAGGTGCCTGTTATTTTTCTGCGCATTTATTTTTCCGCCTGTATGGCCAGAACGTTTTCACTATCCATTTTATCTGGCTGATATTCCCCCCGTCACCATCTTTATCCAGTGACAGTCGGGGTAATACATGAAGATGGCTATCTCAGCCGGCAGATATTCATTGGCTGGCCCGGCATTCTGCATTATCTGTTTTTATATGTTCGATACCCTACTTTCATTAACCTGTGGCGACAAATATGAAACTGAAACGTTCCCTGCTCGCGTGTGCCGTACTGGCTGGCCTGGTTGGTATATCCGGTTGTCAAAATGACTCGGATACCGCTGTCGATAACAATAAAGAGACTAACGTCTCCCGTTACGTCAATCCGTTCATCGGCACAGGTAATTTGGGCAACACCTATCCTGGTGCCACTACCCCGCATGGCATGGTGCAACTGTCGCCCAATAATGGGGCCAATGGCTGGGAATATATCTCCGGCTATTACTACCACGACAACCGCCTCGCCGGGTTTTCCCACACTCACCTCTCGGGGGCCGGAGCTGGAGATCTCAACGATATTCTGGTGATGCCGATCAACTCACGCTCCAATTTCATGCTGAACGAGGGGTCGGCCTCACTGAATCTGGAGGCCTCCCGCTACAGCCACAAGGATGAAGAGGCAACAGCGGGCTACTACAAGGTCAATCTGAAGGATTACGGGATCAAGGCCGAGCTGACCGCCTCGGATCGAGTGGGTGTTCATCGCTACACCTTCCCGCAAGATAAAAAATCGGAAATCGTGGTCAACCTCGGCTTCAAGGTCAACTGGGACTACACCTCCGACTCCTATCTGAAATGGGACAAAACCCACAACCGGATCGAGGGCCATCGCTTCTCTGACGGCTGGGCCCCCAGCCAGAAAGAGTTCTTCGTGATGGAGTTCGACCAGCCCATCAAAAACATCCGCTTCGCCTACTTTGACAAAGACCAAAACCGCTATCTGGACCTGCCGGAAGGCACCACCGAGATCGGCAACGAGACCCGTGGCAAATATCAGTACGCGCGTGCCTATGTGGAATTTGATACCGCGGCGGCGGGCTTGGTCGTCGAGGCCAAGGTAGCCCTCTCCAACGTCGAGATCGGCCGGGATGGCAACGCTGGCGCCTCACTCAACATGACCGAAGTGGCCAATATGTCGTTTGACGATGTCCGTCAGGCTGCGACCCAAAAATGGGAAAAGGAGCTGGGCAAGGTCCGGGTCAGTGGGGATGAGGAGTACAAACAGACCTTCTATACCGCGCTCTACCACACCTATCTGGGCCAGACCATTCACTCTGATCTGGACGGACGCTACCGCCAGGTGCATCAGGGGCGCAACGCCTATCCGGATGGCAACACACCGTGGGGCGAGCAGATCGATACCCTCAAGGAGTCGGTTCGCACCGCCGATGCCAACCGGGATGGCAAAGCGGACTTTACCCGTTACGACACCTTCTCCCTGTGGGACACCTATCGCGCAGTACAACCCCTCTCGTCACTGCTGGAGCCGGATCGCCTCGCCGATGTGGTGCTCTCCATGCTCTCCTACGCCGAGGAGGAGTGGATGGACGATCTGGGCAACCTGCGCAAGGGCAGATTGCCGGAGTGGACCTTCAAGGGTAACGAGACCGGCATGATGATGGGGATGCACTCCACGCCGGTGATCCACGACGTGCTCTCCAAAGGCTCGCTGGACAGACGGATGATCGCGCTGGGCTTCAGTGATGCGGAACGTCAGGAGATCAAGGAACGACTGGTGACAGCCATGATCACCGACGCCCGCGCAGCCACCAGCCAGGGGGTTGCCTGGATCAAGGAGTACGAGCAGCAAGGCTATGTACCTGCCCAGTTGCATGACACGCCTCCTGCCAATGACTGGGAATCACACTCTCCCTTCAAGGATGCCTGGACCTCATCCTACTCGCTGGAGTACTCCATGAATGACTGGGCGATCGCCCAATCGATCAAGGCAGTATTTGGCGAAAGTGACCCCCGCTATCAGGAGTTTGCCGATCGATCCAAGAACTGGCAGGCGCAGTTTGACTTTGGCGGCAAGCAGTACAAGGGGTGGTTCAAGGCCCGCGACTACGCTGGCAACTTCATTGATGCCGGTTGGGTAGACCCGAAAACCGGCCGGGCAGTGGGCAAGGATTGGCGCCCCGACATGTTCAACTGGTCATTCGCCGAGTCCAACGGTTGGCAATACGCCTTCAGCGTTCAACATGACATTCATGGCCTGGTCGATCTGATGACCCGGTTCGACCAGACCCAGAATCCTCAGGCCAAACGGGGCGAACTGTTTGCCAAACGGCTGGACGAGTATTGGAGCACCTATCCGGATCGCAACGCTGGCGACAACCAGTTCCCGGTATTCAACACCGGCAACGTGGGACAGCATGTGCAGGGCAACGAGCCCGATATCCATGTGCCCTACCTCTACAACTACGTAGGACAGCCCTGGAAGGGACAGGCCGCCATCGTGGCAGCCACCAACGTCTGCTACAAGAACACCCCTGACGGCATCTGTGGCAACGATGACTTTGGCACCCTCTCTGCCTGGTTCGTGTTCCGGGCGCTGGGCTTCTTCCCGGTCAATGCCTCCTCCGGCATCTACGAGATTGGCACCCCCATGTTCGAAACCGCCTCGCTCGATGTGGGTGCGGGCAAGCAGTTCACCGTCACGGCCCAGAATGTCAGCCGCGACAACATCTACATCCAGTCCGCTCGCCTCAATGGCAGCGAGTTCAATCGCAGCTACCTCACCCATGAGGAAATCCTCAGTGGCGGCAAGCTTGAATTCGTGATGGGCGATAGCCCCAACCAGAACTGGGCCAGCCAGCCGGAAGATCTGCCGCCCGCGCAAGGTATCGGCTCCTTCCTGCACGAAGGCGACCTGCCTGCCGGTTCCCGTTAATCACCTGTTCGGGGGAGGACTTCCTCCCCCATCACCACTCAAAAATGGAATGACCATGTTCAAGTGCAATCTTCTTTCTCTTGCGGTGATTGCCGCACTGACCGGTGGCATCGCCGGTTGCAACAGTGAGAGCGAGTCTACCGCTATCGAGAAACCGGTAACTCCGGTTGTCGATCTGTCGGTACTGAAATACGTTGACCCCATGATAGGCACCGCCGCATCCGGCCACACTTTCCCCGGTGCCACCCGCCCTGCCGGCATGGTGCAGCTCTCGCCGGATACCTTTATTGGCTCCAACACCGATCACGAGAGCGGACTAAACCCCTGGCACTCAGCCTCCGGCTACTGGGACTCTTCCAATTACCTCACGGGCGAGATCGTCGCAACCGATGTTCCGCTCTACGGCTTCTCTCATACCCATCTCTCCGGCACTGGCGCCACCGATCTGGGCGACATTCTGGTACTGCCCTACGCCGAGATGGCCGACGCCCAAATAAACGCCTTTGACAAAACCAATGAGCACGCCAGCGCCGGTTATTACCAAACCAGACTGAACAAGGGGGAGATTGAGGTTGAACTGACCACCACCAAACGGGTCGGTTTGCACCGTTACACCTTCGCCAAAGGAGCGGATCGGAATGTGAAATTCGATCTGGGCCACACTCTGCTGAACAACAACGGCCAGTCGCTCAAAAACAAAATCGAAGTGGTGGATGAGTACACCCTGCGTGGCCGCAAAACCTCCACTGGCTGGTTCCAGGGACAGAACCATCAGGGCCAGAACATCTTCTTCTACGCCAAATTTAACCAACCTGTGGCCAAGGCCATGCTGGGCGAGCAGGACAAGATGCCGACCCGGGAGATGCGCCCCAACAGCGTCTATCAAGGGGATGACCTGACCGCCTACCTCAATTTTGGCCAGGGTGACCAACCGCTCGAGATCCGGGTCGGTATCTCGGCGGTGAGCTGGCAAGGAGCACAGAAGAATCTGGAAGCGGAAGCCCCCACCTTTGATTTTGCCAAGGTGAAGTCAGACGCCGAATACGCGTGGGCCGAAAAGCTGGCAACACTCAAAACCGAAGGGGGGACGGAAACCGAGAAGACCAATTTCTACACCGCCCTCTACCACATGATGATCGCCCCTATCGAGCTCTACGATGTGGATGGCAAGTATCTTGATATGCAGGGCACCCTGCGCACCCTGCAACCAGGTGATACCCCCAACTACTCCATCTACTCGACCTGGGATACCTTCCGCGCCGTTCACCCCATGTGGACCATCATGGACCCGCCACAGGCGACTCTCTACGCCAAGGATCTGATCCGCAAATCCAACGTGGAGTTCGGCCTGCTGCCCAAGTGGGAAGGCCACGGCTCGGAAACCGGCACCATGATTGGGTACCCCTCGGCGGCCATCCTTGCCGATGCGGTGACCAAGGGGCTGATCGATGCGCAAGAGGCACTGGAAGCCTCGGTCAAATCGGCCCACTACCGGCCTGCCGATTACCCGCAGATCCATGACGACATCCTGAGTGCGCTGATGGCCGGTCAGCTCAGCTATCACGAGAAAGAGCAGTGCGTCCGTTATCCCAACTGGAACTCGGTCTCCTACTCGCTGGAGTTCTCTTTCTACGACTGGACCATCGCCGAGATGGCAAAAGCCGCGGGCGACATGACCACCTATCAGGAGTTCAAGGCACGATCCTACAACTCGCTCAAACATTGGGATCCCCAGGCTGGCAATGCCGATGGCAAAGGCTTCTTCGTACCGACCGAGCTGAAAAACGGCGACCCGTGCGCCCTGAAATACGCGCCAACCGATTTCGATCCCTACAAGTCGGATGCCTTCTACTACACCGAGGGCAATGCCTGGCAGTGGCAGTGGTCATTCATGCAGGATCTCGACAAGCTGACCGAGATCATGGGTGGCCAGCAGGGACTGAACGACAAGCTCGACAACCTGTTCAATGCCGACCCCAACGGGGGCGAAGCACATCAGGACATGACCGGTTACATCGGGCAGTACATTCATGGCAACGAGCCCTCACACCACGTCATCTATCTCTACAATCGCACCGCTCAGCCCTGGAAAGCGCAGGAGTACCTCGACCGGGTCTATAAGGAGTTCTACAAAACCACCCCGGATGGCCTGATCGGCAATGAAGACGTTGGCCAGATGTCGGCCTGGTACATCATGAGTGCCATGGGCTTCTATCAAATCTCCCCGGGCGACCCGACCTACACCATCGGCCGTCCCATCTTTGACAAGGTCACCATCAACCTGCCCGACGGTCAGTTCAACGTGGTAGCGCAGAACAACAGCCCGGACAACCTCTATGTCAAAGAGGTCACCATCAATGGCAAGCCACTCAACCAGTACAACACCTTCGCCCACAGCGAGATCCGTCCCGGTGGTGAGCTGCGTTTTGTGATGACCAACCAGCAACCGACCCCGTAACTCTACAAGCGGCAAGCCACCCGGCTTGCCGCTTGTTCATCTCCGGAATTTGAGGAACTACGATGTTCAAACCCCACAAGCTGGCCATCATGGTGACAGCCCTGCTTGGCCTCTATGGCTGCAACACAAACGATGAGACTACTGACAATGGCCGCCCCGACAATGCCCTGCAGGTGCTGCAATATGTCGATCCGCTGATCGGCACCGATGGGCTGGGCAATGTCAATCCGGCCCCTGTCATGCCGGAAGGGATGATCCAGCCGGGCCCGGACAACTGGAATCCGGCCAACTGGAATGGCAAGGGATCCCCTTCCGACTATCACCACCATCTGGCCAAGCTTTCCGGCTTCAGCAGCACCCATATCTCGGGGGCAGGCAAGGGGGATCTCAATGATTTCGCCTTCTTGCCCTTCACCGGCAGCAATACCGACCCGGTCACCATCAACAAGACGAGCGAACAGTCGGAAGTAGGCTATTACAAAGCGGATCTGGTGGAGACCGGCATCAAGGCCGAACTCACTGCCACCCAGCGGGTCGCCTTCCACCGTTACAGCTATCCGGCGGGTGAAGATCGTAAAGTCCAGCTCGATCTGCAGCACGAGCTGCTGGAGCAGTATGGCAACCACTCCCGCAATATTTACTTCAGGCGGGTGAGCGACAACGCCATTGCCGGAGCCAGAACCAGCAACGAGTGGGGGCAGTGGCAGACGGTCTTTTTCTACACCGAGTTTTCCGAGCCGTTTGTGGATCAGATCCTCTATGTCGATGGCAAATTGAGCAACGACACAGAGGTGGGGTTGGCCGATTACATCGGGTATGGCGAAACCAGACCCCGGGTACGGGATGTGGTGACCCAACTCAACTTTGCCAAAGGGGAACGGCCCATCACCATGAAGATGGCGATCTCGGGCACCGGCATTGAGGGGGCCATGGCCAACCTGCGCGCCGATGAACATGGCTACCGCTTCGATCAGGTGGTGCAGGAGAACAAGCAGGCATGGGCGAAAGTGCTCAATAAGTTCACCCTGGAGGGGGGGAGTGATGCCGACAAGACGCTCTTTTACACCTCCCTCTATCGCACCTACATAGCCCCTTTCGTCTATCAGGATGTGGATGGCCACTATCGCGGAATGGATGGCAAGGTGCATCAGGCCAAGCCGGGCTTTACCAACTACTCGGTCTACTCCATGTGGGACACCTTCCGCGCCGCCCACCCGTTGAAGACCATCATCGAAAAAGATCGTGCCATCAACTATGTGCACGACCTGCTCAACAAATATAAAACCGGCGGCATCATGCCCAAATGGGAGCTGCACTCCGACTATACCGGCGAGATGGTCGGCTATCCGGCGGTCTCCATCATCGCCGACGTCATCGTCAAATACCCGGGTGAGTTTTCACCAGAAGAGATAAAGCTGGCGCTGCAGGCGGCCAACGTCTCCGCCAACTTTGACCTCGAATTGACCAAATCCTGGGTGCCCTATCAGGATCCCTGGAACGGCGACAAGCGCTTCACCGTGATGACCCGTCACGGCCAGTATGCCGAGCAGCACGGCTATGTCCCCGCCAACGTCAAACTCAAGCCAAAAGAGGGGGGCATGGCGCAGGACAAGTACGATGAGCTGGTCAACGAGTCCGTCTCCTACGGCGTCGAGAATGCCTACTATGACTGGTGCATCGCCCAGCTTGCTCGCCTGGCTGGCGACAAATCCGCCGAGAACCGCTATCTGGCCCGGGCCACCACCTGGCGCGCCTATTTTGACTACAACCCGGCACAATATGGCAAATATGGCGCGACCGGCTTTATGCGCCCCAAAAATTACGATGGCAGCTGGGTCAACAACTACCCCTCCTGCGCCATCGACAAAAACGGCGACCCGATCACGCCACCACAAAATTGCGACATCAACGACAGCAGCCGTTATGACACCTTCTGGCCCTATCGTGCCGAGCACCGGGGGCAGGACTTTACCGAAGGCAACACCTGGCAGTGGAGCTGGTTTGTTCCCCACGATATCGAGGGGCTCAAAGAGGCGATGGGGGGCGAGGAGGGATTCCGGAAAAATCTGGATGCCCTCTTCACCGCAAACTCCAACGCCGATACCTCGCAAGGGGACATGACCGGCTATATCGGGCAGTTCGTGATGGGTAACGAGCCGGATCACCATGTCCCCTACCTCTATAACTGGACCAAGGAGCCGTGGAAAACCCAGGAGTATGTGGATCAGGCGGTGCGCAGCTTCTTCCACCCGACCACCACCGGGCTGATTGGCAATGAGGACGTGGGGCAAATGTCGGCCTGGTACATCATGAGCGCCCTCGGCTTCTATCAGGTCACGCCGGGGCTCCCGGTCTACACCATAGGTCGGCCACTGTTTGACAAGGTGACGATGGATATCGATGGCGGGAAATTCACCGTGAGCGCCGAGAACAATGGCCCCCAAAATATCTATGTGGAATCCGTCACCATCAATGGCAAACCGTTGGGGGAAAACCTGACGTTCAACCACAGCGATATTCGGGCAGGCGGTGAGTTGAAATTTATCATGACGGCGCAAAAACCGACCCGCTCAGATAATAAATAACCATCATTGATTGCCAATATATGTTTAGGCCCAAAGCTTCCTTTGGGCCTCTTTTTTGGTCGATTCACAAGAACACTCAAAAAATATGACGTGCTGCATCACATGATATGCGGATCACAAACAGACAGCCTTGTCACAAAAGTCTAGTGAATGACACTTTTTTACTCTGTCGATGAAACAGAAGCCATGGGAATAATAGCGCTCGCCGGGATTGACAGCGCCGAGCCTTGATATTTCTCAGGCACCACTCCGGCATCAAAAAATAAATTCTGACTGCTCACCCCCTACACGATGGAGCCGTTCCATATGTTCAAGAGAAATATTCTGGCTATTACCCTGACCAACACCCTGGCCATGTTATCCGGCTGCGATTCAGATAACAGCAGCACCGATAACGACGAGCAAAAGCCAACGCCAACCAATGTGTTGCAATACGTGAATCCATTTGTTGGCACTGGCTTTAACGGTCACACTTTTCCCGGCCCCGTGGTACCGGAAGGCATGGTGCAACTCTCGCCGGATACCGAACTGATAGGGTGGCACTCCTCCTCCGGCTATCACTTCGACAAAGACACCCTGTTCGGTTTTTCCCACACCCATCTCTCCGGCACCGGCATGGGGGGGCTCGGGGATATTCTGTTCCTACCCTTTACCGAAGATAAGGCCAAATACATCGAGCCGAACAATGATTACCGCAAGGCCATCTCGGTCAAAATGGACAAAAAATCCGAGCAGGCCGAGCCTGGCTACTATGCGGTGCGTATCGCCGAAAATGGCATCAAGGCCGAGTTGACCGCCTCCGAGCGGGTGGGCTTTCACCGCTACACCTATCCGCAGGGCCAACCACAACGACTGAAGATCGACTTGAATTCGATCCTCAACAGCGACTGGGGATCGAGTTCGCTTCGCAACAAGCTCACTGTCAGCGAAGATGGCTACACCATCACCGGCGAGCGGGATGCCACCCACTTCTCCGGCTGGGCGAAAAACCAGAAGATCTTCTTCCATGCGACCTTCGACAAGAAGATCAAAGGGGTCTACATCCTCGCTGGTGGTGTGCCGGTAGAGGGCTTGATCGCCGAGCACAAGGCCAAATCCAAAGCGGATGTCACCGCCTACGTCGAATTTGAAGAGGGCGGTTCCGCCCAACTGAACGCCAAAGTCGCCCTCTCGGCAGTCGATGCCATCGGCGCACGGAACAACTACCAGGCCGAAGGGGATGTTTCGTTTGACGAGGCCCGCGCCAACGCCCGCGAGAAGTGGGCCAACGCTCTCAATTTCACCATCGAGGGGGGTAGCAAGGAGCAAAACGAGATCTTCTACACCGCCCTCTACCACACCAAGATCGCCCCCATCGTCCATCAGGATGTGGATGGCAACTACCGCGGCATGGGCAAAGGGGTGCAGGCCAAGGGGGAAGGCAGCTACTCCATCCACTATGGCCAGGCAAGCGAAGATCAGCCCAACTTCTCGGTCTACTCACTGTGGGATACCCAGCGAGCGCTGCACCCGCTCAAAACCATCACCGAACCCACCCGCGCCGTGCAATATGCCAAGAACCTGCTCCAGAAGTATCTGGAGAGCGGCCTGCTGCCCAAGTGGGAGCATCTGGGGGATGAGACAGGCACCATGGTGGGCTATCCGGCGGTGGTGGTGATTGCCGACGCCATCACCAAATACCCCGATGCCTTCACTGCGCAGGAGAAAAATCTGGCGCTCACGGCCGCCATCGACTCCTCCACCTATACCAACTACCCCATGCTGGCGACCGAGTGGGACAAGGCGGTGCTGGACAAGACCCTGACCAACCACATCGATTACATCGAAAAGAACGGCTTTGCCCCGGCAGTGCAGCGGATCGACGGTCAGCCCGTTTTCGCTGACTACACCCTCGAGTCGGTCTCCTACGGTCTGGAGAACGCCTTCTATGACTGGGCCATCGCCCAGATCGCCAAGGCGGCCGGCAACCCAGCGGCCGAAGCGCGCTATCTGGCCCGTTCTAACGGCTATCAGCGCTACTTCGACCACAATGCGACCGAATACGCCCAGTACGGGGTGACCGGTTTCATGCGTCCGGTGATGATCGATGGCTCCTTCATGACGCCGTTTGATCCCTATGGCACCGAACATGAGACTGGCAACTATACCGAGGGCAACGCCTGGCAGTGGACCTGGTTTGTGCCCCATGACATCAAGGGTCTGAAAACCGCGATGGGCGGAGAAGAGGCCTTCAAGCAGAATCTGGACGCCACCTTTGCCGCCGAGAGTCAGGGGTCGGAGACCGCTGACATGACCGGGATGATGGGTCAGGTGGCCTTCGGGAATGAACCCTCCCACCATATCCCCTACCTCTACAACTGGACATCGGAGCCGTGGAAAACTCAGGAAACAGTCGACTACATCCTCGACACCATGTACTCGAACACCCCGGCAGGCATCATAGGCAACGAGGATGTGGGCTCCATGTCAGCCTGGTATGTGATGTCAGCACTTGGCTTCTATCAGGTGAATGCGGCAGATCCCGTCTACACCATTGGCCGCCCGCTATTTGCCAAAGCGACCATCCCGGTCAAGGGGGGAACCTTCACCATCATCGCCGATAACAACAGCGCCAAGAACCGCTATGTCCAGTCGGTCACCATCAATGGCAAACCGCTCAAGGATGGTCTCTTCTTCGAGCACAAGGAGTTTGTACAGGGGGGCAACCTCCACTTCGTGATGGGCGATACCCCGCCACAAAAGTAACGATCGATAGCATTGAAGTGACATTCAGCACGCAACCCGAAAATGTCACTTTGTGATACCCGACGGCCCACGCCAGATGGATTGATAAAATCCAATCAGCGCTGGGCCATTTTATTTTCCAGTGGAAAGCCCTGGTTCAGCCATTAACCCGTTTTTCTAAAATCTGCCTTAAATCGGGCAATAAACCGCAAAAAA
Organism: Aeromonas sp. R2-4; assembly: GCF_040908365.1. Lineage (NCBI taxonomy): Bacteria > Pseudomonadati > Pseudomonadota > Gammaproteobacteria > Aeromonadales > Aeromonadaceae > Aeromonas > Aeromonas sp. R2-4. The sequence continues at coordinate 32,314 of NZ_JBFODO010000052.1, forward strand.
TGGCTGTAAATCCCATTACAAGGGTTTTTCTGTCATACCTTGACCGCTGTCACAGCCTGCCATTAATTAAACAAAAACAGCTATTGAGTTAAAGAACAACAATTTGCGAGCTGGATCACACCAGCAAAACAATGCAACAAAAATCCAGTTATTGCTACATTCATCGCCTGTCCAACCCTACCCTTGAGGGCAATAATGAGCCCAATTCGCAACGCATGACTTAGCCCTTACAGGGAAGGAGAGTGAGATGTTACCCACCATGACCAACGGCAGACTCATCTGCCTGGAGTTGAAGGCCACCAGCAAGGAGGCTCTGTTCGACGAGATGGCACAGATGCTGGCGCGCGATGGCGCCGTGTCTGATCAACAGCAATTCGTCAAGGATATCTGGGCCCGCGAGCAGCTGGACTGCACCGGCTTCGAGCAGGGTGTCGCCCTGCCCCACGCCAAGAGCAAGGCGGTCAGCCGTCCGGCCATTGCCATCGGTGTCAGCCGTCAGGGTATCGAGTACGGCGCCGAAGATGGCAAGCCGACCCAGCTGATCTTCATGATCGCCTCCCCGGATGGCGGCGCCAACCACCACATCGAAGTGCTGGCCGAACTCTCTACCCGTCTGCTGGAGCCGGGCTTTATCGAGCAGATGAAAGCGGCCACTACCGTTGAGCAAGCGCTGACCCTGCTCAAACAGGGCCCGAAAATGGAAAAACCGGCGCCAGCCGCCAAACCGGAGGCCTCTGCTCCGGTTGAACCCACCGATCGCACCTTCAAGGATCGCCTCAATACCATGAAGCAGCACCTGCTGTTTGGTACCTCCCACATGATCCCCTTCATCGTGGCGGGCGGTGTGCTGCTCTCCCTGTCGGTGATGATGAGCGGCAAGGGTGCCGTGCCGGAAGCGGGCTTCCTCAAAGACATGGCGACTATGGGTATCGCCGGTCTGACCCTGTTTACCGCTGTACTGGGTGGCTACATCGCCTACTCGCTGGCTGACAAGCCGGGCCTGGCCCCGGGCATGATCGGCTCCTGGATTGCCGTTCAGCACTATCAAACCGGTTTCCTCGGCGCCATTCTGGTGGGCTTTATCGCAGGTTTCGTGGTCAATCAGCTCAAACGGATCAAGCTGCCTGACTCCATGACCTCCCTTGGTTCCATCTTCATCTATCCGCTGATCGGCACCTTTCTGGTGTGCGGCATCGTGATGTGGGGGATCGGAGCCCCGATCGCCGCCATGATGGAGGGGATGAACCACTGGCTCTCCAGCATGGCGGGCTCAGGTAAAGTGATGCTGGGTGCCATTCTCGGTGGTATGACCGCCTTCGATATGGGCGGCCCGGTCAACAAGGTTGCGACCCTGTTTGCCCAGACTCAGGTCAACACCCAGCCCTGGCTGATGGGCGGCGTCGGTATCGCCATCTGTGTGCCGCCGCTCGGTATGGCACTGGCGACCTTTATGTCTCCGAAGCGTTACAAGAAAGAAGAGCGTGAATCCGGTAAAGCGGCCGCCATCATGGGCATGATCGGTATCAGTGAAGGTGCTATCCCGTTCGCTGCTGCTGACCCCATGCGTGTTATCCCGGCCATCGTCGCAGGCGGTATCGTCGGCAACATCACCGGCTTTATGATGCACAGTATCAACCACGCCCCCTGGGGTGGCTGGATTGTCCTGCCGGTTGTTGAAGGCAAGATGGGCTATATCCTCGGCACCATCCTCGGCGCTCTGACCACTGCCATCATCGTCAACCTGCTGAAGAAGCCGGTGAGCGAAGAAGATGACGTCACTACCACCCAAACCAGCTTCGAAGTCATTGAAGCGGAAGGGGAAGCGGACGTACTGGCCATCACTGCCTGCCCGTCTGGCGTTGCCCACACCTTCCTGGCCGCCAAGAGCCTGCAGAAGGCCGCCGCCAAGCAGGGGATCAAGATCAAGGTCGAGACCCAGGGCGCCAACGGCATCATCAACCGCATTACCGCCAAGGATGTCGCCAACGCCCGCTGCGTCATCTTCGCCCACGATGTGGCCATCAAGAACCGCGAGCGCTTCACCAATATCGAGGTCATCGATGTGAAGACCAAGGAGGCGATTCACAATCCGGAAGCACTGCTGGCCCGCACGCTGGGCAACAAGGCAAACGCCGCCTGATAGCAGTCAGACCAACCAGTACAAGGGGCCCATCACGGGCCCCTTTTCGTTGCCTGCCGAGCAACCGCATATCATCCCACCGACCAAGCCACTGATTTAAAACATATTAACCAGTCACATCACGGATCTTGGCGAGCCGTCACAGAACGGTGACGTGTAAAAAAACAGCAATTGAAGCGCTGGTCAGATCTCATGTCAAATGGCTCCGCCTACTAAACTGGAGCATCACAAAAATGATAAAAATCAATAAATTGGTTCTGGCTGTTACCCTCACCCTCACTGCCACCCCCTTGCTGGCAGCCCACTGGACGTGTGGCGAGCACGTGCGCTTTGGTCTGCCCTCCGAATCGGATCAGAAGCTCTGCCGTGAAGGGTATGCGGTCGGCTACAACTACGACTACAAGGTGGCGGACTGGGTCTCCTACCGGATGACCGCCCAGAGCGCACAGGGCACAGTGCCTCGCAAGGATGCCTTCGCCGAGGACAGGGAGATCCCGGTCGCCTACCGCGCCACCCTCTCCGACTACAAGGGCTCGGGCTACGATCGTGGCCATCAGGCCCCGGCGGGAGACATGAAATCGAACAAGAACACCATAAAAGAGAGCTTCCTGCTGAGCAACATGACACCGCAGATCGGGGTGCTCAACCAGAAGGCGTGGCGCGTGCTGGAGGACAAGGTGAACAAGTGGGCGGTCTCCCACAAGGATGTGCAGGTGATCACCGGCCCCATCTTTACCGGCTCTGAAGAGTCCATCGGTCAGGGTGTGGCGATCCCGAGCGCCTACTACAAGATCGTGATGGATCCGGCCAGACTGCAGGCCATCGCCTTTATCATGCCGCAGGAAGAGGTGCCCATCAGCCAGATCGCCGACTACCGGGTCTCGGTACGCGAGGTGGAGGAGCAGACCCAGCTCAACTTCTTCAGCGATATGCCCGAAGAGCAGCAAGAGACGCTGGAAGCCCGCGTCTCCCCGATGTGGAACTGAGCGCGAACACTCGCCAACAGATGGATTGAGACGCCATCTGTCTTGCATCGCAACAGAGGGAGGGGGAGTCACGCTCCCCCTGCCCTTTTCAGATGGCAGCTGATCCGTTGCGGCCATTTTTGCGGCCACAGGTGTGGCATCACCCGACGACTCGCCCCGACTCACAGTTTGCCGCACCGTTAACTGGTATATTGCCCTCTCTTTGGCACTAACAGACTGAATTGACGCACATTTGCCTTATCCCATCGGCCCGCAAACCGGAGCCCACGGCGCGATTCAGCCCGACAGAGGACCTTTTGATGAAACAGACCCTTCTTGCCCTCACCCTCGGCGGCCTGCTGGCGCTCTCCCCCCTCGCCCTGCAAGCGGCCGAGAGCTCAATGCAGATGGAGCACGACCTCAATACCCTGGTCAGCAAACGCCAGGCGGTGGACATGCTGCTCGGCGAAGCGCTGCAGATCTACAAGTCGCCAGCCAAGATCTCCCACGCCGGTTTTACCGCCAAGATGCCGAGCAATATGGAGCTGGTGACCGAGCGGCTGCTGGCCGCCTACCAGCTTGAACCCTACCGCACCGACCTGCTCATCTCGGCGGCCAACGCCCAGATCTACAACAGCAACCTGAGCCGCGCCATCACCTTGCTGGAGCAGGCGCAAGCCGTCGCTCCCGATGATCTCGACATCAACAGCTATCTTGCCATCTGGCAGTTGGTGAAGGGTAACAAGGAGGCTTCCCGCAGCTATCTGGCGAAAGTGGCGGATCGCAACAGTGGCCGCGCCGCCGATCTGGAGGAGATCATCGCCCGGGTGCAGCGGATCACCGCCGCCCCGCTGCAGACCGAACTGACCGGGGATCAGGTCAAGGCCACCCAAGAGGGCAAACGCGCCATCGTTACCCTGGGCTACGCCCTCAATCCCGACGGCAGCATGGACAAGATCCTGCTGGGCCGTCTGCAAACCACCCTTGAGCTGGCCAAAGCCGACCCGGAAGCGCTGCTCATCCTGACCGGCGGCGTGCCCCAGAACCGCCAGACCGAGGGCAAGCTGATGGCTGACTGGCTGGCCAACCACGGCATCGACCGCAGCCGCCTGATTGAAGAGAACTACGCCACCAGCACGGTGGACAACGCCCTCTACAGCGCCTATGCCCTCGCCCGCCACCAGATTGACTATGCGGTGCTGGTGAGCTCAGCCAGCCATGTACGCCGCGGTCAGACGGTGCTGGAAATCGCCTGCGACCAGATTGGCCCGGCCAACATCAAGGTGGCGAGCGTCAGCTACCCCGACAAGCCCCTCGAGGAGCTGGCCACCCCGAGCGAGAGCGAGCTGCTCAGCATCTACCGCGACGCCCTGCGCACCTACGGCATGTGGAGCTACCGCTCCGCCCCGCTGATTGAGCGTTGATCGGCCATCAAAACGAAAAAGAGAGGGAGGCGTGATGCCTCCCTCTCTTTTATTGACCGATGATTGGCCAAGCCGCGCCCGTTAGCTGACGATAAAGCCCTGCGAGGGGGCCGCTTTGGGATCGTCACCGAAGCGGTTTGGCCCCTGCTGGCCGTTGCAAACCATAAAATAGATAAGCACCAGGGTGCCGATAATGGGGATAAGCCCGAGCAGCAGCCACCAAGCGCTGCGGTCGGTATCGTGCAGGCGACGGGCCGCCACCGCCAGCGATGGCAGCAGCACCGCCAGCGAATAGATGGAGCTGATCAGCTCATTGTCGCCGCCGATCAACTTGTCCACCATGCCGAGCAGCAACATGACGATGACGTTGCACAGCACGAACATCCAGTATTCGGTGCGACGGGCCCGCCCGCTGAATACCGCATATTGCTTGAGGACCGAGATATACCAGTTCATTGCGCCTCCTGAGTGGCCTTTATGCCTATGAATAAAAAAGAGAGTCGATAAAACAAGTAGTTAAGAGCTTAGCGCGATCATCCCCCCGAGTCGACAATGATGCCCGAACGCCTCCCAAACTAATCAGCGGCGGCAATCATTGACCGACCGAGCCGGAAGATAATTTGCCCTGCAACAGGGCAAATCCCCCCCATCAGCGCATCACTCTCGTCACAAGCAGGAAAATGGTGCTTAATAATCCATTAGCAATCGTATGGACTCAGCGTGAGGATAGCGGTAGATTCGGCGCCCAATCCTGAACAGGATCTGTGTCTCCCTCCCATAATGAATCCACTTATTCATTACTTCTCCTAACACAGGGATAGCCATGAGTATTACACGCAGAGATTTTCTCAACGGCGTTGCCATCACCATTGCGGCAGGCGTCGCCCCCATCAATCTGCTCAAGGCTGCCGAAGGCGGCAGCACGCTGGCGGATAAAACCCTGGCCTACCCGCCTGCCCTCACCGGCCTGCGCGGTAACCACCCGGGCTCTTTCGAACCGGCCCACAGCATCGCCCGTGATGGCAAGCAGTATGATTTTGCCAATATTCCCCTTGAGGGGGAGTACGATCTGGTGATCGTCGGCGCCGGGATCAGCGGTCTGGCCGCTGCCTGCTTCTATCAGCAACTGCTCGGCGCGGATAAGAAGATCCTGCTGCTCGACAACCACGATGACTTCGGTGGCCACGCCAAGCGCAACGAGTTCACCACCCCCGATGGCCTGCGTCTGGGTTACGGCGGCAGTGAATCCCTGCAATCACCGCGCTCGGTTTACAGCCCGGTGGCGCTCGGTCTGCTCAAGGCGCTGGAGGTCAACATCGACGAGCTGGCCGCCGGTTTCCAGCAGACCTTCTATCCGGATCTGGGACTGAGCCGCGGCGTCTATTTCGACGAGAAACACTTTGGCGTCAACAAGATAGTGAACGGGGATCCGGGCCACAACGTGGCGGACGATATCCCCCGCGATCGCCTGAACGGCCGGCCGCTGGCAGAGTTTATCGGTGACTTCCCCCTCGATGATGCCGACAAGGCCGCCCTGTTGGCCCTGCACGAATCGAAGATCGACTACCTGAGCGGCATGACCCGCGAGCAGCAGGACGAGTGGGTGACCCGCAACAGCTACACCACCTTCCTGCGCGATAAAGTGGGCCTGAGCGAGCGGGCGATCACTTACTTCCAGCAGCGCACCAACGACTTCCAGGCGGTCGGCATCGACGCCACCGCCTGCGCCGATGCGCGCCTCTGCGCATTGCCGGGGTTCGACGGCCTCAATCTGACGCCGCTAGATGCCGAGGAGCAGGCGGAGCTGGACGACCCCTACATCTTCCACTTCCCCGATGGCAACGCCGGTCTCACCCGCCTGATGGTACGCAAGCTCATTCCGCAGGTGGCGCCGGGTCACACCATGCAGGATGTGGTGCTGGCCAAGTTTGACTACAGCAAGCTCGACCTGCCGGAGCACAAGGTGCAACTGCGCCTTGGCAGCACGGCGTTGCAGGCCAAAAACGTGCGCCTCGCCGACGGCAAGCTGGCGGTGGATGTCACCTACATCAAGGAGGGGAAACTGCACCGGGTGCGGGCCAAGCAGTCGATCATGGCTGGCTACAACATGATGATCCCCTACATGGTGCCCGAGATGCCGGAGCCCCAGAAGGAGGCGCTGCGCCAGAATGCCAAGGCGCCACTGGTCTACACCAAGGTGGTGATCAAGAACTGGCAAGCCTTCGTCAAGCTGGGGGTACACGAGGTCTACTCCCCCGCCGCACCCTACAGCCGGGTCAAGCTCGACTATCCGGTCAGCATGGGTGGCTACGAGCATCCCAAGAGCCCGGATCAGCCGATGTGCCTGCACATGGTCTATGTGCCGACCCTGCCGGGCAGCGGCCTCTCGGCACGCGAACAGTCCCGCAAGGGGCGCGCCATGCTCCTCGGCATGCCGTTCGAGCAGCATGAGCAGATGATCCGCGAGCAGTTGCAGGGGATGCTCGGCAGCGCCGGTTTCAACCATGAGCAGGACATCCTCGCCATCACGGTCAACCGCTGGTCTCACGGCTACTCCTATGTCACCAACACCCTGTTTGATGACGAAGCGCAGTGCGAAAAATGGATTGAACTGGGTCGCCAGCCGATCGGCAACATCACCATCGCCAACTCGGATGCGGGCTGGAGCCCCTACGCCCACGCCGCCATCGACGAAGCGTGGCGCGCCGTCAACGAGCTGGTAGCCATGAGCAAGGGAGGTGCCCAATGAGCCGCGCCCTGTCACTGACCGCCAGCGCCCTGCTGCTGGCCCTGCCCGCCCTTGCCGCCAACGCGGCCCCCGCCATGTCGGCAGGCGAATACGTGGCCAAGCTCGGCGATTGCGCTGCCTGCCACACCAGCGAAACCAGCAAGCCGCTGGCGGGCGGCAAAGGGTTCCCGACCCCCATCGGCACCGTATTTGCCACCAACATCACCCCCGACAAGACCCACGGTATCGGCAACTACAGCCTGCCGGAGTTCATCAAGGTGATGCGTGAAGGGGTGGCCCGCGATGGGCATCGCCTCTATCCGGCCATGCCCTACACCGCCTACGCCAAGATGAGCGATAAGGATCTCGAAGATCTCTATCACTACCTGATGAAGGAGGTACAGCCGCTGGCCATCGCCAACAAGGAAAGTGACATCCCCTGGCCCCTCAACATGCGCTGGCCGCTGATGGGCTGGAACTGGGTCTATCACGATGACAGCCGTTTCACCCCGGTGGCGGGCAAGAGCGAAGAGTGGAACCGCGGCGCCTATCTGGTGCAGGGTGCCGGCCACTGCGGCAGCTGCCACACTCCGCGCGGGCTTGGCATGCAGGAGAAAGCGCTGACCGAGGCGGATCCCGTCTACCTGAGCGGGGCGGCGCTGGATGGCTGGTATGCCCCCGATATTCGCGGCAGCCGTTACAGCAAGCAGGCGCTGATCGATCTGCTGAAAACCGGCCGTAGCCAGCATGAAGCGGTCGCGGGCCCCATGGGGGAAGTGATCACCCACAGCAGCCAGTATTTCAGCGACGCCGATCTGGCCAGCATCGCCACCTATCTCACCGACCTGAAAGATGAACCGGTGGCGGAGAAAGGGGCCCGCGCCTACGCCAGTGCCAGCGGCAAGGCGGACTACGCCATGTACTGCTCCACCTGTCACGGGGTCAACGGCCAGGGCAATGACCACGTCATCCCCTCGCTGGTCAACAACCGCACCGTGCTGGCGAGCGATCCGTCGAGCCTGATCAATGTGCTGCTGCACGGCGCCGAAACACCGGTCACCCACGGCCATCTGGGTTACCACATGCCGGGCTATGGCTGGACCATGGATGATGAGCGGCTCGCCGAGCTGGTCAACACCCTGCGCGCCTCCTGGGGCAATGAAGGCACCGCCGTCAAGGCGGCGGCGGTCAAGACCCAGCGCGAGCTGCACGGCGAGGAGTAAGGGCAAGCCGCTCTCGCTTGGCCAAGTGCCATAAAAAACGGGCCTCCACTGGAGGCCCGTTTGCTATTGATGAACCAGGTTCCGGTGCTTATCCCTTGCGGGATTTTGGCCCCGGCAGCGGCGCCGTTGGCTGGCGGTAATCGCCATAGGGGAAGATATTGCGAAAACGCTGGGCCACCGGCTCGGGGATGGAGCGGGAGAAGATCAGCTTGACGCCATCGCCATCACGCTGCCCCACAATGCGACCGCGCACCGTGTCGTGGCGCAGGATCTGCTTGGCATGCTCAATAAAGGCGGGTGACACCTTGCCCTGCTTGACCACTACCTTGCCGGGTGCAAGGCGGATCTCGAACAGGGCGCCACGTCCCAGCTTCATCAACCACCAGATCAGGGCTATCGCCACTATCAAGGAAATCCAGGCCATCTTCATCCCTCCCAAGCTCTTGATATCAGGCAGTATAAGCGGCCGAGCGTTCCGATTGTTTGGCGCCGATCACAGCCCCCGCCTCAACGTAATAGCGCCTCTTTGCTCAGCAATCCTTGCCCCAGCCCACCAGCGTCTCGCGATAGAGCGCCAGCAAGGCTTCATCGCGCACCGCCACCCCGACCTGCTGCGGACGATAGGCTGCCCAGTCATCGTGGGAGTGGCGTTTGCCATCGAACTTTTGCAGGGTGTGGCCGATGGCCGGGCCGCTGGTAATCACCCGCACCGGCCCTTCCCGCAGGGTAAAGAGGGTCGGATCAATCACATAGGCGATGGCGGACGGGTCGTGGACATGGCAACCGGAGAGCCCCAGCTTCTCGGAGTAGAAGCGCAGGTAGAAGCGGCTGACATCCCACAGGAAGCGGCCCGGCTCCCCCGCCTTGTCCCTGAGCTCATCCAGATAGGCGCTGCTGAAGAAGCTCTGCTGAGTCACATCAAGCCCGATGATCACTACCGGCCAATCGGCGGTAAAGACCCGGTCGGCGGCATCGGGATCGTCGTGGATATTGGCCTCGGCATAGGGGGTGACGTTGCCACGATGGCCGTTGACGCCAAAGGCGCCGCCCATCACTACTACCTGTTTCACCAGCGAGACAATCTCGGGGGCCTGTTGTAGCGCCAGCGCCAGATTGGTCAGTGGGCCGATAGTGACTAGGGTGATCTCCCCCGGCGCGGCTTTCACCGCCTCGACTATGTACTGCCAGGCGGGGCGGGGATCCGGAGCGATAGTCACCTCCCCCGCCTCCATGTCGCCAAAGCCGCTCGGGCCGTGGACTATGGTGGTGGGGCCGACCGGCTCGCGCAGCAGCGGGGCGGCAGCGCCTTTGGCCACATCCGCCTTCATGCCGTACTTCTGCTTGAGCCAGAGGGCGTTGCGGGTGCCATTGTCGATGGTGGCGTTACCAAAAACAGTGGTGATGGCGAGCAGCTCGATGGCGGGGTGGGCCTCGGCAAACAGGATGGCCATGGCATCGTCGATACCCGGGTCGGTATCCAGAATGATTTTATGGGTCATGAGAAATTCCTAGGTGACAAACCCTGCGACAAAAGGGAGAGTCTACCCGGCTGACGGCCCCGTATCCCGGCATGGGATCACAGACCGGGCCTTTGCTCCCGGCAGCGGGGGCGCTGCTGGCGACAATCTGCATAAAAAAACGCGGCCCTGTTGCCAGCGCCGCGCCCTTTATCGTTGTTCGCTATCTGCTATCTGGCAGTGAACTGCCTGACCGGATCCTCAGTGCTTGCGATGCCAGCGTGGTGAGGTCGCCTTCTCCCCCCAAGGAGTGACGCAGGGGAGCAGCGCCCCTTCAATCACCATCTCGCTGCCTGCCAGCGCTTCGGCGATCTTCTGGTGCAGCACCCGCAGTACCTTGCCCTCGTGCTCGGCCAGAGAGTGGCCCGCAGCAAAGAACTCCGGCTGATATTGCAGTGCCAGCTTCTGGGCGAATTCGTAGGTGTTGAAGCAATCCGGCATCCGCTCAACCACATCTTCAAGCCGGGCCAACAAGCTGTTCAGTTCCCTGGTCATAGTGCTCTCTCCGTGTAGGTTAATAGCCAAAAACTACCCCTTATTAGATAAGTCACCAACGAGCAAACCACAAAAGTGTGGGGAGACACACAGTTCTCTCTTGCGTCCAGCTCGCGGTGAACGGCAGACAGCTTGCCAGCTTTACATTCCGGTAACAAACAGCTAGATTTAGACCGACTAATCAGTCGGTCATTTTTCATGCGGAGAACAACATGGGTGCGGCGCAGCTTCAACACACTCCTGAGGATATCCTCGCCATCAAATTGTCCCTGCCGGATCAGCTGACACGGCTCAAGCGGGCGAGTCTGGCTCATCCCATGCCTACCTTGGCCGAGCGCCGGGCGCAGCTGACCAAACTCAAACAGGCATTGCTCGCCCACAAGGGGCAGCTGTGCAAGGCGCTGGCAGCAGATTATGGCCAGCGCAGCCACTACGACAGCCTGATTGCCGATGTGCTGCCCTGCATCATGCAGATCAACTACACCCAGAAGCGGCTCAAACGCTGGATGCAGCCCCACCGCCGCCACACCGGCCTGCTGCTGGCCCCCGCCAAAGTAGAGGTGCACTTCCAGCCACTCGGGGTAGTCGGCATTATCGTGCCGTGGAACTTTCCGGTGATGCTGAGCCTCGGCCCTCTCATCACCGCCATCGCGGCGGGCAACCGGGCGATGCTGAAACTCTCCGAGTTCACCCCTCATACCAACGCCGTGCTGCGCACCATGCTCACCAGCGTGTTTGACGAAAACGAGATCGCCATCATCGAGGGGGATGCCCAGATGGCGGCGGCGTTCAGCTCACTGCCGTTCGATCACCTGCTCTTTACCGGCTCCACCATGGTGGGCAAGCTGGTGATGGCTGCCGCCGCGCCCCAGCTCACCCCGCTCACCCTTGAGCTGGGTGGCAAGAGCCCCTGTCTCATCGCCCCCGACATGCCGGTCGCCACCGCGGTCGAACGGATGATCTTCGGCAAGAGCCTCAACGCCGGACAGATCTGCGTCGCCCCCGACTATGTGCTGCTGCCCCGCAGCGAGGTGGATAACTTTATCGCCGCCTATCGCCGCCACTTCAGCAAGCTCTACCCGCAGGGGCTCAATAGCGCCGACTACGGCGCCATCATCAACGACCGCCAGTATCAACGTCTCGTCAGCTGGCTCGATGAAGCCGAGCAGGCGGGTGCCCAGCTCCACCCCTGTGGCAGCCCGGCCCGCGATGACCAGCGTCGCCTGCTGGTGCCCTACCTGCTGACCGGGGTGCCGGGTCAGTGTCAGGTGATGCAGCAGGAGATCTTTGGCCCGCTGCTGCCGCTCATCCCCTACGACACCCTGGAGGAGGCACTCGCCTATGTGGCCGAGCGGCCCCGCCCGCTGGCCCTCTATCTGATGAGCTTCGACCCCGAGCTGCAGGCGCGAGTGACCCGCGAGACCCACTCCGGCGGCATGGCGATCAACGAAAGCCTGTTTCAAGTGGCGGCCGACGATGTGCCGTTCGGCGGCATCGGCGCCTCCGGTATGGGCCACTACCACGGCCACGAGGGGTTCCTCACCTTCTCCAAGGCAAAAACCGTGCTGACCCGCGGCAAGTTCACCACCGGCTCCCTGATCCATCCCCCCTACCACAACTGGATCCAGAAGCTGATGATGGCCTTCTTCCTGCGCTGATGGAGATGCCCATGAACCAGGCTATCCCGCAGCCACAAACCATGACCGACAAGCGCCGCCAGATCCTGGATGCCGCTCTCGCCCTCTGCGCCGAAGATGGCCTGCAGGGGGCCGCCACCGCCCGTATCGCCAAGGCGGCCGGGGTGGCCAACGGCACTCTGTTCCACCACTTTCCGAGCAAGGAGGCACTGATCCTCGCCCTCTATCAGGATGTAAAGACCCGGATGGGGAGCGCCATCCATGAAGCAGATCCCACCCTGCCGCTGTACGACCAAACCCGCCACTACTGGCAGCTGGCGATGGGGTGGATGCTCGCGCATCCCAATGAGCTCAAATTCGTGCTGGGCTTCTTTCACTCTCCGCTGCTGGCCAGACCGGCCCGCAGCCAGATCCTGAACGATGCCCTGCGCTTTCTGCCTGCTCTGCTGGCAAAGGGGCAGGCCAGCGGCGAGCTGATGCAGGCTCCCGCGCCACTGTTGCTGGAGGTGTGTCAGGGCCAGTTCCTCGCCTGCGCATCACTGTTTGTCGATCAACCGGAGCTGGGACAGGACGACTACTGGCAAGCCAGTGCGTTCGCCCTCTTCTGGTCAGCCATCTCAGGAGCCAATCCTCATGCAAACACGGATGTTTGAACCTGCGGCAGCCCTTGGCCGCCGCCTCTGGATCACCACACTGCTCTGGGTGGTGGGTCGTACCCTCTGCCGCGCCGCCCGCACCGATGAGGCGGTACGCCGCGAATTGGCGCCGTTGCCGGACGGGCTGGCTATTCGCCTCGAAGTGGGCGGCATCGGCTACGCCATGAACATGCACAAGCAGAGTGGCCGCTGGTATCCCGATGCGCCAGCCGCCCCCCATGCCACCATCCATCCGCTGCGGGTGCGCTTCAAGCATCCCAATATCGCCTTTCGCGCCCTGAGTTTTCGGCTCGGGGTCAATCAGGCATTTGGCGAAAACCGGCTGCTGGTGGAGGGAGACCTGACCGTTGCCATGCATCTGGTGCGGGGGCTTGAGCAGTTGCAGTCCCTGATCCTGCCCGCCTTTATCGCGCGGCCTCTGCTGCGCCACTATCCCGCCCCGACCAACAAGATCGGCCGGGCCTGCAACATCTATCTGGGTCTGGTGACCGGCTAACGCGCAAGGAGCCTTGAAATGAGCCGCTATTACGATTTCTTCTGCCCGGTCAAACTGCTGGCCGGTGAACAGGCGCTGGAGCAACTGGCCAGCGAGCTGACCAGCCTCGGGGCCCGTCGCCCGCTGCTGCTGACCGACAAGGGGGTCAATGCCACCGGCCTTGCCACCCTGCTGGCCAATGTGCTGGCCGAGGGGCAACTGCCGGTCGCCGCCATCTGGGACGAGATCCCGGCCGACTCTTCCACCGCCGTGGTGGAGCGGATCGCCAAACGCTATCGCGAGCTCGACTGCGACAGTCTGGTGGCGCTGGGGGGCGGCTCTGTCATCGACACCGCCAAGGCAGTCAACATTCTCACTTCCATGGGGGGGGATCATCTGCTCGACTACTCGGGCGCCGGTTGCCTGACCCGTCCCCTCAAGCCGCTGGCGGTGGTGCCCACCACGGCGGGCACAGGATCAGAGGTGACTCTGGTGGCGGTGATCAAGGATGAGGCGAGCGGGCGCAAGGTGCCCTTCACCTCCCCCTTCCTGCTGCCCCAACTGGCGGTGCTCGACCCGCGCCTGACCCAGGGGCTGCCCCTCAATATCACTGCCGCTACCGCCATGGACGCCATGACCCACGCCATCGAAGCCTTTATCGGCACCGCCAAGAACCCGGTGAGCGATGCGCTGGCCCTGATGGCAGTGGAGAAGATCGCCAGCGCCCTGCCGCAAATCATCCACGACCCGCAAAACAAGCAGCTGCGGCTGCAACTGGCGGAAGGCTCCACGCTGGCTGGCATGGCTTTTTCCAACTCCATGGTGGGGCTGGTGCACGCCCTCGGCCACAGTCTGGGAGCCCGCTGCCATCTGCCCCACGGGCTGTGCATGAACCTCTTTTTGCCGACCGTGCTCGACTACAACCGCCCCGAGGTGGATAGCGAGTTGGCCCGGCTGCTGTTGCCGCTGGTGGGGGCAGAGCGCTTTGCTGCCACCCCGGCCCATCAGCGGGCGGAGGCGACCATCACAGCCATTCGCACCCTGCGCGACACCTTGTGGCAAGCGGTCAAGCTGCCGCGCACCATGAGCGAGGCTGGGGTAAGCGATCGCTCGCTACTGACCGAGATCCGCGATCTGGCGGTCAACGACGGTGCCCTGCTGTTCAATCGCAAGGACGCCGACCGTGAGCAGTTACTTACCCTGCTGGAGCGGGCCTGGGCCTAGTGGCTAATCGGCCGCAACCTCACAAATAAACTGGAATGGCGCATCAGGATGGTGCGCCAACAATGAAAAGAGTTGATCAAAATCCTCTTGGTTCTTTTTGCTCGCGTGGTTGTGGCTATACCAAATAGTCCCCGTATCCCCCATCCACAATGAGATTCTCTTGGCCAACAACAGCCGAATTTTTCTATTTTTACCTGCCGTGTCAAACTGAGCCTTGAGTTCATGGTTGGATGCATCAGAAATCGCAATCTGCCGCTGATCTGGGCTGTTCTGACTTTGAGCCAACACCTTCCGGGTAACTTTCAACATTACCGTGTCCATTCTTACCTCTTCCGAACTTGCTGATTATTGCCACATAGATTCGTGCCAAGATAAAAGCCAGAGAGCAAGAGCTGGCTCAATAATCCTGATAACAATCGATACATCATCCACTATCTGTTCTATACCTTGGCTAACAGTTATGTTGTGCCGAGAGACCCAACTTTATGCCAGAGGTGCCCACCATGAGCGACATCATCCATCAGGCCAACCAGCAGCAGTTCATCTGTATGGTGGAGGGGAAAGAGTCGAGACTGCGCTACCGGCGGCTCGATGCCAAGACCATCGACGCATACAGCACCTTCGTGCCCCCCGAGCTGCGGGTGCAGGGGATTGCCGATCAGCTGGCGCGTGCCTTCTTCAACTGGACTCAGGCGGAGGGGCTCACTATAGTGCCGAGCTGCCGCTACATTGATGTCTGGTTACGCCGCAATGCCAACAACTGAACCTCTGAACACCGTCCCCGAACAGCAATTCCAAGCCAAAACAGAAGCCCTGCTGCGGGCCGATCCGCAGCGGATGGCCTGCCTGCAAGCCGCCGCAGAGCTCAATCTGCCCGACTGGGCGCTGGGAGCTGGCTTTATCCGCAACCTCATCTGGGATCACCTGCATCACAAAACCGAGTCAACCCCGCTCAACGATATCGACCTTATCTACCTCGATAACAGCGACCCACAAGGGCTGGCCGAAGCAGAGCACGAAGCCTGGCTGGCAAAACGGCTGCCCGGCCAGCAGTGGGAAGTACGCAATCAGGCCCGCATGCACACGCGGCAGCTGGTAACGCCGTTTGCCAGCAGCCTTGAAGCGCTCAGCCACTGGGTCGAAGTGCCCACCTGCATCGGCGTGCGCCTGACCAAAGATGGCGAGTTCGAGTGGCTCGCCCCCTACGGCTTTGCCATCAACTGGTCGCTGCAAGTGAGTGCCAACCCCAAATGTCGCCAGGACAAACAGATTTTTACCCAGCGCATCAAGGAGAAACGCTGGCAGGCTATCTGGCCTGACCTTCAGGTAAACTGGCCATAACCTGATTGCAATCTTTCGATAACCTTGGGCACACTAGGGGAAAAGCTGGTTGTAACTCAATGGGTTAAATAATGCGCGACTTCTTCTCTCTCGAACGCTGGCTACCGGGCCTCGCCGCCCTGCTGCATTACCAGCGCGCCTGGTTGATGCCAGATCTTCGCGCCGGACTCTCGGTGGCGGCCGTGGCCCTGCCCGTCGCCATCGCCTATGCCGAGCTTGCCGGGGTGGGTGCCATCGTCGGCCTCTACTCCTGCATCCTGCCCATGCTGGTCTACGCCCTGTTTGGCACCTCCCGCCAGCTGATTGTCGGCCCCGATGCCGCCACCTGTGCGGTCATCGCCGCCGTGGTAACGCCGCTGGCCGCAGGCGACCCAACCCGTCACTGGCAACTGGTAATGACCATGACCGCCATGACCGGCTTCTGGTGCCTGATTGCCAGCCGCTTCAAGCTGGGAGTGCTGGCGGACTTTCTCTCCCGCCCGATCCTGATGGGGCTGCTCAATGGTGTGGCCATCACCATCATGGTGGGCCAGCTCTCCAAGATCTTCGGCTTCACTTTCAGCGAACGTTACCTCATCGAGCGGATCGCCAGCGGGGCTACCTATATTACCCAGACCCATCTGCCGACCCTGGCCATGAGTTTGGTGGCCCTGCTCACCCTGCTGCTGGCCAAGCGCTACAAACCGGCATGGCCCTCCTCCATGGTGGCCATGGTGGTGACCGCTGCGCTGGTCTGGGGCTTTAATCTCGGCCAGTTTGATATCGCCACCCTGGGGACGGTGGGCTCCGGCCTGCCCGCGTTCCAGATGCCGGAATTTCCCCCCGGTCTGATGCGGGAGCTGGTGCTGCCTGCCCTTAACCTCGCCATGGTGAGCTTCGTCTCCATGATGCTGACCGCCCGCAGCTTTGCCGCCAAAAACGGTTATGAGATAGACGCGGACAAGGAGTTTCGGGCCCTTGGCATGGCGAACCTCGCCTCCGCAGTCTCACAGGGTTTCGCCATCAGCGGCGCGGATTCACGCACCGCGGTCAACGATGCCAACGGCGGCAAGAGCCAGCTGGTCTCCATCATCGCTGCGGCGGTGATCGCCCTCATCACCTTCTATCTGACGGCGCCGCTCAAATATATTCCCACCGCCGCCCTCGGGGTGGTGCTGGTGATGGCCTCACTCTCGCTCACCGATTTTCGCGGTCTCTGGGCCCTGCGCCACTCCGATCGATCCGCCTTCTGGCTGGCGCTGGTCACCTTTATCAGCGTGCTCACCATGGGAGTGATCCCCGGGATCACCCTCGCGGTTTTGCTCGGCTTGTTCCAGTTCCTGCGCAATGTGATGCGCCCCACCGATCAGCTGCTTGGCATGGATGACGAGGGGGTAGTACGTACCCTGGGAGACAACGAACAGGCCAAGGCAATCCCGGGTATTCTGGTCTATCGCTTCAACTCACCGCTCACCTACTTCAATGCCCCCTATTTCAAGCGGCGGGTGCTGGCCCTGCTGGTGCAGGATCCCCGAGCCCCCAAGTGTCTGGTGATCGATGCAGTCGCCTGCTTCACCCATCAGGACATCAGCGTGATGAGCATGGTGGGAGAGCTGCACAAAGAGCTGAAACGGCGCGGCATCCATATGGTGATGGCGGGTCGCCACGGCCAGATGACCCACTGGCTAAAGCAGGCAGGCGTACGGGTGGGCGATGAAGGGATCATCCTCTGCCCCGACATGTATCAGGCGCTGCGCCTGACCCGCTGCTACCGCGAGCCGGTGTTCAAGGATGATGCGGTGGTGGAGAGCACCACTGATGCCATCCGCTCCAACTGGCCGCAGGATGATGCCCTGCCCGACTCGGCGCGCCTCACCCTGCCAAGCGAACAGGAGGCGGGCGCCACGCCTGCCTGATCCCTTGGCCTGACCCCCTGGCCGGTGCAATCCTGCACAAGGATTGCACCGGCCTTGGCCTTGGTGTTAAATGCGCCCCCAGAGGGCACTCCCCCGTGCCCTCCCAGCTGTTGGACATGCCATGCAATCTCAATCCCACGCAGGCCCGGGCACCCTCTTTGCGCTGACCTGGCCGCTCTTTATCGATCTCGCCCTGCACTTTCTGACCGGCGCCCTCAACACCTTCATGGTGGGTCACGTCTCCTATCAGGGAGTGGCCGCGCTGGCGGTCGGCAATCAGGTGTTCGACCTCGCCATCACATTGTTCAGCTTCGTCAGCATCGGTACCAGCGTGGTGATCACCCAGTATCTGGGGGCGGGCGATCGGGAGAAGAGTCGGGTGGTGATCCACACCGCTATCGGCTTCAACCTGCTGATCGGGCTGGTGGCCGCCATCGGCGTGATGGCGGGGGCCAGCACCATGCTGGCGCTGATGAACCTGCCCGCCAACCTGATGAGCGACGGGACGCTTTACTTGCAGATCATCGGTCTCTGCCTGTTGCCAGAGGCCGCGGCGCTCTGTCTGGCGGCCACCCTGCGCGCCCACGGCCACACCCGTCAGGCGATGTATGTGACTCTCATCGTCAACCTCATCACCTTCGTCGGCAACCTGCTGCTGCTCTACGGCTGGTTCGGCCTGCCCCAGCTTGGCGTCGCCGGTGTCGCCATCAGCACGGTCGCGGGCCGCCTGATCGGCGTGGTGCTGCTGGTGTGGCTGGTAGCCCGCAAGACCGGCATTCGGCTGGTGGTGCGCGATATCGTCCACCCCAGTCGGGAGATGCTGGGCAAGGTGCTCCATATCGGCCTGCCTGCTGCAGGGGAGAATCTCTCCTGGATGCTGCAGTTTATGGTGGTGACAGCCTTTGTCGGACTGCTGGGTGACAAGGCGCTGGCGACCCAATCCTACTTCTTCCAGATCTGCCTGTTTATCCTGCTGTTTGGCCTCTCCATCGGCCTTGGCAACGAGATCATCATCGGCCATCTGGCGGGCGCAAGACAGTTCGATCGCGCCTATCAGCAGCTGCTCAAGAGCCTCAAGCTGGGGCTGGCGGTCACCTGCGTCATCGCCGTGGCGGCGGCCCTCAATGGCCGTACCATCATCAGCCTCTTTACCGATGATGCCGACATCATCACTCAGGTGGCGCAACTGTTTCTTATCAGCCTTATCCTCGAACCCGGCCGCACCTTTAATCTGGTGGTGATCAACGCCCTGCGGGCCACCGGGGATGCCCGTTTCCCCCTCTACATGGCGTTGCTCTCCATGTGGGGAATTGCCGTGCCACTCTCCTATTTCCTCGGTATCATGCAGGGTTATGGACTGGTCGGTATCTGGCTGGCGCTGGCCTGCGACGAGTGGGTGCGCGGTCTGGCCATGTTCTGGCGCTGGCGCAGTCGTCGCTGGCAAAACAAAATTCTTGTTGAAACAAAAGCGGAATCACAATGAAGAAGATAGGACTCTTGCTGGCTGCCATCCTGCTCAGCCCCCTGGCCATGGCGCAAACTGCCCCTGCCGCTCCCAAGGCTCAAGCCACCCAGACCTGGTATGTGGCCCCCATCGCCATCGATGAAACCAGCGACGCCCAGAAGGCGCTGACCAAGGAATTCATGGCCCAGATGATCAAGACCATCAAGATCAACGAGTACCAAACCGGCAAGGCGGTGGGCAACACCAAAAAGCCCAAGTGGCTGATCCGCACCAAGCTGATCCCCGCCAGCAACGAGCCGCTGGTCGGCAAGAAGCACCCGCAGGGTCTCACCTACGGCAAGGGCAATCCGACCCAGGAGATCGTCGGCGAGCTGTTGATGAACGGCACCCTGGTGGCCCACATCGGCCAAGGCTGGCGCGAGCCTATCGTCCCGGGCACGCCGGTGGCCGAAAAGCTCTCCATCGCCAACTATCGCTACGCCATCGGGGATCAGGCCAAGTCGGCGGATCTGGAGGAGCTGGCGGCCCAGATTGGCTTTGAAGCGGGCAAGGTGATCCACCGCGATGGCAAGCCGCTGCCCGAGAAGAAAAAGAAAAAAGAGCAGGCGGACGAAGAGAAAGAGTAACGTTGCCTGCATCCATAAAAAGGGGCCACTCGGCCCCTTTTTTGATCCTGCGCCCTCACGCCAACACAGCCCCTGTTGTGACTTGTCGCACAGTTTGGCTCACCATTCAGATTGATAAATCACTTATTTTGTTTTTATTCAACAACTTATAAACATCCCGCCGAATACTCCAAATCATTGCCCCCAAATCTGATCAGGATCACATTTATCCCCGGCACTAAGGGGTAGCTTTGGTCTTACAGGCACAATCAAACGAAACCAAGGAGGCTCCATTACATGTTCCCAGAGTACAGAGAACTCATCTCGAAACTGAAGAGCAGTGATGTCCATTTCCAGAAGAAGTTTGACTTGCACAACGACCTGGATGCGGAGATTAGAAAGTTGGAAAAGCATCACGCCAGCGACTATAGCGCCGAGGTGAGAGATCTGAAAAAACAGAAACTCAAACTGAAAGAGGAGATATACGACATCCTCAAACAACATCCACAATAGATGCCTCGAAGAATATGCGGATAAGCAATTTATCCCCCAGCCCGGCCCACGCGCCGGGCTTTTTGTTGTTTCAGTCAATTAGTTGACACCCGAGCCTACCGATCTTGCCGGTAGTTTGTTACATTTTTCCCTTGGAATTCAGGGAATAACGGTGATGATAACATGAGCAGAAAACGATCTTTTTATCATCTCTTGCTGCTTTGCCTGTTCGCATTGAGCCACCCCCTGCAGGCTCAGGAGCCTGAACTGGAGCTGTGGCACTCCCAGCAAGCCGGTTACGTGATCGACGACGTGATCGCCCGCTTCAATCAGGAGGGGAACCACAGAGTGCGGGTCACCCAGATTGAGCCGGGCAAGATCAAGGCGGATCTCCTGCTGGCAGCTCAGGCCAGGGGGCTGCCCGACCTGATGCTAATCCCCTCCGATTTTATCGGCCTCTATCGCCAGATGACCCTCGCTCCCCTCCCGGCCGAGTGGTTTTCCCCCGCGCTGATGGCCAGCGCCCTGCGTTATGTCACCCTGGATAGGCAACGCTGGGGCATGCCCATGATGCAGGGCAACCATCTGATGCTGTTTTACAACAAGGCGCTGGTCTCGACTCCGGTGACTCAATGGCAGCAACTGACAGCTATCACCCCGGCCCTCAAGGCCAAGGGGGTCGACCCCGTCAGCTGGCCCTATCACGACATGTACTACTTCGCCGCCTTTTTACACACCTTTGGCGGCTCGCCGGTGACCGAAGGGCGCATCACCCTCGACAGCCCGGCCATGGTGCAGGCGCTGGAGGCCTACCGCACCGTCGCCAGCGAACAGTGGGTCGATCCCGAGTGCGACTATGACACCGCCCTCGCCCGCTTCAATGAGGGCAAGAGCGCCTACCTCATCAATGGGGACTGGGCGTTCAATGATCTGGTGAAGAATATGGGGGATAAGCTGGGCATCGCCCTGCTGCCCCGCTGGCAAAGCCATCCCATGCACTCCATGAGCGGCGCCTACGTGATGGGAGCCTCCCGCTGGGCGATGGATGATGAGGATCGGCAACCCGTCATCAAGGCATTGATGGCCTTTATCCAGCGTCAGGATATTCAGCAGTTCATCTATCATCAGGGGGCGCTGCTGCCGGTCAATCAGCAGGCTTTTACCGCCATCAGCCGCCGTCCCACGCCTCAGGAAAAAGTGCTGCAGGAACAGTTCACCCTCAGTACCCCCATGCCCTCCGACAGCGCCATGTCCATCGCCTGGCAAGCGATGGAGAAAGGGTTCGAGCGCTTTAAAGAGGGGATCAGTGCCGCCGACACCGCCCGCTATATGCAGCAGCTGGCCGATCAGCAGTACCGGCAGGTCAAAACACCATGAAACATCGCACCTTTCGGCTCGGCCCGACCCTCATCATCATCCTGTTCACCGTCGCCTTGCTGCCGGCACTGCTGGCCAGCACTGTGCTGCTGATCCGCCAGCACCAGATCATCGCCCAGAGCGAGCAGTCGCAGCTGGAGCGAGCCCTCACCAGCATGACCCGCGAAGCCCGCTTTCGCAGCGAGCTGATCGGCACCCAGCTCAATCAGCTCAGCCAGGATCGGGTACTCCATCAGGCCCTCGACAACTTTCTCTTCTCCAGCCATGCCCGGCTGGCGCTGGCCACCTTTGTCAAATCCAACAGCCTGCTCACCTCGGCCTACCTCATCGATGACAAGGGGTTGGTGGTGGAGTACATCAATGGCCAGGCCTCCCACCTCGAGTCGAGCAACCTGATGCCGCAGCTGATGGCCTGGGGCAAGACCCGCGAGGCAAAACAGGGCAAGCATCTGCTACTGCCCGTCGATGATCCCGTGCTGGTCGACGACATGGAGCAAAACCGCAGCGGTGGGCTGGCGCTGGTGGCCCCCATCTATCGCAACCACCAGCGCGCAGGGGTGATGCAGACTCCTTCCGGCTTCGTGATGGCCATCCTCCCCTGGCGACAGATGGCCCAGTTGCTGGAACCCTATCTCAAGGGGAGCGAATATCTGGTGATCTCCCAGGGCGAGAACCGTCTCTACGAAGGGGCTCACCAGAGCGCCAACGCCATGGATGACAGGGAGCCAAGCAAGATGGCGCAGCCCCTGGCCATTGGCTGGCCCCAGCTGGAGCAGGAGATCACCCCCACCATCACCCTCTACAGCTACAGCAATGACAGGGTCAGCGAACTCAATAAATCCCAGCAGTTGCTGACCGTCAGCATCGCCGTCATGTTGCTGCTGGTGGCCATCGGCTGCGTCTGGCTCACCCGCTGGCTCACCCGACCGCTGCGCTCGCTGGCCGCGCTGGTGCGCAGCTATGGCAAGGGCAACTACCAGCAACGGCAGGCGCCGCTGCGCTTTGTGGAGTACGACGAGGTGCGCCAGTTGCTGCAGGAGATGGCCAGCACCATCTCGGATCAGGTGCGGGCGCTCTATCAGCAAAATGAACAGCTGCAGCAGGCCAATAGCGAGAAAGAGGCCTTCAACCAGCGGCTGCTCGGCTTCAACGATGAACTGGAGCAAGAGGTTGCCTCGCAAACGACCGCCCTGCGCTCGGCCCTGAGCCGGGAGGAGCGCAGCCGCCATATCCTGCAATCCTGGTTGCAGTTCGGTCTGCACCAGCAGCTGGATATCGATATTGCCGAGCTGGCCAGCTCCGCCCTGCTGCAGCTCTCGCAGCTCTATCCCGGCCACCGCTGGGGGCTGGTGATCCGCCGCGATGGCCAGCCCCACTACTCCCTGACCCAGGGGGTCGATGCCCCCTTGCGGGATGCCTTGCAGGAGAAACTGGTTCAACTGATGGATGAGGAGGTCAAACACTCCGAATGCCAGTGGGATAACGCACTTTGGAAGATCATGACCCTGCCCGGCAGTCAAAGTGGCGTGCTGTTTGGCTATCTGATGGTGAGCGCCGAAGGGCTGGAGTCCGAAGACAGGGCCATCTTGCGGCTGTTTGCCAAGCAATTGGCGGTGGGCATCGAGGGGCGTCTCTTCACCGACGAGCTGGCGCGGGTCGCCCGCACCGACAACCTCACCGGGCTGCCCAACCGGCAGGCGTTCGAAGAGGCCTTCCACCACTATCAAGCAGTGCTGGCGCGCCATCCCGAGCGTCACCTCGCCCTCTTCATGCTCGATCTCAACGGCCTCAAGCGTACCAACGACCAGTATGGGCACGAGGCTGGCGACGCCCTGCTGATCCAGATGGCTCACCAGCTGCGCACCCTCTGCCGTCAGGATGAGAAGATTTTCCGTATCGGCGGCGACGAGTTCGTGCTGCTGGCGGAGGCGGATCACCTCGCCAGTCAGCAGCTGGCAGGCAGGTTGGAGGCAAGCCAGCAGCACGCCATCGTGCAGCATGGGGAGCACAGCTTCCCGCTGCGTTTTGCCATCGGCTGGAGCAGCAGCGACCAGACCCCCCTGGCGGAGCTGAGCCGGGTGGCTGACGACGCCATGTATGCCAATAAGGCGCGCTTCTATCAGGGGCAGCGCTAAAAGCGGAGACCTCTGGCGTTGGCGAGCCTTTCGCCAACGCCCTGATCAGCTCGCAAAAATGGCGCGCAACGCTAGACGCGGCACGGACCATGACTAAGATAGGGGCTCTTGATGTCTCGATTTGGAAGGGAGTAGGAAATGGAGTTAGTACTTGGCCCGCTGGAAGCCCGCGTCATCGGCTGTCTGATTGAAAAAGAGATCTGCACCCCGGATCAATATCCCCTCTCCCTTAATGCACTGGTCAACGCCTGCAACCAGAAGAGCAACCGCGAGCCGGTGCTGGAGCTCTCCGAGCTCGATATCCGCGCCGTGGTGGACGAGCTGATCCGCAAGCGGCTGGTGGTCAACACTGCAGGCTTCAACGCCCGGGTGCCCCGCTATCAGCACAGATTCTGTAACACCGAATTTGGCGAGCTGAAATTCAGTGCCCAGGAGCTTGGCATCGTCTGCGAACTGCTGCTGCGCGGCCCGCAAACCCCGGGGGAGCTGCGCTCCCGTACCAACCGCCTCTGCAGCTTCGATGATGTCACCGAGGTGGATGCGGTGCTGACCCAGCTCATCGAGCGTGGCCCCTACGTGGTCAAGCTGCCGCGCGAGCCAGGCAAGCGCGAATCCCGCTACGCCCACCTGTTCAGCGGCGAAGTGGATATTCAGGCGATGATGGATGCCGCCCCCGCCGCGGCCTATGCCTCCCCTGCCGCCGACCGCCTGAGCGAGCTGGAGCAGGAGGTGAGCGATCTCAAGAGCCGTCTCGCCGCCATGGAAGCTCGGCTGGCTGCGCTGGATGTTCAGGGCTGATCGCCTTTACCATCGCCAATCTCTATCAGGGAGCCGGGGCTGATGTCCCCGGCTCCCTGCGTTTTTTATCGTGAGGACGTGCCCGTGATCACCCTGATTAAAGAGTCTGACCACCAGAAGATGCCCTGGAAAAACCAGCAGGGCACCACCAGCCAGATCCTCATCTCCCCCAAGGGGAGCAGCCTTGCCAAACTCGACTTTGACTATCGACTGAGCTCGGCCCCCATCAAGAGCGCGGGCCCCTTCTCCCCCTTTCCTGGCTATCAGCGCATTTTGCTGCCGGTGAGCGGGGCTGGCTTTGTGCTCAATGGTCACCCCTACGCCACCTTCGAGGCGGCGCACTTTAGCGGCGATGAGGAAACCCACTGCGAGTTGCTGAAAAAAGAGGTGACCGATCTGGGGCTTATCTACCATCCGGATCGCATCAGCGCCAACGTGCGGGTACTGAACCTCCCCTTCCCGCTGACCCTTACCCTCGAGCCAGAGAAGACCTACCTCTGTCACCTGCTGAGCGGCCAGCTGGCCGTGCAGGGCAAAGAGGTGGCCATCAACGAGACGCTGGTAGTGACCGGGGAAGAGAGCATTCACTTCGAATGCCAGAAGAAGACCGCCATCGCCTTCTTTACCCTGCAGGCCAAATAGCACAAAAGTCGGCGGTGTGCAGTCATGCCACGCCACACACAAACAGCAGAGATGAAAAAGCCGGGAAATCCCGGCTTTTGCTATTGAGGCAACCGGCTCGAGCCAGTCAGCACCTTAGTTGACCTTGAAGGAGCCCTTCATCATGGCGAAGTGGCCGGGGAAGGAGCAGAAGAAGGTGAGATCCTTGCCCGCCAGACCGTCGGTCTTGAAAGTGACGCTGCTGCTCTCGCCGCCGCCGATCAGCTTGGTGTGAGCCAGTACACGGGCATCGTCCTTGGGCAGATAGCCGTTCTCGGCCCCGGCGCTCATCCCGGCAGTCGCCACGGTCTGATAGTCGGCGGTGCTGGCCAGCACCCAGTTGTGACCCATGGCTGTCACGGGCAGCTTGCCGGTGTGGTTCAGGGTGACCGTCACCTCCTTGCAGGTGGCCGGCACGCTCATCTCTTTGAGGTTGTACTGCATGGCATCATTGCCTTCGATGACCAGTGCACACTCATCCGCCAGCACGGGGGCAGCCAGGGTACTCAGAAACAGCAGGGTAATCGCCTTTTTCATCATCTTCTCCTTTGATTGGCAATGGATGGCAACGACTTGGCGGATGCGGTGAACGCTTCGCAAAGATGCCGTCTAAATCGACCTTCATTTTACTCAGTTGTCTTCAATCGGCTATGGCTTTTGGCCAAAGCTGCGGGCCAGGTCACCAGACGGTGCTCTACTCGCCACTCTCTCCCTCACGGAGGGACGATACGGCACTCGGCTGTCACAGGTTCAAAACTGTTTAATTTTTTCTGCCCTTTTCCCTCCGATTGCCCCTATCAGAGCTCGCCCGGCGGGCGCCCCTTGGCTAAGCTAGCGCCCCGATATGAACCTTCTCCCAATGAGAGCGCCGGATGATTGCGATAACCCCCGTGGCGGCCCTGCGCGGCCTGCTGCTGACCCTGCTGCTGGCTCTGGCCGGCTGCCAGCCCACCCCGCCTGCCCAGACCCGTATTCAGGGCAAGACCATGGGCACCTACTATGTGGTGACCCTGAGCGATAGCTACCCCGGTGGGGAGCCCGCCCTCAAAAGCGATGTTGAGAGCCTGCTGGCCCGGATGAACAAGGAGATCTCCACCTACGATCCGGGCTCGCTCATCTCCCGTTTCAATCAGGGGCCCGCCAATACCCCGTTTGCCATCCCGCCCGCCATGGCCATCATAGTCCAGCAGGGGATGGATGCCGGTAAGCTGACCGACGGCAAGCTGGATGTGACCGTGGGGCCTCTGGTCAATCTGTGGGGCTTTGGCCCGGACAAACGGCCGGTCAAGCGGCCCGATGAGGTGGCCATCGCCGCCGCCCGCCACAAGGTGGGGATCGACAAGCTGACCCTGACCCCGCAGGGTGATCACTTCCTGCTCGAAAAAACGATCCCGGATCTCTATCTCGACCTCTCCACCCTTGGCGAGGGGGCCGCCTCTGACGAGATTGCCACCCTGCTCGAGGGCAAGGGGGTACACAACTACCTGATCGAAGTGGCCGGTGCTGTGCGCAGCAAGGGCAACAACAGCAAGGGCTCGCCATGGAAAGTGGCCATCGTCGAACCTTCCGATCAGCCGGGAGCGTTTTCCGATATCGTCATCCCCAACGGCATGGCGCTCAGCACTGCAGGCAGCTATCGCAACTACTACGAGCTGGATGGCCAGCGTTACTCCCATATCATCGACCCCGCCACCGGCCAGCCGGTCACCCACAAGCTGGTCTCCGCCAGCGTGATCACCCCGACCGCACTGGAGGCCGATGCCCTCGATACCGCCCTGATGGTGATGGGGCCTGAAGCGGGGTTGGCATTTGCCAAACAGCACCAGCTGGCGGTCTATCTCATCATCAAGACTGAACAGGGGTTCAAGGCCGAGTACACGCCGCAATTTGCTCCCTATCTGGCAGAGAAAAAACGGTGAGTTCAAGGCCCTGGCAACAGGGCCTTTTTCTTTCACTCATCGCGGACAAAAGGCGGACAAACGGAGATGGTTCGCAATCGACAACTTGGCCAATTGCCTCTTCGGGCGCTTTGGTGGCACACTTTCCCTCATCAGCCCGCAGCGCCTCGACCCAGACAGATGCAGACACCTGAACAAGAGCCAGAGAAAAAGAGCCCAGCCAAGCCACAACGCATTCTGATGGTCAATGAGCAGCGCTCGTTTCAGGTGATGATGAAGGCGATGCTGCTCAATCTGGGTATCAGCAACATCACCTACTCCAATACCGCCGAGGATGCGCGGCGCCGCTGCCAGAAGGGCAGTTTCGACATCTATCTCATCGATTACGATCTCGGGGTTGGCGAAAATGGTCGCCAGCTGCTCGAGAGCCTGCGCGACAAAGATCTGATCCCGCCCCAAAGCGTGGTGATCATGGTGAGTGGCGACAGCTCCCGCGCCATGGTACTGAGCGCGCTGGAAGCCGAGCCCGACGAATACCTGATGAAGCCCTTCTCCCAGGAGCAGTTCTCGTTTCGCCTCAAACGTGCCCTCGCCCGGCGCAATACGCTGGCCAGCGTCTTTACCGCGCTGGCCGATGACAATCTGGCAGCCCTCATTACCGCCTGTGCCGAGCGGGCCGATGCGGTGCCCCGTTTTGCCAACTACTGCCGCTGCCTGCAGGCCGATACCCACCTCAAGCTGGGTCAGGCGCAGGAGGCACGCGCCCTGATGCGCCAGCTGCTGGCCGGGCAGGAGAACAGCTGGGCCCGCCTGACGCTGGGTAAGGCGTGCAACACCCTGGGGCTCCACGAAGAGGCGGTCAGCCATCTGCAGGCGACCCTCAAAAATACCCCGCTGATGGTGGAGGCTCACCTCTGGCTGGCGGAATCCCTGCTGGCCCTTGGCAATGACGAGCAGGCGCAGCAGGAGCTCAGACGGGCGGTGGATATCTCCCCCCAGTCGGTGCAACTATCCCGCCGGCTGGCGGAGGTGTGCCTGCAGCGCCACGACTACGCCCAGGCCAAGGATGTGCTGATGTCGCTCATCGACCTGTCGCGCAACTCCATTCACCGCACGCCCCATTATCTGGGGGCCTATATCCAGACCCTGACCCTCTACGCCCTCAACAGCAACGACAGCTACCACATCGCCAACCTGCAAAAGCAGGTCAATTCTGCCCTGTCGCGCATCCGCGATTCGCTGATGATGTCGGAGTTCAACTACCCGGTGTTCGAGCAGATCTGTCAGGCCCGGGTGCAGATTGCGCTGGGGGAGCTGCTCAAGGGCAAGAAGATGCTCTATCGCGCCAACCAGAACTGGCTCGATGAGCCTGCCACCATGCCCCCCGCCCTGCTTGGCGAGACCATCCTTGCCCTCTATCAGCTCGGCGAGTTCGAATATGCCGAAAGCCTGCAGGGGCTGCTGGCGGAGGACGAAGATCGGTTGCTCACCACCTGCATTCAGGCAACCCGCGATGACAAGACGGTGCTGGAGCGGCGTCAGCGCTACCAGCAGCTCAACGATCTGGGGATCAAGGCCTATCAGAGCGGCGAGCTGGAGCAGGCCCTCGGCCATTTTCGCGAGGCCCTGCGCCGCGCCCCCGCCAATACCGGTGCGGCTCTCAACAAGATCCAGGTGCTGCTGCAACTGATGCAGAAAAACCGCAAGAGCCCGGAGTTTGGTGCCGAGTGCAAAGACACCCTGGACGTGCTCGACGGCATCCCCCTCAACCCGGCCCAGCAGGAGCGTTTTCGCAAGCTGCGTCAGGAGTTCAACCAGTTCAGCTAAGACGCCGCCACGCCCCCTTTTCCCCGCCTATGCTGAAACCAGTTCGGCAATGCGAGGGAAACGAAGATGGCGATGTGTCGTTATCTGGTGGCCGATGGCCGCCACTGCAGTGAAGAGGCTGGCGAGCACGATCTCTGCCACTGGCATGATCCCCACCATACCCATCAGGAAGCCCGCAGCGCCGAGGCGCTTGAACAGTACGTTCGCGCTGGCGGACTCTGCCACGGCCTGCAGCTGTCACGGGCCAATCTGGCGGGTCTCAATCTGGTCAACAAGGAGTCCGATCAGGGATTTTTGCTGGAGCAGTGCAACCTCTATCGCGCCAACCTGCGCGGTGGTCACCTCTACGGCCTGCGCATGAAGGGCGGCAGCCTGATGAAGGCCGATCTGAGTGATGCCAACCTCCAGTGCGCTACCCTCGATGACGTCAACCTGCTTGGCATCCGCTGGCACAACACCCGGCTCGACAACATGCAGACCGGCAAACGGGTGATGCAGGATCGCAAGGGGCGCCGCGAACGGGACCCCAAACAGGCACGCATCTGGTTCAAGGAGGCGGAAGAGACCTACCGGGATCTGCGCAAAGCCTCCGAGGCACAGGGGATCTTCACCATGTCCGGCAACTATATCCAGCAGGAACTCACCATGCGCCGCCTGCAACTGCCGTTCTGGTCGACCCAGCGTTTTACCTCCTGGGTGGTCGATCTCTTCTGCGGCTATGGCGAGGCCCCGATGCGGGTGGTGCTCTTCTCGTTGCTGCTCATCTTTATCTGCAGCATTTTTTACTTCTTCTGCGGACTGCATTTTCAGGGCGAGCACCTCATCTACCAGCCCGGTGCCCCGCTCGAGCAAAATGCCATCTTCCTGCTCGAATGCCTCTACTACAGCGTGGTCACCTTCACCACGTTGGGGTACGGTGACTTCACTCCGGTCGGCCTCTCCAGGATCTTCGCCGCCTTCGAGGCCTTCACCGGCAGCTTTACGCTGGCGCTGTTTGTGGTGGTATTCGTCAAAAAGATGACCCGCTGACACCTCTGCCCACACCGCGGTGCCTGCCACTGACGCAGGCCCGCGCCAAACTTGCATCCACAGCCGATTCCTAGTCCAATAGCCACTTATAAAAATGACATGAGCATCCCGGACATGAAGATCATCTCTTTCAATATCAATGGCCTGCGCGCCCGTCTGCACCAGCTGCAAGCCATCATCGACAAGCACCAGCCCGATGTGATCGGCCTGCAGGAGATCAAGGTGCACGATGAAGCCTTCCCGCTGGCCGATGTGGAGGCCATGGGCTATCACGTGGAGTTTCACGGCCAGAAGGCCCACTACGGGGTCGCCATCATGAGCAAGCAGAAGCCGGTCAAGGTGGAGAAAGGCTTCCCCACCGATGACGAAGAGGCCCAGCGCAGGATGATCATGGCCACCTTCGAGCGCGAAGACGGATCTCTCATCAAGGTGATGAACGGCTACTTCCCGCAGGGTGAAAGTCAGGATCACGAGACCAAGTTCCCGGCCAAGCAGAAGTTCTACGAGGATCTGCAGCACTACCTCGAGACCAACCACACCCCGGACGACCCGCTGGTGCTGATCGGGGATATGAATATCTCCCCCACCGATCTCGACATCGGCATCGGCGAGGCGAACCGCAAGCGCTGGCTGCGGGATGGCAAGTGCTCCTTCCTGCCCATCGAGCGCGAATGGATGGAGCGACTGAAAGGGTTTGGCCTCACCGACACCTTCCGCGCAGCCAACCCCACCGAATGCGAGCGTTTCTCCTGGTTTGACTACCGCTCCAAGGGCTTTGACGAGAACCGCGGCCTGCGCATCGACCTCATCATGGCCTCCGACGCCCTCAAGGACAAGGTGACCGAGACAGGTATCGACTACGAGCTGCGCGGCATCGAGAAACCCTCCGACCACGCACCCATCTGGGCCTGCTTCGCCTGACACGGCGCAAGATTAACCGATGAGCCGCGACGAATTCGTAAACTGTGAAGCGGCTCGCGGTTGCCTGCGATAAAAGGGCGTAAAAAACCCATCCAGACAAGGTGCCTTATGGCACCTTATTTTTTGCAGCAAGGAGTGGCTGGCGTGATACGGTTGCGAAGAGCCCGGGCCCGGGATGAACATCCCCGAAGCCCCCCGCCCAAATCGGAAAAGTCAGACTTTTTTCGTCAATCGGCAACCCTAATTGCCACTTTGAGAAGGTTGTGTTCAAGGTTGCCGCCCTATCATCTCCCATTCCAATCATAAATAAGTTGTTTTTTTAATCATGAAGTTAATGATGTGTATGGAGAAACATGCTGAACGCAGCAGCCGAAATCGATCCAACAGGAGTGTGATGATGAAGGTGCCCAATGCCGGAAGAGAGGTTTACAAACGCAGCTTGCTGACCCTGGCGCTGATCAGCGGTCTGAGCGCCTGTGGCGGCGAGACGACCCAAACGGCCCAGACCATGCCCGCCGTCCCTGTGGTGGTCGCCGAGGTCAAGCTGACCGATGTGCCGCTCACCACCGAGATGGTGGGAGAGACCGCCGGTTTTCGCGAGATTGATGTGCGCTCCCGGGTCAGTGGCATCTTGCTCAAGCGCACTTATGTGGAAGGCCAGCCGGTTACCGCCGGTCAGGAGCTGTTTTTGATTGACCCTGAGCCCTACAAGGTGGCGCTGGAGCAGGCCAAAGGGACTTTGGCTCAGGAGCAGGCCCGTCTCAACAAGGCCCGTGCTGACCGGGATCGCATCATTCCCCTCTTCAAGCGTCAGGTGGTGAGTCGCAAGGACTATGACGACACCATCGCCAACTATGAAGCGGCCATCGCCAGCCATCAAGCCGCTCAGGCCAAGGTGAAAGAGGCGGAGCTCAACCTCAGCTACACCCAGGTGACCGCCCCCATCAACGGCATGGCGAGCAAGAGCTCCCAGTCCGAGGGGAGCCTCATCTCCACCAGCGGCGACAACGGCCTGCTCACCACCATCACCCAGTTCGATCCGCTCTACGTCAACTTCTCCTACTCGGAGCAGGATCGCCTCAACTTCGAGAACTCGGTGAAGAAGGGCTTGATTGAGGCGAAGGATGCCACCACCTGGCGTACCCATATCCGTCTGGCCGATGGCTCCCTCTACCCGGAGGCGGGCAAGCTCAACTTCTCCGACAACCGGGTCGATCCCCAGACCGGCACCATCCGTGCCCGCGCTATCTTCGACAACAAGGACGGCGTACTGCTGCCCGGCCAGTTTGTCCGCATGACCATCGATCTGGGCACCCGCAAAAACGCCATCGTGGTGCCGCCCCGCGCCATCATCCAGTCCCAGGCTGACCGCATGGTGATGGTAGTCGATGCCGACAACAAGGTAGTGCCCCGTCCGGTAACCCTGGGCGCAGCGGTCGACTCCGGCGTGCTGATCGAGAGCGGTCTGCAGGCTGGTGAGCGCTATATCGTCGAAGGCTTGATGAAGGCTCGCCCCGGCGCAGTGGTAAAACCTGTCTCTGCCGATGAGATGAAGGCGATCACCGGCAAGGTGGTCAGCCAGTCTGCGGCCAAGTAAGGAGCCCGTATGTTTTCCAAGTTCTTCATAGAACGTCCCATCTTCGCCAGCGTGATTTCGATCATTATCGTGCTGGGCGGGTTGGCGGCGATGCGGGCGCTCCCCATCGAGCAATATCCCCAGATCACCCCGCCGGTGGTCTCGGTCACGGCGTTTTATCCGGGCGCAACCCCGGAGGTGATCTCCCAGACCGTGGCAGCGCCGCTGGAGCAGCAGATCAACGGCGTCGAGCGGATGATCTACATGCAGTCGGGGTCGGCCTCCAACGGCCAGATGAACCTCAACGTCTACTTCGAGATCGGCACCGATCCGGATCAGGCCACCATCAACGTTAACAACCGGGTCTCGGCCGCCATGGCCCAGCTGCCGGAAGAGGTGAAAAAGCAGGGAGTGACGGTCAAGAAGAAATCGACCTCCATCCTGCAGGTGGTCACCCTCCAGTCACCGAACGGCTCGTTCGATACCACCTATCTGTCGAACTACGCCCTGCTCAACATCATCGACGAGCTCAAGCGGATTCCCGGCATCGGTGATACCACCTTGTTTGGCGGTACTGACTACGCCATGCGTATCTGGCTCAGGCCGGATCGACTGGCCCAACTCGAGCTCACCCCGAGCGACGTGATCGGTGCCATACGCGAGCAGAACACCCAGTTCGCGGCAGGCAAGATTGGTGCCCAACCCACCACGGCCCCCATCGACTTCACCTACACGGTGCAGACCAAGGGGCGCCTTGAGGATGTGAAGGAGTTCCAGAACATCATCGTCCGCTCCATGCCCGATGGTTCCAAGATCCGGGTCCGCGATGTCGCCCGGGTCGAGCTGGGGGGCAAGGATTATGATCTGGTGGCCCGCGCCAACGGCAAACCGGCCATCGGTATCGCCACCTATCTGCAACCGGGCGCCAACGCCGTCGCGGTTGCCGATGCGGTACACGCCACCATGGAGCGACTCAAGGAGCGATTCCCGCAGGATATCGAGTACCAGATCCCCTACGACACCACCGAGTTCGTGAAGATTTCCATCGAAGAGGTGGTACACACCCTGTTCGAGGCGATCGTGCTGGTGTTCGTGGTGGTCTATCTGTTCCTGCAAAACTTCCGCGCCACCCTGATCCCCTGTATCGCGGTGCCGGTGTCGCTCATCGGGACCTTCGCCGGCATGCTGGTGCTCGGTTTCTCCATCAACCTGCTGACCCTGTTCGGCATGGTGCTTGCCATCGGCATCGTGGTGGATGACGCCATCGTGGTGCTCGAAAACGTAGAGCGGATCATGAGCGAGAAGAAGTGCTCCGCCAAGGAGGCTGCCATCCTCGCCATGCAGGAGGTCTCCGGTCCGGTGGTCGCCATCGTACTGGTGCTCTGCGCCGTGTTCCTGCCGGTTGCCTTTATGGGCGGCATGACCGGGGTGATGTACAAGCAGTTTGCCATCACGGTCGCGGTCTCGGTCGCCATCTCCGGTCTGGTGGCACTGACTCTCTCTCCGGCCCTCTGTGCCGTGTTGCTCAAAGAGGGACACCACAAACCGGCCCGCTTCTTCGTCTGGTTCAACGATAAATTTGACCAGCTGACCCGCGGCTATGTGCGGGGTGTAGCCTTCCTGAACCGTCGGGTGGGGGTCGCCTTTGCCATCATCGCCGTGCTGATCCTCTCCATCTACGGCCTCTTCCTGAAAGTGCCGGGCGAACTGGTACCAAACGAAGATCAGGGCTACCTCATCTCCGCCGTCATGCTGCCGGATGCGGCCGCGATGAGCCGGACCCAGGCGGTGGCGGATCAGTTCGACAAGATCGCCATGGCCAACCCCCATGTGAAGGATGTGATCACCTTCTCGGGCTTTGACATTCTCTCCAATGCCATCATCAGCAACAGCGGCATGACCTTCATTACCCTGAAGGACTGGAGTGAGCGTCAGGGGGCCGGGCAGGACTCCTTCTCGCTGGCCAAGACCTTCCAGGGCTTGAGCCTGATGGGGCTGGCGGATGGCTTTGTCGCCTCCTTCAACCCGCCTCCCATTCAGGGGATGTCCACCACAGGTGGCCTTGAGGCCTATCTGCAGAACCGTGGCACCGGCAACGCCCAGGCCTTCTCAGGCGAAGTGCAGCGCTTCCTCGAAGCGGCCAAGGCGCGCCCGGAGTTTGCCAGCGTCACCAGCACCTACCGCGCCAACGTGCCGCAGGTCTATCTGGACCTGGATCGCGAAAAGGCCAAGGCGCTGGGGCTGCCGATCAACGCGGTGTTCGACACCATGCAGGCCACCTTCGGCCAGGTCTATGTCAACGACTTCAACCAGTTCGGCCGTACCTACCGGGTGCAGTTGCAGTCCGAGGCCGACTACCGCGCCAAGAAGAGCGACATCCGCAACGTCTATGTCCGCTCCGACAAGGGGGAGATGATCCCGCTCAGCAGTCTGGTAACGGTGCGTGATGCCACCGGCCCCGAACTGGTCGAACGCTTCAACATCTTCCAGGCCGCCAAGATCATGGCCCAGCCCGCCCCAGGCTACAGCTCGAGTCAGGCCATCGCCGCGCTGGAAGAGGTCGCCAATGAGGCTCTTGGCAACGACGCCAAGCTGGAGTGGACCGGCTCCGCCTATCAGGAGAAAGCGGCCGCAGGCAGTGCAGGCATGGCCTTTGGTTTCGGTATCGTGATGATCTTCCTCATTCTGGCCGCCCAGTATGAACGCTGGAGCCTGCCGTTTGCGGTGATCACCGCCGTACCGTTCGCCCTGTTCGGTGCCCTGCTCGCCACCTGGCTGGTGGGGCTGACCAACAACGTCTACTTCCAGATCGGGCTGGTGACCCTGGTCGGCCTTGCCGCCAAGAACGCCATCCTGATCGTGGAGTTCGCGGTGATGAAGCACGAAGAGGGGATGAGCCTCATCGAGTCGGCACTGGAGGCGGCGCGCCTGCGTTTCCGTCCCATCGTGATGACCTCGCTCGCCTTCATCCTCGGCTGTGTGCCGTTGGTCACCTCCAGCGGCGCCGGTGCCGCAAGCCGTCACGCCCTCGGCTGGCCGGTCATCGGCGGCATGCTGGCGGCCACCTTTATCGCCATCTTCTTTATCCCGCTCTTCTTCCGGCTCATCATGCGCCGCTCGGAGAAACGGGCCTGACCACTGCGGTCTCGCTCACCAAGCCCCTCCCTCACGGAGGGGCTTTTTTATGTCGGTCCGTTACATCGCAAACAGATAGGCCTTCATCGCCTTGAGGCGTACGGTGGCGGCACCGATGATGTCGATAAAGCCAAGCATCGGATGGGGTTTATGTGCCGAAATCCAGGCTGAGCCGGTTGCCCCAATTGGCAGGTCCACACCGTCCGGCACCAGCA
Organism: Aeromonas sp. R2-4; assembly: GCF_040908365.1. Taxonomy (NCBI): domain Bacteria; kingdom Pseudomonadati; phylum Pseudomonadota; class Gammaproteobacteria; order Aeromonadales; family Aeromonadaceae; genus Aeromonas; species Aeromonas sp. R2-4. The sequence continues at coordinate 68,167 of NZ_JBFODO010000052.1, forward strand.
TGTCGAGCACCACTGTCCGGCCATGGCTGGACATGTTGTTGCCCACATGCTGCCGTACATCTTGATCCCCCTGCGCAACACTCATCTGGGCCTCCCCCGTACCAGTAAGTACTGAGTGCACCCGTGCCCGAAAGATGCGCCCGGGATAGGCATCTACATAAAACTCGGCAAACTGGCCTGGTGCTATGTTGCGAAAACTCTGATCCGGAATGCGAAACTCCAGAAACTTGCGAGAAGTGTCGTATAGGTGCATGTTGCCGGTACGGGAACCGCTGACAATATTGACTATCGAGACCTGACCATCAAACGGAGCCCTGATCACCTTCTCTTCATTCCGTCGCTCCTGCAAGGCCAGCTCTGTCTCTAGATTCAACACCTGAGCTTCGATCGCCTGAACCTTCGCTTCACTGGCACTCAGTTGCGCCAGATCGCCATCAATTTGGGTCTGCAGCTGGTCACGGCTCTGAATACTGGCAAAGTTACCCAACTGGGTCAGCCGAGCCAATTCCTTGTGATTGAGGTTCAGTCGTGACTGGATCGCTCGCTGCTGGCTTACCTCTGACGCCACCTGGGCATGCTGGGCGTCAATCTGATAGCTCAACGCCTGAGACTTACCGTTACTCTCCCAATCCGCAAGACTATAAATGGGCTGACCACGCGCAACGCGCTGATTATGCGCAACATAAATCTGATCTATCTGATGAAACTGGTTGATGCCTAGTAAGGGTCCCAACACCGCATGAGGTGCCTTGACCGTCGCGAATCGGTAAAATCCACCGGAGCCAAATGGCGAGAGGTAGTCAACAAACCAAGCGCCAATAACGCGCCAATTGCGGTACTCCAAAAACCCGTTTTTAGGTTCCAAGGCAATATGTTCAGCTTGACCAGCAACCAGACGATCAGGATATAGGGCAGCAGGATCTCTTTCATGATGCCTCCCCCTCATGACGACCACGTCGAATACCATGGCCGATAATAAGGCTCATCCGCTCGCTCAGCACATCCCAACGGGCAAAGGCGATGATGACGGCAAGCACCCACCAAGTCTTGTCGATAAACAGTCCGCACAAGGAGAGCGCAAACACCAGGGTGATATGCACCGACTCAGACACCTTGGCACGATGCACAGCGATCTCATGCAGTTGCCACAGCAGATAGACCAGATAGAGGACCACATAGAGAGTGATCACAGTAATCACCCCCATAAAGATCTCGGAATCAAGCAGTACCATGATGGCTGGCAAAGCATGGTTGAACCTGGTCGCCTCAATTGGATAGATGTGGGCACCTTTCGAGAAGAAGACAACCAGAGCGACAGTGACCAATATAAACGTCAGGCGCCAAAGCCACCGCGCTAACGCAGAGGTTGATTGTGATGACATTTGATGTTGTTCCTTGAGTAACGGATGAGCAAACAAGTGGACCTCACGAGCCACCCAGCTAATAACGCGCCGGATCGGCGCGACGGCTAGGATGGAGAAGCCCCCAACCAGTGAAGGCTTGCAAGGCTCACAACTCAGAACTGGTGTTGCACACCGATGTTGAAGAAGTTCAGGTAGCTGTTGTTGTAGCTGCCGGACAAGTGCGGGCGACCGATCCCGTCCTGATCCACTGGCATATCACCCAGCCAGACCAGGGTATAGCTCGCTTCCACCTTGGTGGCTGGGCTCAACTGATAACTGGCCCCCAGACCCCAGCGCCAACCAGAACCAACTGGAAGCATCACAGTACGGTACTCATCACTCACTGCACTACTGTCATAGCCTATTCCGCTGCTCAAACGCAGTGCAGGGGTAACATCAACCTGTGCCCCCAGGCTGGCATGCCATGTATCCTTGTAATTCATATCAATGGTTTGGCTGCCCATGGCAGATGCCACACCGATATCGCCAAAACGGGACCACTGCTGCCAGTTGGCACTGGCCAGCAAGGCCCACTGGTCGTTGAGCTGGTGATAGCCACTTAGCGTAATGGTCTGCGGAATCATGATCTCGAACCCTAGACCTGCCACATCAGCACGTGGGAAGAGCTGATCTTCCAGCTCCCACTTCAGTTCGGAGAAGTAGCTCAGGCCGATACGGGAGTGCTGATCCAGCTCGTAAAGTACCCCGAAGGAGGCGCCATACGCCCAGTCGCTATTGGAGAATTCCCGCCCTTCTCCCATCCCGGACGTCAGATCCACAGAGGCTTCCAGCGAACCATTCATGGCGATCAGGCTGGCGCCCACTGACCAATTTGAGTCAATGCGGTACGCCAGACTAGGAGCAAAGGCGATGCCGGTCAGCTTGGCCGACTGGGTATAACCACGACCATCCCAGCCATCGCCATAATCGATACCCAGACCGTGACTGCCAAAGACGCCGAGACCTGCGACCCATTGATCGTCGATGGCATGAGTCAGATAGAGGCTGCCAAGCGGCGCGGTCTGCAGGGCATTTCCGCCGTTGTTACCGCCGTTGTCCAGATCCAGCTCAAGGTCGCCGTATACCACACCGCCATTGACCTGTAACTGGGTACCTTCCAGTTTGGTCATACCGGCCGGGTTGCTTGCGATAGTATCTGCCCCTTGGGCACGGGCGGCAGACCCTGCGTTGGCCAGCGCACTGTTGGCAGTGCTGGTCTCGTAGAGGGCAAGGCCGCCAGCCATGGCTGATGGACTCAGCAAAGCGGCAAGCATCAGCGACAGCAGTCGTGGCTGCATTTCAATACTCCTGAATAGTGAACATGGTGAGCACCCGGCAAGGTGTGCAGCTCAAAAACACGGTTTGACTCTTTGATTGTCAGCATCCGGGAAACCTGCGGCTTTATACTGCTCGCTCATGGCGTCACGGGATGGATAAGGTCGGCAAGCACTCCTGCCGCAGTCATTTATGCCGGAGCAAAAGAGTGAACCATCACGCCATCGTGGTAACTGACAGGGGCATCCTAACGGGATGAGAGGCATACTTCATTAGGGTTGGGCATACGCAATGGTTAAGCATTGCTTAAATATCCCCCCCCAACACAGCACCTCTATTACATCACCGGCGCCATTGACCTTCACCTCGTGGCAAGGTTTACAGTCCCGCCATCTGCTCCCTGAGGATGCCCGGATTGTCACTCACCCAGCTTGCTGCAAGATTGCCCTCTGTTGCTCTGGCCCGGCTATTGCTGGCGCTGCTGCTCGTCTGCAATCTGACCCTCTGCATCAGCTGGCATGGTTCTCCCCTCTCCTCCGAGCCGACCCCAAGCAGCGCCCAGTCGATGGTGATGTTCGATTCATCCATGGCGATGGCGGATGGCGATATCTCTCATGCAATGCCTGCTATGGATCTCCCGGGCGATGTCATGCCCCTCTCCTGCCATCAGGGAGACGAGGGGTCAGCCATGGGCGATGAGTGCCAGATGCAGACAGGCATCAATGCCCCCTCCTTCGGCGCGATGGCTCTGCTGGGTGTACTGGTCGCCCTGCTGATCTTCCCCCTGCTACTTGGCAACAACGTCGCAGCGTCACTGCTTGATAACTGGTTGCGGGATCCCTTCCTGCGCTCGCGCGGTACTCACCCTCCCTCCTGGCCACGCCGACATCTGATGCTGTCGGTGTTACGCCACTAGAAAGTCCTTCTCTTGCGGCACAGGCAAGCTTTAACTTGCCCGTTTCCTGCCGCCTTGCCTTGACCCTGTGCCCCGGCCAAACCGGTCCGCTCACAGGGAGCCGTGCGCACTGATACAGCTGCGCCCCGTTTGCCGCCAATCCCTCGGGTGATGCCTTGTCCATCTCCCGTCCGGCGGCGTGCACAAGAGAAGAGATATGATGTCACTTGCCCCTGTTACCGGCCTTATCGCCGCCAAAAACCTTGCCACCCAGCCACTAAGTGGAGGTGTGCGATGAGCCAGAAACTGCTGGTATCGGCCCTGCTGCTGGCCCTCGGCGCCGGTGGCGGCTACTGGGCCGCCAAACAGACCACCACTGGCACTGCAGCCAAGGAGAGGACGCCGCTCTACTGGGTCAACCCCATGGATCCGCGCGACAAGCGCGATGCCCCCGCCAAGGACAACATGGGGATGGACTTCATCCCCGTCTATGAGGAAAAACAGGGCGGCTCGCCGGGCACTGTCACCATCAGCCCCGAGATCCAGCAGAACCTGGGGGTACGGCTCGCCAAGGTGGAGAAGCTGCCCATCCACCAGCAGATCGAGACGGTGGGCTACGTCGGCTATGACGAGGACAAGCTGGAGGCGGTCAACGCCCGCATGGCAGGCTGGATCCGCACCCTCGCCATCAAGAGCGAGGGGCAGCAGGTGAGCAAGGGGAACCTGATTTACGAGCTCTATGCCCCGGATCTGGTCAACGCCCAGCACGAGTATCTGCTGGCGCTCAACACCGCCAACCCGCTGCTGCTGCGCGCCGCCGAGGGCAAGCTCAAGTCCCTGCAGGTGCCGGCGGATCAGATTGCGGCCCTCAAGCGCAGCCGCCAGGTGCAGGAGACGGTGCGCATCTATGCCCCCAGCAGCGGCTATGTCTCCGAGCTGAAGGTGCGCGAAGGCCAGTATGTGGAGCCCGCAGCGGCCCTCTTTAACATCAGCACCCTCAAGCAGGTGTGGGTGAGCGCCGAGGTGTTCGAGCGCCAGGCGGCCCAGCTGAAGGTGGGCGATCCGGTCACCATGACCCTGGACTACGCCCCCGGTCGCAGTTGGCAAGGTAAGGTGGATTACCTCTACCCGACCCTGGACGCTGCCACCCGCACCCTCAAGGTGCGGCTGCGCTTCGCCAACCCGGACGAGTTCCTGAAACCCAATATGTTCGCCAAGGTGAGCATTCGCACCGGACAGGGCGAACCCCGGTTGGTGGTACCGAGCGAAGCGGTGATCCGCACCGGCAGCCAGGACCGGCTGGTGCTGGCGCTGGGGGATGGCAGCTTCAAGTCGGTGGCCGTCACCCTGGGCCCCCAGTTTAGCGACAAGGTCGCCATCAAGGCAGGGGTCGAAGCCGGGGACAGCATCGTCAGCTCGGCCCAGTTTCTGCTCGACTCCGAATCGGCCATCGATTCCGACTTTCAGCGCATGACGGCGGTGCGCCCCGCCCAGGTGTGGACCCAGGGCGAAGTTGAAAGCATCGATCTGGCCAACCGCACCCTGATGGTCTCCCACCAGCCCATCCCCGAGTGGCAGTGGCCCGCCATGGAGATGGAGTTCACCGTCGCCGACGGAGTCGATATCAGCCAGCTGGCCGAGGGGCAGACCCTGCATCTGCAGGTGATGCAGGAGGGGGATGAGTACCGCATCACCAGCATCCATCAGCAGCAAGCGCCAGCAACCGGCGACGCCACCAAGTCTGCGTCGGATGAGATGGAGAGGATGGAAGGCATGGACCATAGCCAGCACGATATGGGAGCCAAGTCATGATCACTGCCATCATTTGCTACCTTGTCGACAAACAGGCTCAGCTCTCTGCACCCAATGAGCAAGGAGCCCAATCATGATCCCGTCGATTATTCGCTGGTCAGTGGGCAACCGCTTTCTGGTGCTGCTATTGACCCTCATGCTCACCGCCTGGGGACTCTGGTCGGTGAAGCAGACTCCGGTGGACGCCCTGCCGGATCTCTCCGACGTGCAGGTGATCATCAAGACGGCCTACCCGGGCCAGGCGCCTCAGGTGGTGGAGGATCAGGTGACCTACCCGCTCACCACCGCCATGCTGGCGGTGCCGGGGGCCACCACGGTGCGCGGCTACTCCTTCTTCGGTGACTCCTTCGTCTATGTGCTGTTTGACGACAACACCGACCTCTACTGGGCCCGCGCCCGGGTGCTGGAGTATTTGAGCCAGGTCGCGCCCAACCTGCCCGCCTCCGCCCGTCCCCAGCTCGGCCCCGATGCCACCGGGGTGGGCTGGGTCTACCAGTACGCGCTGGTAGACAAAACCGGCAAGCACGACCTCAGCCAGCTCACCTCGCTGCAAAACTGGTTCCTCAAGTACGAGTTGCAGACGGTGGAGGGGGTCTCCGAGGTCGCCACCGTGGGTGGCATGGTGCGCCAGTATCAGGTGCGGGTCGACCCGGACAAGCTGCGCGCCTACGGCATCCCGCTCTCCCTTATCGAGACCGCCATCAAGCAGGGCAATCAGGAGACCGGCGCCTCCGTCATCGAGATGGCGGAAGCGGAGTACATGGTGCGCTCCAATGGCTACCTCAAGAGCGTCGAGGATCTGAAGCAGATCCCGCTCGGTACCACTGTGCGCGGCGCCCCACTGCTGCTGGGTGACGTGGCGGATGTGGTCACCGGGCCCCAGAGCCGGCGCGGCCTGGCCGAGCTCAACGGCGAGGGAGAAGTGGTGGGCGGCATCATCGTCATGCGCTACGGCGAAAATGCCCAGCACACCATCGACGGGGTCAAGGCGCGGCTCGCCCAGCTGAAAAGCAGCCTGCCAAAGGGGGTGGAGGTCGTCACCGTCTACGATCGCTCCGACCTTATCCAGCGCGCCATCGACAACCTCTCCGGCAAGCTGGTGGAGGAGTTCGCGGTGGTGGTGCTGGTCTGTCTGGCCTTCCTGTTCCACTTGCGTTCATCCCTGGTGGTGGTCATCTCCTTGCCCATCGCCATCCTGACCGCCTTTATCGTGATGCACCTGCAGGGGATCAACGCCAACATCATGTCGCTGGGAGGCATCGCCATCGCCATCGGCGCCATGGTGGATGGCGCCATCGTGATGATCGAGAACGTCCACAAGCACATGGAGCGGGAGGCGCTCACCGACAAGAACCGCTGGCGCATCATCACCGAGGCGAGCATAGAGGTGGGCCCCGCCATCTTCTTCTCCCTGCTGATCATCACCATCAGCTTCCTGCCGGTGTTCGCGCTGGAGGCGCAGGAGGGGCGGATGTTCCACCCCCTCGCCTATACCAAGACCTACGCCATGGCCGCCGCCGCCGGGCTCGCCATCACGCTGGTGCCGGTGATCATGGGTTACTTCATCCGTGGCAAGGTGCTGGCCGAGCAGGCCAACCCGCTCAACCGCTGGCTGAGTCAAGGCTATGTGCCGCTGCTCAAAGCCGTGCTGGCCCGTCCGAAAACCACCCTGGCCATCGCCGCCGTGGTGACGGTGGCGGGCTTCTGGCCGCTCAAGTACCTGGGCTCCGAGTTCATACCGCCGCTGGATGAGGGGGACATCATGTATATGCCCACCACCGCGGCCAATATCTCGGTGGGCAAGGCGCGGGAGATTTTGCAGCAGACCGACAAGCTCATTCGCACCATCCCCGAGGTGCAAAACGTGTTCGGCAAGGCGGGGCGCGCCGAATCGGCCACCGACCCCGCCGATCTGGTGATGATGGAGACCAGCATCCAGCTCAAGCCCCGCGACCAGTGGCGCCCCGGCATGACCCCGGAGAAGCTGAAAGAAGAGCTGGATTCCCTCATCCGCTTCCCCGGCCTCACCAACGCCTGGGTGCCCCCCATCAAGACCCGCATCGACATGCTGGCCACCGGCATCAAGACCCCGGTCGGTATCAAGATTGCGGGGCCGGACCTCAAGGTGATCCAGCAGCTCGGCCAGCAGCTGGAACAGATCGTCGGCAAGGTAGAGGGCGCCTCATCTGTCTACGCCGAGCGGGTGGCCGGTGGCCGCTACGTGAAGGTAGACATCGACCGGCTGAAAGCGGCCCGTTACGGTCTCAATATCGCCGACGTGCAGTCGGTGCTCGCCACCGCGGTGGGCGGCATGGAGGTGGGCCAGACCATCGAGGGGCGCGAGCGCTACCCCATCAACCTGCGCTACCCCCAGAGCTATCGCGACTCGGTAGCCAGCCTCGAGCTGCTGCCGCTGGTGACCCCGAGCGGTGCGCGCATCGCGCTGGCGGACGTGGCGCGGGTCTACATCAGCGACGAAGCCCCCATGCTGCGCAGTGAAAACGCGCGCCTCAACGGCTGGGTCTACGTCGATATTCGTGGCCGCGACATCGGCTCTTTCGTGGCAGAGGCCAAGTCCGAGGTGGACAAGCAGCTGGTGCTGCCGGCGGGCTACGCCCTCACCTGGTCCGGTCAGTTCGAATACATGGAGCGGGCCAAGGCGCGCCTCGCCTACGTGGTGCCGCTCACGGTCGCCATTATAGTGCTGCTGCTCTATCTGGCGTTTCGCCGCTTCCAGGAGGTGCTGCTCATTCTCACCACCTTGCCGCTGGCGGTGGTGGGCGGGATCTGGACCCTCTGGCTGCTCGACTTCAACCTCTCGGTGGCGGTCGGGGTCGGCTTTATCGCCCTGGCGGGGGTGGCAGTGGAGACCGGTGTCCTGATGCTGGTCTACCTCAACCACGCCTGGGATGACCTCGTGGCCTGCGGCAAGCCGGACCAGGCGGGCCTGCACCGGGCGGTGATCCACGGCGCCGCCCTGCGCCTGCGCCCCAAGATGATGACGGTGGTCACCATCATCGCCGGCCTGTTGCCCATCATGTGGAGCCACGGCACCGGCTCCGAGGTGATGCAGCGCATCGCCGCCCCCATGATCGGCGGCATGGTGAGCGCGCTGGTGCTGACCCTCTTGGTGCTGCCAGCGGCCTATTATCTGTGGCGCAGTCGCAGCCTTGGCAAGAGCGCGAACCCGCAATCCGAATAACCCGATTTCACGATCCATATTGACTGAACGATGAGGAAACCATCATGAACTACAAGACGCTGACCCTGACATTGCTGCTTGGCCTTGCCACCCAGACCAACCTGCAGGCCGAAGAGATGATGCACCATGAAGGGCACGATGTGAGTCAGACGGGTGAGATGAGCGAACAGGGCGCAATGGTGATGACCAAGGGGGTCATTACCCGCCTCGATGAGGAGAGCGGCAAGGTCGGCATCAAGCACGAGGCGATCGAGAATCTCAAGATGCCCGCCATGACCATGGTCTTTCGAGTGGCAGATCCGGCACAGCTCAAGGGGCTGAAGGTGGGGGATGCCATCCATTTTCATGCCGAAAGCCAGAGCGGCAAGCTCACAGTGACAGCCATCCAGCCGCAATAAACGGCTCTGGCTCGCCGAAAAGGTCACGATAGACAGTGACAACGCAAGAGGGAGGCATCAGCCTCCCTCTTCTTTTGATCAACCTGTTCGTGTGGTCAACCTCTGGCGCGCGATAGCACTCAGCTGCGGGTTGCCAGCAACTGCTCCACATCCTCGATCACCTTGAGGGCCGCCTGCGGGCCGCCGCTGGAGGTCCAGAGCGACCCGTCCACGGCGCCAAAGCGCTTGGCCTTGATCACCGGCAGCTGCTGGAACGCCGGGGTCTGCTCCGCCTGACGCATGGCATCTACCGCATCACCGCTGGCGCTCAGAGTGCCGACCACCAGCCAGTCGGCATCCAGCAGGTTGAGGGACTCCAGACTCAGCGCCGGTGAGTGGGGCGCGCCAGTCCCCTGTTGTTTGTCCGGACGCACCAGTCCCATCGACTCCACTACGCTGCTGGCAAAGGTGCCCTGATACATAAAGCTCGGCCCCTTGGGATTCCAGCGCACTATGCTGATGCTCTCCCCCTGATGCTTAGCCAGCTTGCTGCGAGCCTGAGTCAGCCGCTCGGCATACTGCAGCAAGAAAGTATCCCCTTGCTGGTCGCGGTTGAGGGTGTGGGCGGTGCGGCGGAAGCTATCCTGCCATGGCTCCCCCCACTTGCTGGTTACCACGGTCGGCGCGATCTCCCCCAGCAAGGTCAGCAGCTCGGGACGGGTCTGGCCAGTCAGGATAAGGTCGGGCTCCAGCGCAATCAGCGACTCCAGATTGGGGCTGTCGAGATCGCCGATCACCTGGATCCCCATGCCCGCCTTGTTCAGCAAATAGCGGGGCAAGGTGGGTTGACCACGGCCATTGACGGCGCCGATGGGGGTCAGCCCCAGGGTCAGGGTGCTGTCGAGTTCGAGCTCGCTCAGCACCACCACCCGCGTTGGCTGGACTGGCACCTGCACCTTCTGGCCAAACGCATCAGTCACTTCACGCATATCCTGCGCCTGAACCAGCGGCGCGGCCAGCATCAGGATGGCTGCTGCCAGGGCGGCAAAACGCTTCATCATCTCACTCCTTCTCGTTGCACGGCCCGGATAATCGGCCGCGTGAATACACTCGGTGGGCCCACAGAGCAGCCCCATATGACTCAACTCGCCGAACGCAGGGTGCGGCCATGTTCGTGGCGACGGGGCACGATAATGGGCGCCCCGTCGCCGGGGGCATGCAGAATGTCGACACTGGTCTGGTAGAGCCGGTCGATTAGATCCTTGGTCACCACCTCCCGGGCCGGGCCCATGGCGGCAATGGTCCCCTCGCCGATGGCGATCAACTCGTCACAGTAGCGGGCCGCCATCGCCAGATCGTGGATCACCAGCAGCACGGTTTTGCCCTCGGCGGTGATGCGATGAATCGCCTCCATCACCTCGGTCTGGTGACCGATATCGAGGGCACTGGTGGGCTCGTCGAGCAGCACCATGTCGCTGTCCTGCGCCAGGATCATCGCCAGCCACGCCCGCTGTGCCTGCCCGCCGGAGAGGGACGCGGCGCTCTGCTGCCAGATCCCCTCAAGCTGCATTCGCTCGCAGGCAATACGCACCATGCGGGCATCCTCCTCACCCCACTGATTGAACCAGCCCTGATGGGGGTGGCGGCCATACTGCACCAGCTGCTCAACCAGAATGCCGGCAGGCAGGGTCGGCCGCTGGGGTAGATAAGCGAGCTCCCGCGCCAGCCCCTTCATGGGGTAGCTGGCAAGCGGCTTGCCTTTGAGCAGGATCTCGCCGCGTTGGGCTTTCATCTGGCCGGATAACAGCTTGAGCAGGGTCGATTTGCCGCAGCCGTTGGGGCCGACGATCCCCACCAGCTTGCCTCTCGGCACGCTGAAGGAGATATCCCGCAGGATGGGCGTCTGCTGATAGGCGAAGTGGAGGCAATTTACGGTGAGCGTCATCAGTCAGCCCTCTGGCGATCGTTAACAAGAAGAAACAGCAGCAACAGGCCGCCGAGAATGCGGGTCATGATGCCGGTCGCCACCTCGTGAGGGCTGGCCAGCACCCGGACCAAGGTATCGCTGGCAAGCAGCAGCAGGGCGCCGCTAAGCGCCGCCAGCCAGAGCGGCACCACCCGGTCTTTCACCAGCCAGGAGGCAAGAATGGGGGCAGCCATGGCGATAAAGACCACGGGGCCGCCGATGGCGGTGCCGAGCGCCGCCACCAGAATGGCCTGCGCCAGAATGCCCAGTTGCACCCGATCGCCGTTGACGCCAAGCCCTCTGGCCATCTCGGGGCCAAAGCGCAGCACCGCCAGCGAGCGGGAGAGATAGACGATCCAGGGGCAGAGCAGCAGCAACAGGATGGCAATCGGGGTGATGGTGCTGTAACCCACGGCGATAAAGCTGCCCATATTCCACAGATAGAGGGAGCTCAGGTGCAGCAGGGCCTGGGTGGACATCACAAACTGGCCGAGCGCCTCGAACAGCTCGGAGAGGCCGATGCCGATCACCACGAACAGATAGCCCTGCTCACCCGGTTTGCGGCAGAGGGCATAGAGCACCAGCGCCGCGAAGATGGCGCCGATAGGTGCAGCCCACCAGGGCCAGCTGCCCACGGTCAGATAGAGGGAGAAGACGATGATGGCCAAGGAGGCACCGTTGTTGACCCCCACCATGTCGGGGGTAGCCAGCCGGTTGCGAACCAGAGTCTGCACCAGACAGCCGGAGAGCCCCATGGCCGCCCCCGCCACCACCACCCCAAGGATGCGCGGCAGCCGGATCTTGAACAGGGTGAGCTGCTCAAGCCGGGTCCCCTCCCCCAGCAGGGTGTTGACCACCCCGGCAAAGCCGAGCTTGCCGCCGCCAACGCTCAGGGCCAGCAGAGCCAGCGCCAGCAGCGCCATGGCCAGCAGAGCAAGCCAGCGCCAGCTCGGCAGATGGATCAGCAAAGAGCGGTTGCCGGCCCGCAGGCAGAGCATATCGGTAGGTGTGCGCATCAGCCCCTCACTTGACGGTCAGCAGGGTACGAAAGCCCCCGCGGTGGACAATAGCAATCAGCACCGGCGCGCCGATCAGGGCCAGAATGACCCCGTTGGGCAGCTCGAACGGCTGGATCAGCCAGCGCGCCAGAATGTCGGCCAACAGCAGAAACAGCATGCCGAACAGGGCGGAGAAACAGACCTGCACCGACAACCTAACCGGCTCTACCAGTCGGCCACAGTAGGCGGCCAGAAAGCCGACAAAGCCGATGGGACCGGCGATGGCGATGGCACTGGCGGTAAACAGGGTGGCGGCCAACAGCACGCCAATTCGCACCCGGTTTGGGCGGATCCCCAGCGCCTGGGCCTGACTGTCCCCCATCTGCATCAGGGTCAGCTGGCGACAGAGCAGCAAGGTGATGACAAACGCCGCCAGCACGAAGGGCAGCACGGCAATGATGGCATCGAGATTGGCCGCCGACAGGGAGCCGAGGTTCCAGAAGCGGTACTGCTCCAGCACCATCTTGTTGGAGAGCAGCAAAAAGCTGGAGAGACCGCCGAAGGTGGCCGAGAGCGCCACCCCGACCAGAATCAGCTTGAGGGGGTTGGAGCGGCCAATCATCATGCCAAGCCCCAGCACAATCACGTTGCCGAGCAGCGCACCGAGTCCGGCCCAGAGCAGATAGCCATAGGCAGACTCTACCCCGAACCAGGTGAGCCCCACTACTAGTGCAAAGACGGCCCCGGCGTTGACCCCGAGCAGACCGGGCTCCGCCAGCGGATTGCGGGTCGCGCTCTGCAACAAGGAGGCCGCCAGAGATAAAGAGGCGCCGACCACCATGGCACAGAGGGTGCGCGGCAGTCGCAAGGTATTGAGCACCATGGCGAGCTTCTCGTCGCCAGCCCAGCGGGCATCCCCCATCAGGTAGCCGAGCACCTCGCGAGCACCATAGACACCCGCACCGGTGGCGAGCGAAAGAGAAAGCAGTACGAACAGGAGGAACAATCCCAGCCAGAACAGCGAGGTCTGGTCTCTAAACACCCTTTAACTCCTTATGATCGCAATGCCATCTTGTTGAAATACATGTGGTTTTAATAAAAGTCGTCACCCGAGGTGATCCCCTGACAACAAAGGAAGCCCGCCAGTGCGGGCTCCCGCTCAGCCATTACAACTTGTAGGCCACACCGGCATAGACAGTGCGCCCGTCGAGAATTTGATCAGCCTCGGTGGCAACCCAGTCACGCTTGGTATTGCTCAGGTTGTTGAGTCCGAACTTCAGATCCAGTGCCCGGGTGGCGTTCCAGACTGCCCCGACATCCAGTGTGTGGAATCCGGCGGTGGTCTCATAGGTGGTGCCGCTCATGCGCGGAACCGGCAGGATCTGGCTGCCGGTGTAGTTCCAGCCGAGCTGGGTACTCAGGCTCTCGATGACCTGCCACTCCAGCTTGGCGTTGGCGGTATGCTCCGGCGTCCGATAGAGATCCTTGCCGCTGGTCTTGTCCTCCCCGTCGATCAGGGTGACGTTGCTGGAGAGGGTCAGGTTATCAGTGAGATCAAACCAGCCGCTCAGCTCCACCCCCTTGATGCGGGCCTTGCTGACGTTCTGATAGGTCATCACCGCCGGACGCCAGGTGGAGGTCCATGCCTCGCTCTGGATCTTGTCCTTGATATCGTTGTGGAAGGCGGTAACCCCGGCGCCCCAGAACGAACCATCATAGGCGGTGCCCAGCTCGTAGCTGACGGCGGTTTCCGGTTTCAGATCCGGGTTGCCCACTACGGCGCAGCGACCGCGACAGGCGGCTACCGCATAATCCGGGTTGGACTGGGCAATGGTCGGCGCCTTGAACGCCTTGCCAATCCCGCCCTTGACCACCCAGTTGTCAGTCAGGCTGTAGAGGGCATAACCGCGGGGGCTGAACTCGGTGCCATAGGTCTCGTGGTGATCGACCCGGCCACTCAGGGTCAACGCCAGATCGCCAAAGCCAAACTCATCCTGCAGATAGAGCGCGCTCTGGTTGACGCTGACATCGCCCCCCTTGAGGTTGACGTTATGCTTGAGTTCGGTGATGCGGTACTCGGCACCGCTGGTCAGCAGGTGGCTGCCCAGATTACCGCTCAGCTGGCCATCGAAGGTGTGGTTGGTCTGGCTCACATCGCCGCTGGTCTTGCTCAGCGCCGTCATCAGTTCGGAGTCGTCAAACAGGTCAACCTGCTCGAAGGCATAGCCGACCCGGCTGTCGAACTGATCCCAACGGCCGACGTGAGTGGCATTGAGCCCCAGTCGCTCCATCTGCTGGATATTGCGCGGCGTCTGGCCGTAGTTGTTCCAGTGGGCCTCCCGATCGTCTTTGGCGTAGTTCATCCCTACATCCAGATCCTGACGATCATCGATCAACCATTTGACGTTGGAGAGGATCCCCAGCTTTTCACGCTGCTCGATGGCATCGGCCTTGGGGTTGATGCTCTGCTCGCTCTGCCAGGCATCCCGGTGATTCCCTTCTACCACCAGGTTGGCCAGCAGCTTGTTGTCGATCAGCGCCCCGCCCACATAGGCGCTCGCCTTGTTGATATCCCCGCCGTGACCATCGGTGGGATCGCTGAAGGTATAGGTGGCCGCCGCTTCAGTCTTCTCCCCGGGTTGGCGCAAGATGACATTGACCACCCCACCCAGCGCATCGGCACCGTAGAGGGAGGAGATGGGGCCACGGATCACTTCGATACGCTCGATGGCCGCCATGGGGATGGCGGAGAGATCGAAATCATTGCCATAACCGGAGGTAAGAGCATCGCGGGAGCTGATACGCCGGCCATTCACCAGCAACAGGGTGTAATCCCCCTCCAGCCCGCGCAACTTGATCTCGCTGCGGCCGTAGCTGGTAGCAGGGCTGATATTGACCCCCGGCAACTGTTTCAGAGCGCCGGTCAGATCATTGACATTGAGCTTGTCGAGCTCGGCCCGAGTCACCACAGAGACGCTGGCCGGGGCGGTCAGCTCGCTGTGCCGGGTTTTACTCGCCGTCACCACCATAGTTTCATGAGCGGTGACAGGCGCAGTCCCTTGGGCCAGAACTGGCAGGGCAAAAAGGGATAACACCAGCGGATGCACTGCAAATCGTCGGGATGATGTACGCATCATCAACACTCCACATAAAACAATCAGGGCCAACACCACCGACATCCCTGTCTGACCTCGCCAGACCCGGTGCAAAGTGATGGAGTTCATTGGCATGAACAGTCGTCCATGCCCCATCACCCCGAACATCAGTGCATTACGGCAGGCCCTGCGTTGTGCTATGCCACTCGCAGCCATCAATAACAAAAGCGCCGTACCGACTGACATCGGGACGGCGCAATACTAAATGCAAATCATTTTTATTTGCAAGCGTGAATCAGGTATTCTTTCGCATCCGCTTAATTATCCATCACATCGTGACGGGTCTGGTGATAGGCCTCTTCACTCTTGCCCCGGCGCCAGTACGGCACGGCGTAGAGCGACTGGCGATCCACCTCGAGCACAGACCGAAAATGGCGGCGCAGCGGCAGCACCAGCGCCTCTTCCCCACCCAGCCAGAAGAAGCCACCATCGCGCACCAGCGGCAGAGCAATCACATGCTCCAGCAGGCCGCTGGACTCGGGCTCGCCAACAAACCAGTGACAGCGCACCCCGACCGGCAGCGTCAACGATTGAGCATCGGCCTGATCCGGCACCAGAATCGCAATTTCCCCTCTGGCATCGGCAGGCATCACCTCACACATCGCCATGATGGCGGGCAAGGCGGTGAGATCCCCCACCAAGCAGTAGTGATCGGCCGATTGCAGCATGGGGTTGGGACCACCCGGCCCGGAGAGGATTACCTTCTCTCCCGGCTTGGCATGGGTAGCAAAGGCGCTGGCGGGCCCGCCGTCACCGTGCAGCACGAAGTCGATATCAATTTCCTGCTCATCACGGCGAAACGCGCGGATGGTGTAGGTGCGGATCACCGGCTTGTCAGCCGGGTCACTCCAGCGCGGGCCGCTCGGGGTCATGGCAGGCAGCACCGGCTCTACCTGATGGGGCTGGGCCAGCATCACCTTGATATGGGCCCCACCGCAGGTAAAGGGATAGTCAGCCAACTCGCTGCCACCAAAGGTGATGCGACGCAAATGGGGGGTGATCTGGGTGATGGCTTTGACAGTCAGCAGACGGGGACGATTGGGAGGCAGAGATGGGGACACGATGGGGCTCCTCGTTGAGTGTGTCGCCCATGCTACACGCAAATAGGAATTACTATCAAATAAGATTATTTCTCGTCTAATAGCTACAAGCTGGATTCAAACATCCCCAACCACTGGCGTCCACACCCCAATCCAGACATAGGCTTTATGCACGCTAGCTCCATGATTGGGCAAAGAAAGCAGCCGGACAACGCCATAGTTACAAAGGGTTCCATTTGCTTATTTCGACCATAGTTTTTCGAGATCAAATTTTATTTCCCAATAAGTTTCCTATCCTTAGTGAAGCAGTTAATGTAAGCACAGGATGCCAAACAGGATTGTATGATGGATGACCAGATCCTGATTATTGATGATGACGATCTCTGCCTCCCCGACGCACAGCAAGCGGGCTGGAAGGTGATGATTGTTGACGATGAGCCTGAAGTGCATCGCATCACCAAAATCACCTTGAACAAATTCGAGTTTGACAATCGCCCCATCGATTTTCTGCATGCCTATTCCGCGGCACAGGCCAAGGAGTTGCTGGCCACCACCCCGGACGTTGCTCTGTTGCTGCTGGATGTGGTGATGGAGGTCGACCACGCCGGCCTCGATGTCGTCAAATACGTCCGTGAAGATCTGCAAAACAAGATGGTACGCATCGTGTTGCGTACCGGCCAGCCCGGCCAGGCGCCGGAAGATGACGTGGTCACCAACTACGACATCAACGACTACAAGGATAAAACCGAGCTCACCTCCCAGAAGCTGCGCACCTTGCTGCGGGCCAGCCTGCGCTCATATCGGGATATTCGCACCCTGGAGAGTAACCGTCAGGGGCTGGAAAAAGTCATCGAAGCCTCCAAGGGGATCTTTGAGAAACGGGCGTTGCGCCAGTTTGTCGAAGGCGCTCAGGAGCAGCTCAGCGCCCTGCTCCATCTGGGGGAAACCCAGATATACGACGTCAAGCAATACGCCTATGAGGTGAAGGATCAAGTATTGGAGCCCCTGCTCCCCGGCCATCCCGCCATGCTCCTCACGGATGCGCCGGAGATCCTGCGCCAGGCTATGAGCAAGCGCAGCAACGTCTATAACGCCACCCAGATGGTGCTCTACTGCCAGAATCCGCGCCACCACCTGCTGTTCCACATCGAGACCACCCGCCAGCTCAGCCAGATCGATACCAGTCTGCTGACCCTGTTTACCGAAAACATCATAGTGGCGCTGGAGAATATCCGGCTCAATGAGGTGATCGCCGACAACCAGCGGGAGATCATCTATCGCATCGGCGAACTGGTCGAAACCCGTTCAAAAGAGTCAGGGCTGCACGTCAAACGGGTCGCGCTCTATACCGAACAGTTCTGCCACCTGATGGGCATGAGCGAAGAGCAGAGCGAGCTGGTGAAACGTGCCTCGCCGCTCCATGACATTGGCAAGGTGGGAATTCCTGATGCCATCTTGCACAAGCCGGGCAAGCTGACACCGGAGGAGTGGGAGATCATGAAAACCCACGCCCAGCTCGGGCAGGATATGCTCTCCGGCAGCGATTTGGCGCTGTTTCAGATTGGTGCCACCATCGCTGGCAATCACCATGAGAAGTGGAATGGCAGTGGCTATCCCCGCGGTCTGAAAGGGACGGATATTCCGCTGGAGGGGCGAATTGTGGCGCTGGCTGACGTGTTCGATGCCCTGGGTTCGGATCGCTGCTACAAGAAGGCGTGGCCGCTGGACAAGGTGCTGGCCCTGATTGAAGAGGAGAAGGGGCAGCATTTCGACCCCCAGCTGGTCGAGCTGATGATGGCCAATCTGGACAAGTTCCTCGAGATCCGCGAGCAGAACAAGGATGTCTATATCGGCGAACACTGATAGCCAGCTTGTTCTGTTTATGAACTAAAAAACCGCCCTGCTTATCAGGGCGGTTTTCTATATCTGGCATCACGTCACTTCAGAGCGAGAAGTACGAGGGTTACTGCTCTGGCAGATTGAGATCCAGCTTGGCAGCAGGTTGTCCAGCTTGCTGATTCTCGGCCTGTGCAGCGGCCAGAGCACGCTTCAGGGCACGCCGTTTTTGTATCACCACGAACCCGACCCCACCCAATACCGCCAGCAGCACACCACCGCCCGCCAATGCCCAGACCAGCCAGCCCATTTCCTCCTCTGCCGGAGCTTCATGGGTCGCCTCGGCGCTAGATACAGGAGCTGCGGCCGACACCACCTCTACAGGAGGCGGCGGTGGCGGGAAGACATTGAAGGTTTTCACCGGCAACTCGATTTTCAGCTCACGGCCGAGGCGAGTGGTGCCATAGAGGGTTGCTTTCACCTCATGCTGACCGACCTCCTTGATGTGGGAGAGATCGATATCAAGCTTGGGATCGCTGGCGGTCTCGCTGAACTCGTAGAGGCCGCCCACATTGCTGGTCACACTCCCCTTGACCACCACGGAGGCGGGATCCAGCTCATCACGGTCGATTAGCAGTGAGAGCTTGGCACCCAGCTCATCCGAAGGCGGCGACAAGTTATAGCTGAACGGATAGGGGTAAAGCAGTACATCCTGATAACGGGCACGGACAAACACCTGATTGCCCGTGCTGAAGATTGCGCGGTACTTGCCACCGGGAATATCCTGCAGCGTCACTTCCGCCGTCATGATGCCATCGCCTGGCACCTCATCTAGCCCCTTGCCATCATCGCGATAGTGGCCAAGTACTTGATCCAGCACGACCTCTTTCTTATCGGCATCGCTGAACGATTGCAGCTTGACGGTCATGCCAAGATCAGAGAGATAGTATTTATCTTTCGGCGGCTGACCATTGATCAGCAACCACGCCTTGAGCTTGACCACCTCCCCCTGATAGAGCTGCATCGGCAGGGCGGCGATATCGAGCCGGATATCGGAGAGAATGCGCACCCGGTTGTCGGGATCCACCTCGCCAATCGCCTGCCAGGGGCCCGGCATGGGATTGCGCAGGGTAATGAGATCATGCTCCGGCAGCGCCAGCCAACCCACATCGGCAGGTTTGACCTTGCCCACGTAAAGCTTGCTGCCATCGGGGCGAACCAGGATCACGGACGGGGTGCCCGGCTTGCGCTTGATAATGAAGGTGATCTCCTTCACGCCGTAATCGATGCGAAAGCGGTTATCCAGCAGCGGAATATCGGAAGGGGCAAATACCTCGGTCGCCGCCGCCCCCAGCGAGAGCAACAGCAGCAGACCGGCACACCACTTGCTCATTGCCGCCACAGACAACTTCCTCCCTTCTTCTGTACCAGATCCAGTCTCGCCTCGTGCAGGGCCTGAACCTCGGTGCTGGCACGCACCACCTTGAGGGCGGGTCGGTTGCTCTCTAACCGGCGAATACTGGTGTCCTGATTGCTTTCGTTTTCGTTGCTTTCGGTGGCCAGATTGAGTTTGGTCTGGCCGCCGGTCATCAGCAGGTAGACGTCCGCCAGGATCTCCGCATCGAGCAAAGCCCCGTGCAGGGTACGGTGGGAGTTGTCGATACCGTAACGATCGCACAGCACATCCAGGTTGTTGCGCTTGCCGGGGAAGAGATCACGCGCCATCGCCAGGGTATCTGTGATGGTGCAGATATCCGCCGTCTTGAAGTTGAGTCCGAGCTTGCTGAACTCGTAGTCCATGAAGCTCACGTCAAACGGTGCGTTGTGAGCGATCAGTTCGGCGCCGCGGATGAAGTCGAGGAATTCGTCGGCAATCTGGCTGAACGACGGTTTGTCACGCAGAAACTCGTCGGTGATACCGTGCACCTGGATCGCTTCCGGGTCGACCAGACGATCAGGCTTGATATAGACGTGATAGTGGTTACCGGTCAGCTTGCGGTTGATCACCTCCACACAGCCGATTTCGATAATGCGGTGCCCCAGATAGACAGGGCCGCCCGCCGTATTCATACCTGTGGTTTCAGTATCCAGAATGATCTGGCGATTCAGTTGGGGTGTGTTCATGATCCAATCTATGTCAAACTTCGGCTTTACTTACTCGCTAGTTTACCCCAAGCCTCATGTTAAAACAGATTGATTGCTCATGTTAAAACAGATTGATGTCTATACCGACGGCTCCTGCCTCGGCAATCCGGGCCCGGGTGGTTACGGGGCCGTCATGGTCTACGGCAAGCACCGCAAAGAGATTTCCGCCGGATTCAAGTTGACCACCAATAACCGGATGGAGCTGATGGCCGCCATCATGGGGCTGCGCACCCTCAACGAACCGTGCAAGGTACGCCTCACCACCGACAGCCAGTATGTCCGCCAGGGGATCACCCAGTGGATCATCGGCTGGAAGAAGAAAGGGTGGATGACCGCCAACCGGCAACCGGTCAAGAACGTCGATCTCTGGAAGGAGCTGGATGCGGAAGTGGGTCGCCACCAGATTGAGTGGCTCTGGGTGAAGGGTCACTCCGGCCATCCGGAGAACGAACGGTGCGACGAGCTGGCCAGAGAGGCCGCCTGTGGCAAGGATCTGGCCGAAGATACCGGCTACCAGCCCTGACGGGCCATTCCCGGTGTGGCGAGGGACTTTGGCAGTTGCCAGCGCCGCCGCACCGGGATCAATGGAAAGCGCCGTTTACGGGCCGCAATCACGTATACCGACGCAAATGCCCTGCAATAATCCCGCCCGATACTCTCCCGCCACCAACTGTGCCAGCTCTGTTTTCCCATAAACGAATAACCGAAACGCTCGTCGAACATCACCTCGCATCCCAGCAGATGCAACCAGTCCGTCACCCGCCCCGGGGTGAACATCCGTGCCGACCAGGGCATTCTGCGCCGCAAGAACGGCACACAGTGACCGATCCCGACCAGACTCATGGGGTTATAGCCACTGATGATCAGCCAGCCATCGTCGGTCAGCACCCTTTCGGCTTCGCGCAACACCTGATGAGGATCGGCAGAGAAATCGAGGCAGTGAGCCAGCAGGCAGGCATCGACGCTGCCGGTCCGCACTGGCAGATCGAGGGGATCGCCATACATGTCGAGCAATCGCCCGCCGGGGGCGACCCCGATCTGGTGACGAATGGAGGAGCGTTTGCAGGAGAGTTCAGCGCTCAGGGCGCCAATTTTCAGCAGATGATACCCAAACAGATTGGGGCACCAGTTGTCGAGCCGATCCTGGATCTCGGCCGCCACCCAGTCCCCCATAGGCAATGCAGACCAGCTGGTCGGGATCTCGATTTGTTGTTCGGTACGTGCCACCTGCATAATAGGGCTCAACTCGGGGTTTCGAACGCCATCCTGTTATATAAGATACCCTCCCTAAAGAGAAGCAGACTCATGTATCCAGTGATCACAGTTCCAGCCTTTAATGACAACTACATCTGGTTGATCCGCCACGAAAATCACTGTCTGGTGGTCGATCCGGGCGACGCAGGTCCCGTGCTGGAGCGGCTTGAGGCATTGGGGCTGGTGCTCGATGCCATCCTGCTGACCCATCACCATCACGACCATGTGGGGGGCGTCAGCACATTGCTCGAGCACTTCCCCCACGCGAGACTGTATGGCCCCAAACTTGACCCCATGCCGGATCACCACGGTCAGTGGCTGGAAGATGGCGATCAGATCAACTGGCACGGCCTCGCCCTCGAGGTGATCCATGTGCCCGGGCACACTCGCGGCCACATCGCCTACCACGGCAACGGCATGCTCTTTTGTGGCGATACCCTCTTCTCGGCCGGTTGTGGCCGCCTGTTTGAAGGGACGCCGGAGCAGATGTACCACTCGCTGCAACGACTCGCCGCCCTGCCCGATGAGACCCTCATTTATTGTGCCCACGAGTACACCCTCTCCAACCTGCGTTTTGCCTATGCGGTCGAGCCGGACAACCCGGCGATCCGCCGCCAGATCGGGCTGATCAGCAAACTGCGGCAACAAGGGCTGCCAAGTCTGCCAACCCGGCTGGGTGACGAACGCACTTTCAACATTTTTCTGCGATGCGAACAGGATTCAGTGAAATTTTCTGCTGAAAAGCACGGGCTAAAATGCGTGGAAAATCCGGTAGATACCTTCACCATCCTGCGTCAGTGGAAGGACGTTTTTTGAACAAACCTTGATCAGGGGGCCATTGCCCCTTATGATGCGAGCTGTTTTTCCTAAAAATGACCGGAACGAGATGAAGGTACGAACGGCCTTATTGGCAGCGCTGTTGCTCAGCGGCTGCCAAAACCTGAGCCATCAGGATGACCGGGCGCTAACGGCAATCGAGCCGATCAAGTCCCCCCAGGTCAAGAAAAAAGCGCATAAAAAACACTCTTCCCATTTCCTGTTTGGCGATGAACAGCTGGACGAAATGGAAGATACGGACAATCTGTGGGTGCGTATCAGCGATGATATGCAACTGGAAACTCCGGACAACCCGCGCATCCGCCAGCAACGTGAGTGGCTGTTGCGCAATGATAAGCATCTGGCGACCATTGCCAGCCGGGCTGAACCCTACCTCTATCTGATGGTAGAGGAGATTGAACGGCGTGAGCTGCCAATGGAGCTTATTACTGTCCCGATGATCGAGAGCATGTTTGATCCTCATGCCCGATCCCGCAGCAATGCCGTCGGACTCTGGCAGTTTGTGCCAGCGACAGGCAGAAACTTCGGTCTGCGCCACGACAACTGGTATGACGGACGGCGCGATGTGCTGGCCTCCACCAATGCGGCGCTCGACTATCTGGAGTACCTGAACCGCTTCTTTGACGGTGACTGGCTGCAAACGCTAGCCGCCTACAATGCCGGGGAAGGACGGGTTCGCAACGCCATCCAGCGTAACCAGCGCGCAGGCAAACCGACCGACTACTGGTCGCTCGATCTGCCCCGCGAAACCCGGATGTATGTGCCCAAGATCCTCGCCATGGCTGACATGATCAGCAATGCGGACAAGTACAATATCCAGTTGCCGGTGCTCGCCAACGAGCCGAAGCTGCGAGTGGTGGAGACCGGCAGCCAGATCGATCTGAACGTGGCCGCCCAACTGGCAGGTCTGCGCACCTCACAGCTCAAGGAGGTCAATCCGGCCCTGAGCCGTGGTGTGATGTCGCCCCGTGGCCCTTACCGCCTGCTGGTACCGGTAGAATATGCCGATACCCTGGAGCTGGCACTGGCCGATCTGCCCAAGAGCGAGCGTATTCGTACCCGCTCCTATCAGGTCACCAGTGGCGATACCCTGTCGCGCATCGCCCAGAATCATGGTGTCAGCGTGAACGAGCTGAAGCTGGCCAACAATCTGCGCAGCAACAACCTGCGTCGCGGTCAGCAACTGGTGATCCCGACCCACGGTCAGGTCAGCAGCAAGGCCAGCTCCGCCAGCAAACCGCAACAGCTGGCAAGCCGTGGCAGCAGCCAGAAGGCCAAAGTCAGTTACAAGGTGCGCTCGGGTGACAACCTGTGGAGCATCAGCCAGGCACACGGCGTCTCCCACGAAGAGCTCGCCAAGTGGAATGGTCTGAATGCCAAGTCGGCGCTCAAACCAGGCATGAAGCTGGTGGTCTATCCCAAGCAAGGGAAGAAGAGCGACAAATCGATGGTGTATCAGGTTCGCCGTGGCGACTCCATCTCCTCCATCGCGGCTCGCTTCCAGGTGGCCATCAACGATGTGATGCGCTGGAATCAGCTGGATAAAGGGGATTACCTCAAGCCCGGCCAAGAGCTGACCCTGTTTGTGAAGAACAACAGCTAAGCCTCACCGCTTGAACCCGATAAAAAACGGGGCCAGTCATCTGACTGGCCCCGTTTTTTATTACTGCGGCTAACCGCTGCTGTGTCTGAGCCACCGACTAAAACAATGGCTTGGCGCCGCCTGCGGATGCATCACCGCTCTGCAGGCAAAGCTATCACCGCTATTCCCAGAGACTTGTCGGCACCACCATCAGCACGGTGCGCTGGCCGATCGCCACATTGGCATTGGGGAAGACCACCGCCTCACGCGGCTTCTCGACCGTGTAGCGCAGCTCGCCATCCTCGGCCAGCACGAACCCTTGGGGGAATTCGGTGAAGTTGTCCACATCGCTGGCGAACAGGAAGCGAAAGTCCGCCGATTTTTTGGTGATCACCCGATCGATGGCAAACAGGGTGAAATCATCCGCCCGCCACGGCTCCAGCGCCACCTCATCCTGAGTGACCAGCTCCTGCAGCGCTTGGCGGGTTTCGATAAAGCGGGTCATATCGTTCTCGCCAAACGGGCGCACCTTGCCCAACTCCACCGTAAAGGCGTGGGCACCATGCTGGCGGGAGCTGTAGTAGCTGAAGGTCGTGGTCGGGCTGGCGGAGAGCAGAATAGTACGCACCCCGCAGGCGCCGAGGAACTGCACCTGCTCGCGGCAGTGGGGCCGCTCATGGGGAAAGGGGTAGACGGCAAACTTCTCGTGGCGCGAGCCGCGAATGGCGGTGTGCAGATCGTAGTGGTAGCGTGGACGAGCCGGATTGGCAAAGAAGCGGCTCACATACTGCTCGAGGCGCATGGCGCGGATCCGCTCCCGATTGCAGAGCCCCTCCCCCTTGCTGTGTGCTCCGGAGAAGAGCCGGTTCATGTTCTCCTCCACCTCCCGCAGCCCCAGATTCATCGCCGCCGGATTGCCAAACAGGAACAGCACCCGATGACGGGCGCTCAGCTCGCCTGAGAGCAGACGACTCAGCAGCTGGTTGCAGATCTCGATGGGAGCGGTCTCGTTGCCGTGAATACCGCAGGAGAGGACGATATCCTTGCGTCCTCCCGGCTGGCCGCCCGCGCCACTGGCAGGCTCCAGACAGAGCACGCCCGTATCCCAGACGCTGACCCACGCACCATCGGGCAGGGCAAATTCAAAGGGATCGAGCTGCCACTCATGGCTGCGGGTCATGGCCAAAAAATCGTGCTGGGGAATCATCCGTCTCACCCTCTCGCTCTGGAATACTATGGCCGGATTATACGCAAGGCATCGCGGCTTAAAATCGTTTTTTAAACAAATTCAAACATTAACGATACAAGTGTGATAACAATCGAACGATCACAGCAATGGCAGTAGCAATGTGGAATAAAGAGGATAGGAAAAAGGATCAACGTAAAGCGGGGGGAGATAAAACAGACAATGACAGACATGGCGGCCGGGCGCCACAGGGGCAGAACAGCAAACGACTCAGCAGAAAAACAAGGCATCCATGCCCGGCTGATCAACCACGCCAGAACGGCTTGGTGGTCTCTTGATAACGGTCAGCTTCGTTCAGGCCGATGTCTTTGAGCAGGTACTCGGGCAGTTCGGAGAGCTGGCGACGGCTGCGGCTGCGCTCCAGCCAGGTCAGAACGGTCATTTTAACGCGAGCAACCAGATTCAATTGGCTGGAATGCTGGTAACCGGCTTCGGTATAAGTCATGTTGGCCATGATGTGGCTCCTCTGAATATTTGTTTACGCACTGGGCTTTATTTGATGCGCAAAGCTTAGTCAGGGAGTCAGACCGACTCAATTGACGAATTTTGATACGTTACATTAGTAAATATAATGTCTAAAAACGGCAGGATTTAATTTTAATCCTTTGATTTTAAACAAATAATTATTTTTACGGTTGGCCAGCAGAGTCGCACAGCATATTGTGCTGCATGGCACCCATCTATATATGCATTTTACTGCTTTACATATGCAGGGATGGACAGGGTGTGAACAGCTGGCAACAGCGGAGTTACACGTGATTGTTAATTTAATGATCTTGTGGCGATCTTTATTTAACACCCTGAAACATAAATAAAACCATCACCACATCCCCATTCAGAGGCGCACATTGCCCCCTCCTCAAAGTGCCTCTTGGCACTCCAACCGCATGCTGGTATGTTTATTTATACAGTAGTTTTGCTACCCGCAGGAGATGTCATACCTGATGTCATCAACAGCGGGTCAGACCACAGGATCATCGATGGATACCTTTACACCGACCGCCGCCCTGCGTCAACAGATGGCCGCCATTGAAGCCTCTCTCAACCAGCTGGCCGATCTGCTTTGCCAGCTCGACCTGCAGGAGGCCCATGTCTATCCCCTCCCCCCGGTTGCACAGGGGGAAGAACACGACCCGATCGAGCAAATTGAGGTGGGCTATCTCAACGGTGAAGCCGCGCTGGCGGCCACCCTCGCCGCCTATCGGGATCACAGCGCCCGCCCCGGCTGCTCCACCAAGGCGACTCACCGGCTGCCCGGCTGGTTGCGCTTTCCTGCCGCCGCAGCCCCCTTGCTGCAACCGCTGATCGACCAAATCAACCAGCACAAGCTCGATTTCAAGGCGCTGGTGCAACAGGCGGGGGGACGGGACGAGAAGTTCGAGCTGGTACATACCGCCCTGCCCGGCGTGATCACCCTGCAGGTCTACCGCAAGCTGACCCTGTTGGCGGGGGAGCTGCAATCCCTCGGCTTTACCTGGGCCGACAAACAGACCATCAATCGCCTCAATCGCGAACAGGTACTAGAGATGCTGGAGCGCAGCCGCCGCTACATACCGACCCTCTCCAACAACGAGGAGTGGAGCAAGATGGTGGATCAGGAGGTGTACGACATTCGCCGTCTGCCCGCCGATGCCGAGCTGCGGATCCGCCGCCCGGTCAAGACTCACCCGATGATCAACCTGCTCTGGTTGGAGCGCACCCCGCGCAAGCAGCAGATCAAGGCGAGCCTGCCTCTGCTGCTCTGCTCGGATACCCCGCCTGCAGTCACCCATCTGGGCAACTATCCCCCCAAGAGCCGGCAGGCGCGGCGAGATCGCAAGATTGGCGGCGAGCCCATCATCGAGCGGCTGCACCTCTATCTCTATCAGGGGTGACTGGATCAGGGATAGCTGGTTCAGGGATAACTGCGCCGCCTTGCCGCGATAAACGAGTATCCCGCATCTGCGTCCCAAACGAGAAAAGGGAGAACATCTCTGGATGTTCTCCCCTTTTCTGTCTCGATAGGCGGTATGAAAGGTGGCGTCGCCAATCAGCCCATCAGCAGGGCCCGCAGGCTCTCCACATCCAGCCCGCGCACCTCGGACTGGCCGCTCAGCAGGCCATCGGCCAGCGCCCGCTTCTCGTCGTGCAGGGCGACGATCTTCTCCTCCACCGTCTGCTCGCACACCAGCCGGTAAACGGTCACCGGCTGGGTCTGGCCCATCCGGTGGGCCCGATCGCTCGCCTGATCTTCCACCGCCGGGTTCCACCAGGGATCGAGGTGCAGCACGGTATCGGCCTGGGTGAGGTTGAGGCCGGTCCCCCCTGCCTTGAGGCTGATGAGGAACAGCGGCACCGCCTCATGACGAAAACGCAGGATGGAGTCCTGACGGGATTTGGCGGAACAGCCCCCATCCAGATAGCAATAATCCCAGGATTTCTGCTCGATGCGGGCCCGCAACAGACTCAGCAGATCGACAAACTGGCTGAACACCAGCACCCGATGACCGCCGTCGATCGCCTCTTCCAGCAGGGCCATCGCCTCGTCCAGCTTGCTGCTGGTTTGCGACCACTCGGGCATCACCAGCTCCGGCGAGCAGCAGAGACGGCGCAGCCGGGTCAGGCCACTCAGCACATGCATCAGGGCGCGCCCATCGGCGCTCTGCACCTGCTGCACCACTTCCCGCCGGGTCGCCTCGTAGAGCTGGCGCTCCTCGGGGGAGAGGCTGATGTGGTGGATGATCTCGGTCTTGTCCGGCAGCTCGGTCAGCACCTGCTGCTTGAGACGACGCAGGATAAAGGGGCTGATCACCGCCCGCAGCAGCGCCATGTGCTGGGGATCCTTGACCGCCTTGCCAAAGCGACGCTTGAACTCGCCAAGGCTGCCGAGCAGCCCCGGGTTGATGAAGGTAAAGAGGCTCCACAGCTCCCCCAGATGATTCTCGATGGGGGTACCGGAGAGGGCGAGGCGAAAATCGCCGTCGAGCTGGAACAGCAGCTTGGCGCGCTGGGTACCGGCGTTTTTGATCTGCTGAGCCTCATCGAGCACCATGCTGGACCAGCGGCGGGACTTGAGCGCCTCCGCCAGGCTGCCGAGCATGCCGTAGTTGATGAGGATCACCTGACCGGCCTTGGCCTCGCGAATAATCCCCTCCCGCTCGGCCGGGTTCTCGAACACCACCACATCAAGCTCGGGGGCAAAACGGGTCACCTCCTCCTGCCAGTTGGTGACCACTGACTTGGGCACCACCACCAGCGCAGGGCCAAGGTGCTGGCGCATCCGCAGCACGATGAGCGCCTGCAGCGTCTTGCCCAGACCCATGTCATCGGCCAGACAGGCACCAAAACCGTGATGGGCCAGGGTCGCCATCCAGCGCACCCCCTCTTTCTGATAGTCCCGCAGGGAGGTAAGCAGCTCGTCCGGGCAATCGACCTCCTGCTGCCACTCCTGCTGAAGGGATTGCCACGCGGCATCCCCTTCGGTGGTAATGACCGAGAGCAGGCGAGTGAGCGGATAGGCCAGTTTGTTGTTGATGCGCTGCTCTTCATCGAGCATGGCCCCCAGCATGGTGAGCCGCTCCACCAGCTTGTCGCTCAGCATCAGGCTGGTCTTCTCGTCGAGCTGAACGGTGCGCTGCCCCGGGGTCATCTGACGCAGAATAAGGCGCAGGTCGAGGATCTGGTGCTCATCGAGGGCCAGTGCCCCTTCGACCTGGAACCAGTCCTGCCGCCGCTCGATGCGCAGGCTCAGAGCCGCTTCATCAAGGCTCTTGAGACGGGCGCTGTCCTGATGCCAGTGAATGACCACACCGGCATCCACCAGCTCGGGCAGGGCATTGACCAGCGCCAGCGCCTGCTCCCCCTGCAGTAGCCACTCGCTGCCGGGCAGGCCGATGGGCAATTGATTGCGCAGCAACTGGGCCTGCAGCTTCTCGGCCCCGAGATCCCGCTGCCAGTAGTGGTACGCCTTGATCCCCTGCCGCACGATCGCCTCCCCCTTGCCAAGGGGCTGGGGCGGCAGATCCTCAAAGCGAGTGACCAGCTTGACCGACAGCTGACCATCCTGCCAATCCAGTTGCACCGAAGGAATGCCCGGCCAGGGAGCCAGTTCGGCGTTGCCGCTAAGCCCCGCAACCTGACTGTGCCAGGGCAACTCGGGAATAGCGTCCAGGGTGCGTTGCAACTCGGCCAGCCCCTCGGCGGGCAACAGCGGGATGGATTCGAGCGCTGGCAAGCGGTCGAGCAGCGGCTGCGGAGTGAGGATCAGCTGCCACAGGTCCTGCGCCAGCGGCATGATATGGGCCCCGCGGGCGGCCGCATCGGGGCAGAGCTGCGCGCTCATCCCCTGTTCGGTAGCCACCACCTGCAGCAGGGGGGCACTGATGGCCAGTTGCAGCTTCTGCCCCTTGGCGTTGAACAAGCGGGGGTGATCGGCCAGCGGCGCCCAGACATCCCGCGGCAGTCGTCCCATCACCCGTGGCAGGGTGCGAACCAGTGCCCAGTCGTGCTCGTCGAGCATGGCGGCATATTGGGTGGAGAGCAGGGCCGGATCGACCCGGCGACCGGCGGTCCACTCCCCCTTGGTACTGAGTTTCTGGATCTTGCACTCCAGCTCGGGGCCGTCAGCATGGAGCAGCCACACCAACCGCTCCTGCGGCTTGCGTACGCCACTGGAGCGTCCCAGCCCCTGCAACCAGTTGAGCCAGCTGGCAGAGGCCGCGGTTTTATCCTCGTCCCCGTCATCATCCTGCTCGTCACTGCCCTCTTGCGCACTCTCCTCACTGCCGCGCAGTTGGCACAGGGGCGCCCCTTTGGCCGCCTCGCCCAACAAGATGCGCAGCAGATCCTGACAAAAGGCCATCAGGCGATGATGGGGCTCGGCATCGAGCAGATGGGAGAGATCCCACTTGTGCAACATGGCCACCTGCGGGCTCTGGGCACCGTGACGGGCCAGCGCGCAGAGATCGAGCCAGAGATAGCCCCAGTGGAGCTCCTCCACCGGCAGCTGCAAGGTATCGAACAAGCCGACCGCCTGACCGTGGCGATCGCCCGCCCACTGGCTGAGCAGGTCGGCAAGCAGGGGGAACTGGCCAGTCAGGCTGCGCTGCCACTTCTTGCGCTGTTCGCTGGCGATGACGGGATCGGCCTGCTGCAACCAGCCAAGCCAGAGCAGGGCGCTGAACGAACGGGGCCACTGGCCCGCTTCACCCTCATCGGTTGCCTGCCACTGGCCCAGCGCGGTGAGCAGTCGCTCACCAAGCGGGCCGCTCTGGTTCTGCTGGGCCAGCGCCTGCAGGGCTGGCCAGCCGGGGGCGGCATCCTTGTCCTCGCCGGTTGGCGATGTGCTCTCGCCATCCCCACAGAGCCAGCGCCACTCCACCTCGAACGCTTTGGCCCGGGCCTGCACCTCGGGGGCGCAGCGCACCAGCGCATTAGCCAGCGGCCAGCGCTCTTCATAGGGGGCATCAAGCAAGAGTTGCAGCGAGAAGTGCTCCAGCAACATTTGCTGCCAGGCGGGGCTGGAGCCCGCCAGCAACTGGTGAGCGTCCGGGGTATCTAGCAGGGTCAGCAGATCGCTGGCCGAGAAATAGGTGGGGATCTCCCCCGCCTTGCCGCGGCAGAGCTCGCGCACCACCGCATGGGTGAGATCCTGCCCGGTCAATGAGGGCACCCGGCTCCAGTCCGGCGCCGGGCAGAGACCGGCACGCACCCCCAGGATCAGCGCCAGCGTCCCCTCGGCGGTCAGGCTCCACTGCTGCTCCCCGCGTAATCTGACCAGCCCCGCATCCTGCAGTCGGGTCAGTTTATCGATCAGGGCATGGCCTATCGCCAGTTGTTCTTGCAGCAAACGGGTACTGGCAACGCGCTGCAATTGCAGGGTGGCGAGCAGGGCATAACTATCCGAAGAGAGGGTGGACGCAGACATCAAGACTCACGGGCAAGTGCAAAAGCGGAATTTTAACGGTAAAGCGCCAGCGGCTCGACCCTTTACCGTGAAATAACTCAAAAAAAAACGGCCATCCATGATGACCGTCGAAAGTAACGAAGGAAATAGCCGGATCATCCGGTTACCTCCCACAGCGGGAAAATCGGGAGCGCTAGCCCCTAATTCGTGGAGCCAATGCTAGAGGTTGGCGCCCGAAAAAGCTTTGAAGCGGATCACAGTTGAAAAGGATTTCTGAAAACGGTTTCAATTTTTAGCGGCAAAAAACCATGATTTCGCGCCAAATGAGCCATGTCCCAACCACTCCTGCTCACCCGGCACAAGCGGTAGAAAACCCTATAACGGTCGCTTGTCGTACGCCCCTGTGCGGGCAGCTGTCAGCTGTATAGCTTCATCAGAACCTGCCACCCCCAGGCTAGATTTCAGGGCAACCGGACATGGCCGAGATGGGCCAGGAGAGCACGAATCTGCTCCCTCCCCGTCCGGTAGCTTGGCAAACCGCGCTGCCGCCGTGGGCCTCGGCAATCGCCTTGACCACGGCGAGTCCAAGTCCGCTGCCGCCGCTCTTGCGCGAGCGTGACGGATCTCCCCGACGAAACGCATCGAAGATACAGGCGGCGATCTCCTCGCTGATGCCTGGCCCCTCATCTTCCACACTCAGGACGCACACACTCTCCGAGCGATACAGCCGCACGGTCAGCAGGCCCGGCAGCGCGTGCTTCTGGGCATTTTCCAACAGCGCCATCAGAGCCTGACGGATACGAAACAGATCGCAGCAAGCATGAAGTTCGCTATCGAGCTCCCGCTGCAACACAAATCCGCTCGCCGCCAGAGGGCTGGCAAATGCCTCAAGCACCACGGCAAGCTCGTCGGCCAGCCTGACCTCGGACCGCTGTAACTCCAGATGGCCGCTGTCGTTGAGGCTCAATACCCGCAAATCCTCGATCAGGTGATTGAGCCCCTCCACCTGACGCAGCAACCCCTCGAAGAGTTCGCTGCTGGGAGGAAATACCCCTTCGGCCAGCCCCTGCAAACGGCCGCGCAAAATGGTCACCGGAGTGCGCAACTCGTGGGCAATGGCGGCATTCCAGAACTCCCGCTCGCGGGTCATGCTCTGCAGCCGCTCGGCCATGGCGTTGAAGTCGCGCACCAGTTGCGCCGTCTCCCCGATCGCCTGCTCATCCTCCGGCACACGGGCATCGAGTTTGCCCTCGGCCACCTCGCGCAGGCTGGTTGCCACCGAGTTGAGGGGAGTCAGGATGCGGCGAGAGAGGCGCACCGCCACGTAAAGCGCCATCCCCAATGCAATGAGAATGGTGGAGCCGATCCATAACATCTCGACCCTGGAGGGCACCCAGGTCTCGGAGATGCTGCCCGGCACAAACGCCACGGCGATACCATAAAACACATAGGTGCCGATCACCGCGAGGGAGATGATACCAAGCGTCATCAAGCCCAGAGAGCGGATGATCTGCCTGCGAAGGCCGGGCGCCGATTTCATGCATCGCCCCCGAAGCGATAGCCAACCCCCCAGACACTGGCGGGGACCCCCTGAATGCCGTGTGTCTCCAGTTTTTTGCGCAACTTGCTGATGTGGCTATCCACCGTACGTTCCTGGGTATCCCCCTCCGGCAAGCAGTGAGTCAGCAGTTCGGCGCGGCTGAACGCCCGTTTCGGCGCCCGCATCAAAGAGGCGAGCAACTTGAACTCGGTCAGGGTCAGCTCCAGCATCTGCTGCTGGTCATCGCGGAAAATGCTGGCCTCGTGGCTCTCCAGATCGATCTGAAACTGACCGACCCGCAGCACATTCGCCGTGGCAGGCTTTACGGCTCGGGTGCGCCTGAGCACGGCCTGCACTCGCGCCACCACTTCGGCCGGATTGAAGGGTTTGACCACATAGTCATCCGCCCCCATGCGCAGCCCCATCAGCTTGTCGAGATCCTGATCGAGGGCGGTCAACATGATCACCGGCGTATCGCCGCGCGCCCGGATCTCGCTGAGCACCTGCCAGCCATCCAGTTGCGGCATCTGCACATCCAGCAGCAGGAGGTCGGGTTTGAATGCCTGATGCATGGCCAGCGCTTCACGGCCATCGGCGGCGTGCAGGGAGCGCAACCCATGACGTTGCAGGTAAGCGGCGAGGATGTCGGCGATCTCGGCTTCATCCTCTGCAATCAGTACCAGTGACTGGCCCGCCGGGCTGGCGGAAGCATTGAGATGGGACATAGTCGGACTCGAAAAAAGGTGGCGTTGAACTTTATCATCGCCTCCATGGATTCTCCACAAAGCCTCGAATCATTCGCAATAGCCCCTCGCCATAATGGCCGTTCGATGCACTCTCCGGTCACATCACACCGGAGAGAAGGTTTAACGAGGTGAGTGGATGATGTTTGTAAAACAGCGATATGCGGGCGCCCTGCTCGCCGTCATTGCCGCATTCGGGTTGGCGGGTTGCGATGTCGCGCCGCAAGAGCAGGAGGCACCCGCCCTGCCTCAGGTATCGGTGCTGACTCTGACTGGTCGGGAGCTTGTCATCAGCGAGGATCTGCCCGCCCGGGTGGCGGCACTGCGCAGCGCCGACATTCGCGCCCAGATTAGCGGCATCGTACAGCGCCGCCTGTTCGAGCAGGGCGCCGAGATCAGCGCAGGCACAGTGCTGTTCCAGATAAACCCGGCCCCCTTCAAGGCCGATGTCGACAGCGCCGCCGCCGCATTGCAACGGGCCGAGGCCGTGCTGGCTCGCGCCCGCATCCAGATTGACCGCCTGAAGCCGCTGCTGCGCACCGACGCCATCAGCCGCCAGACCTATGACGATGCGGTCTCCCAGCGGGATCAGGCGGCTGCCGATGTAGCCCAGGCCAAGGCGACCCTGGCCCGGCACCAACTGAACCTGCAATTTGCCAGCGTAGAGGCCCCCATCGCCGGACGTATCGATCAGGCGCTGGTGAGTGAAGGGGCCCTGGTGTCGCCAACCGATACCACCCCCATGGCCCGGATCCAGCAGATCGATCAGGTCTACGTCGATGTGCGCCAACCGGCCTCGGTGCTGGAATCCCTGCGCCAGCAGGCTGGCTCAACGGCACCGGAACTGGCGGTGGAGATCCTCGGTAGCAATGGCACACCGCTGGGCATGCAGGGGCGCATCCTCTTCTCCGGCATCGAGGTCGATGCCGGGACCGGCGATGTGCTGCTGCGGGTGCTGGTGGACAATCCCGAGAGGCGGCTGTTGCCCGGTCTCTACGTGCAGGCGCGCATTCCCCGTGCCCGCTATGCCAACGCCCTGACCGTGCCCCAGCAGGCAGTAGTGCGCACATCGGGTCAGACCAGCGTGTGGGTGGTGGATGGCCAGGGGCAGGCACAGCTGGTTCCGGTCAACACCGCTGAACTGGTGAATAGCCAGTACCGCATCGCATCCGGGCTCAGTGCCGGGCAACAGGTGGTGATCGAAGGGATCGATCGTCTGACCCCGGGAGTTCAGGTCATTGCCTCCCCCTGGCAACCACCCGCTGTCAGCCAACCGGCTGACGGTGGCATTCGCTGAATCGGAGAGTTATCCATGCCGCAGTTTTTTATCCATCGCCCGGTGTTTGCCTGGGTGATCGCCCTGTTCATCGTGCTGGCAGGGGTCATCGCCATCCCCAAGCTCCCCATCTCCCGCTATCCCTCGGTGGCGCCGGTGTCGGTGACCCTCTATGCCGCCTATCCGGGCGCCACACCGCAGACCCTGAACGATGCGGTGGTGAGCCTGATCGAGCGCGAGCTGTCGGGAGTGAAGAACCTGCTCTACTTCGAGTCTTCTGTGGACGCCTCGGGCAGCGCGCAGATCACCGCCACCTTCAAGCCGGGCACCGATCCGGAGCTTGCCCAGATGGACGTGCAAAACCGCATCAAGGCGGTCGAGCCTCGCTTGCCACAAGCGGTGCGGCAAACCGGCCTGCAGGTGGAGTCCGCCTCATCCGGCTTTCTGATGATGGTCGGCATGACCTCACCGGATGGCCGCTTCGATGAGGTTGCCCTCAACGACTACATGGCACGCAATATTGTGCAGGAGTTGCGCCGCATCGACGGGGTGGGACGAGTGCAGCTGTTCGGCGCCGAGCAGGCCATGCGCATCTGGGTAGATCCGGCCAAACTCGCCGCCTACGGGCTGACCATCAGCGAGGTGGCGCAGGCCATCGAGCAGCAGAACATCCAGATTGCCCCGGGGCGCCTCGGTGACGAACCCGCCCTGCCGGGGCAGCGCCTGACTGTTCCCCTCACGGTTCAAGGGCAGCTGACGACTCCCGAGGCGTTCGCCGCCATCGTGCTGCGAGCAGGTGGTGATGGCGCCAAGCTGGTGCTGGGTGATGTCGCCCGGGTCGAGCTGGGGGCGCAATCCTACGCCTTTTCCAACCGGGAGAACGGCGTGGCTGCCACCAGCGCCGCCATCCAGCTCTCCCCCGGCGCCAACGCCGTGCGTACCGCCGATGCGGTGCGCACCCGTCTCGCCCAGCTCGCCCCCACCCTGCCGGCGGGCATGGCCTATTCGATACCCTTTGACTCGGCCCCCTTCGTCAAGGTCTCCATCGAAAAGGTGATCCACACCCTGCTGGAAGCCATGGTGCTGGTATTTCTGGTGATGTTTCTCTTCCTGCAGAACCTGCGCTACACCCTGATCCCGGCCATCGTCGCCCCCATCGCCCTGCTTGGCACCTTCGCGGTGATGCTGCTGGCCGGTTTTTCGATCAACTCCCTCACCATGTTCGGCATGGTGCTGGCCATCGGCATCATAGTCGACGACGCCATCGTGGTGGTGGAGAACGTCGAGCGCCTGATGGCCACCCGGGGGCTGTCGCCCCGGGAGGCGACGTCGCAAGCCATGAAGGAGATCACCGGGGCGGTGATCGGCATCACCCTGGTGCTCACGGCGGTGTTCCTTCCCATGGCGTTTGGCAGCGGCTCGGTGGGGGTCATCTACCAGCAGTTCACCCTGTCGATGGCGGTGTCGATCCTCATTTCGGCCTTCCTCGCCCTGACCCTGACACCTGCGCTCTGCGCCACCTTGCTGCGTCCGGTCAGTCCGGATCATCATGAGAAACGCGGCTTCTTCGGTGCCTTCAACCGGGCTTTCGAGCGGTTCACGGCAGGCTACGGTGCGCGGGTAACCCGGCTGGTCGGGCGCAGCGGACGGATGATGGCAACCTTTGCCGCCCTCTGCGCTGTGCTAACCATCGCCGCCGCCCAGCTGCCCTCCTCTTTCCTGCCGGACGAGGATCAGGGCTACTTCATGACCTCCATCCAGCTGCCGACCGGCGCCACCAGCGAGCGTACTCTTGAGGTGGTCAAGGCCTTCGAGGCTCACGTCGCCTCTCGCGAGGCGCTGG
This sequence comes from Aeromonas sp. R2-4, assembly GCF_040908365.1. Classification (NCBI taxonomy): domain Bacteria; kingdom Pseudomonadati; phylum Pseudomonadota; class Gammaproteobacteria; order Aeromonadales; family Aeromonadaceae; genus Aeromonas; species Aeromonas sp. R2-4. Next base: position 104,476 of record NZ_JBFODO010000052.1, read on the forward strand.
ACACCAACCTGGTGGTGCAGGGCTTCAGCTTCTCCGGCGCAGGTCCCAATGCCGCCATGGCCTTCACCATGCTCAAAGATTGGGATCAGCGTCATGGTGCCACGGCAGCCGAAGAGGCAGATCTGGCACAAGCGGCTATGGCAAATATTCCTGAAGGCACGGTAATGAGCCTGCTGCCGCCCGCCATCGACGAGCTGGGCACCGCCTCCGGCTTCACCCTGTTCCTGCAAGACAGAGCCAACCGGGGAGATGCCGCTCTGCTGGCCGCTCAGGCCCAACTGCTGGAACTGGCCGCCAAAAGCCAGGTTGTCAGTGATGTGTATCCCGACAATCTGCCTCCCGGCGAGAGCATTCACCTCGAGATCAACCGACAGAAGGCCGAAGCCATGGGACTCTCGTTCGCCAGAGTGAGCAGTACCCTGTCGGCCGCAATGGGGTCGCTCTACGTCAACGACTTCCCCAACGGCGGGCACATGCAGCAGGTCATTCTGCAGGCCGACGCGTCGGCGCGCATGCAGCTCGATGACGTGCTCGGCCTGCGGGTGCGCAATGCCAGCGGCGGCATGGTCCCCTTGCGGGAGGTGGTGACACCGGAATGGCGCGAATCGCCGCAACAGATGATGCGCTTCGATGGCTTCCCCGCCGTGCGTATTGCCGGGGGGGTAGCGCCCGGCATCTCCAGCGGAGCGGCGATGGCGGAGATGGAGCGTCTGGTGGCGCAATTGCCACCAGGCTTCGCATTGGCCTGGACGGGACAGTCGTTGCAAGAGCGCCAGTCGGCCGAGCAGGCACCCCTGCTGATGCTATTGTCGGCGCTGGTGGTCTTCCTGGTGCTGGCGGCACTCTACGAGAGCTGGTCGATCCCGCTCTCGGTGATGCTGGTGGTGCCGCTGGGCCTGCTCGGCGCTGTCGCGGCCGTGATGCTGCGCGGCATGCCCAACGACGTCTTCTTCAAGGTGGGCATGATCACCATCATCGGTCTGTCGGCCAAGAACGCCATCCTCATCGTAGAGTTTGCGCGCCAGTTGCACAGCGAAGGGCGCTCACTGCTTGATGCGGCTGTCACTGCTGCCCGCCTGCGCCTGCGCCCCATTCTGATGACGTCGCTGGCCTTCACCCTCGGGGTGGTGCCCTTGATGCTCGCCAGTGGCGCCAGCGCGGAGACCCAGCACGCCATCGGCACCGGCGTGTTTGGCGGCATGATCAGCGGCACCCTGCTGGCCATCTTCTTCGTACCGGTCTTTTTTGTCTTCATCATCGGGGCGCAGCAGCACCTGCACTCCTGGCAGACACGGCGAGCATCCAACAGCATTCATCCGGACCGATGACCACAGATACACAGGCGGCCGGATAGTCCCTCAACACATCACCAAAAGAAAAAGCCCAACCTGCTAAACAGGTTGGGCTTGGTATGTGGCGGAGAGACAGGGATTCGAACCCTGGGTGGCATTGCTGCCACAATTGATTTCGAGTCAATCCCGTTCGGCCACTCCGGCATCTCTCCGTGGGGAGAGATTTTTACCCAAGCTGGGCCGAGGATGCAATAAAAATTTCTTAGATATCAAATGGCTGAATCAGCTATCTGGGAGCAGGCTCACAATGCGGCGCGTGCTGTTCGCGTTGCCAGGCCACCCTGCATCCACCCGACATTAACCCGCTCGCACACCCGGCCATTATCCATATCGTAATATTCCCCCATTGCCATCAGGCGTCTCTTTTTCCTACTTAGCGCTCAAATTTATGGGTGATGCCTATTTTTGCAGGTTTCCTATGTATCCCTACATCATTGTGGGTGCGCGGCAAGCTGGTAATCATGGGCTGATTGAGGAACAATCGCGCCATCCTAGCGGCTATGTTGATGATGTCCCGCCCCGATTGAACTGATGGATCTTCTTATGCGATTGCCGAAACTCAAGCCCCTACCCTTAACGCCCGCCCTTTCCATGCTGCTGGCAGCCATCCTGCTCTGCGCCGCGCCGGCAGAGGCCAAACGCTACCCGTTGCCAGCTGCCGGGAGTCGCCTCATCGGTGAGCTGGAGGATTACATCATCCAGCAGAATGAACATCTGGAACTGGTTGGAAAAAATACGCAAATTGGATTTTTGGCGCTGCTTGAAGCAAATCCGGGTGTAGACCCCTATTTACCCAAGCCGGGAACCCGCTTGACGCTGCCCACCCAAATGCTGCTGCCTGATGTGCCGCGCGAGGGGATCGTCATCAATCTGCCCGAACTGCGTCTCTACTACTTCCCCAAAGGGAAGAGCGAGGTCATCGTGCTGCCCATCGGAATTGGCGATATCGGCCGCGAGACTCCGGAGATGACCACCACCGTCATCGAGAAGAATCCCAACCCGACCTGGGTGCCCGGCCCCATGGTGCGCAAATCCTGGCTGGAGCAAAAAGGGATCACCCTGCCCGCCGTGGTGCCCCCCGGCCCGGAGAATCCCCTTGGCAAGTTCGCCATGCGCCTTGGCTATGGCAAGCGCGACTACCTGATCCACGGCACCAACAAGGATTTTGGCGTTGGCCTGCGGGTAAGTGCAGGCTGCATCCGGCTGCGACCTGACGATATCGAGGCCCTGTTCAAGATTGTGCCGATCGGCACACCGGTGCGGGTCATCAATCAACCGGTCAAGGTAGCCATCGAACCGGATGGTCGGCGCTGGCTGGAGGTACACTCCCCGCTCTCTCGCACCGAAGAGGAGCTTGAAAATGGCGCCCCGCTGATGTTATCACCGGCCATAGAGAGCTTTATCAGCGCACCTGACGTGATGCAGGATGAGGTGACGGCGGCGCTGGAGAGCAAAAACGGCCTGCCCCGCCCCATCAGCAGCCAACTTGTCAGTGGCTAAGTCACCAGCGCCCGAGTCGCACCGGAGTCACCTTACCTCATGAAATACCTGCCTCTCATACTCATGGTGATCTGCCATCCCCTGTGGGCAAAAGACATCCTCTGGATGAACAATGGCGATCGTCTGACCGGTACCATCGAAGAGATAGGCGATGAGTCGGTACGCATCTCTTTGCCCTATACCGGTGCCGTTACCGTCAAGCGGGATGCCATCAAGCGCTGGCGACTAGAGCATCAGGATAAACCCAAGGCGACCGCCAAAGGTGGATTCACCCTGTTCAAGGATGAGCAGGATGAACGCAAGGCCTGGCTCTGGACCGGTAGTGGCGATCTCAACATCAAGCTCAAACACAAGGACAAGCACACCAACAACGTCAACTTCAAGGGCAAGACCGAGTTGGCCAATCTGGACTGGCGCTACAGCTTCTCCGGAGAGTACTCCTACGAAACGTCTGACAGCGTCACCGATAACCACGACTACAAACTGAACCCGACCATTGACTACTTTTTCGATCAGCAGTGGTTTGTGCGCAGCTCGCTCAATGCCGAATATGACATGCTGGAAAGCAACTACCTCAGCCTCGACTATGGTACCGGGCCGGGTTACCGCTTCTGGAACGAGAAGCGCCGTCGGCTGGAGTTCGTGGCGCAAGGGGGTCTGCGCAAGGCCTACTTCAGAGAAGAGAGCGGGATTGGGTTGCTCTTCAAAGGCAACCGGATCATCGACTACCCCTTTGCCAGCATGAACTGGGATTATCGCCAACCCATCCCGATATGGCGGGAAAAACTGGAGCTGTTCAGTCAGGGGCGCTATCTGCTCTATCTGGATCAACCCTCACCCTATATCACTCTGAATCGAGATGTGACCGGCAGCGTGGGCTTGCGCTACTACTTCAACGACCACCTGCGCCTCTCCTGGTCGAGCGAGATGGAGTGGGAAGATGGCGAAGTCCATTTCGTCGGTCTCGAGCAAAAGTACAAAGAGACCGAATTCAGGCACCTGCTCAATCTGGGCGCCAGTTTCTGAGTCAACTGCAAACAGAAAGAGGAGCCAAGTTGGCTCCTCTTTCTGTTTTGGTCATCACCTGCCATGGCACTTCTCCGATGATGGAGCAGGCAACAGATGAGAAACCGGCCGTACGCTCAGATCAGTCCCCAAGCGGCAATCTGGTAGATCCATACCATCGCCAACAGGGTACCGACCAATCCCATGATGACGCCGATACGCACCATCTGGTGGCTCTCAACCAGACCGGTGGCGTGGGCCAGCGCATTGGGGGGAGTACTGATGGGCAACGACATCCCGAGCGAAACCGAAATGGTGACCGCCAGGATCAGGGTGTGACTGCCACCCCACTCGGCCAGCTCCGGCATGCTGACCGCCAGTGCTGCCACCAGTGGCAGCAGCAGGTTGGCGGTCGCGGTGTTGGACATGAAGTTGGCCATCACCACCGCCAGCAGGCAGGCGCCGACCAGCACCGCCAGCGTAGAGTACTCGTGGAACGGAATATGGGTGATGAGCCGCTCGGCCAGACCTGAGTCCTCCAGCGCCAACCCCAACGCGATACCGCCCGAGACCAGCCAGAGCACGTCGAGGGAGATCTTGTGCAGATCGTCCTTGGTGATGATGCCGGTGGTCAGGAACACCGCCACCGGGATCATGGCGACCACGTAGGAGCTCATGCCGTGCAGATCCCCCAGTAGCCAGAGCACTATGGTGGTGATAAAAGTGAGGTAGACCACCCAGGCGCGAGGGGTCTGCATAAAGCGCCCCTCAATCTTGAGATCCATCCGCTTGAGGGTGCTCGGGAAGAAGCGCCCCAGCAGAAACCAACCTAGCAGCAACAGCAATACCACAAAGGGCACCGCAAATCCCATCCACTGACCGAACGAGATGGCATGCTCGCCGGTCAGGTATTTGAGGGCCACCGCGTTGGGCGGAGTGCCGATGGGAGTGCCGATCCCGCCGAGGTTGGCCGCCAGCGGAATGGCCAGCACAAAGCCGATTTTGGCCGGGTCCTTGTCGGGGAACGCCGCCAGCACTGGGGTAAGGATGGCCAGCATCATGGCGGTGGTGGCGGTATTGCTCATGAACATGGAGAAGGTGGCGGTGATCAACATCAGCCCCAGCATGACGATCCGGGGATCCTGACCAAACGGGCGCAGCAACACCCGCGCCAGATTGACGTCCAGATGGTATTTGGTCGCCGCAATAGCGAGGAAAAAACCACCAAGAAACAGCATGATGACCGGCGAGGCAAAGGTCGCCATCACTTCAGTCGACTTGAGCAACTCACCAAACCCCGGTTCGGCCTTGTCGGCAGTCATGAACCAGAGCCCCTTGTCGGAGAGCAGCAGCAGCTCCAGCACGATGATCAGCACCGAGGTGGCGAAGATAGGGATGGGCTCCAGGATCCAGCAGAGGGCGGCCAGCACGAAAATAGCCACGACCCGCTGCTCGATGACGGTGATCCCCTCCAGCGGGATCCAGTGGGTCGGGATCAGCAGGATGGCGAGGCTCAGCAGCAGTGGCAGAATAATCTTATTATTGATGGGCACTATTGTCTCCAGGATCGGGAGTAAGAAGCCAATAGTGGCATAACATGCTATCGCCTCACGCGGCCAACTCGCCAAAATGAGAGCTGGCTAACTGCACGGCGCACCGTTTTGTGAGTCATATCAAGCTGGGGTCGGCGCGCTATGGCTGACGCCTCAACCCTTGCAACAAACAGGCAAAAAACGGGCCCGCTGTTCGTTGCACACGACAGCGGGCCCGTTTCACCATTCATGCCGATGAGGGGGCTCAGAAGTAGATGCGGGTCACCGACTCGATGACGCAACCCGGGCGGCGGATCCCTTCGATCTCCACCTTGATCTCTTTGAGCAGCTCCAGCCCACCCTTGATGGGGGTGACCCGGGCCAGCTTGGTGCGGGCGCGGATGTTGCTGTCCACCTTGATGGGGTACGGGAAACGTACCTGATCCAGCCCGAAGTTCACCACCATGCGGGCGGTCGGGAACTCGGGGGTGGCCTCATCGACCGAGCCGGTCAACTGCGGCAGCAGCGCCAGGGTCAGGAATCCGTGGGCGATGGTGGTCTTGAAAGGCGACTCGGCGGCCGCACGCTCCGGATCGGTGTGGATCCACTGGTGATCCCCGGTCACTGCAGCAAACTGATCGATCATCTGCTGGCTGACGTGCAGCCACTCGCCGACGTGGGTCTCTTCACCGATGCGGGCCTGCAGGGCGGCATAGAGCTCGGCCGCCTCGGCCCCCAGCTCAACTGCGGGTTCCTGAGCCACGGCAGGCTGACCGTTGGCTACTTGTGCCACGGTTGCTGCATCCTGTTGCTGCTCGCTCTGGGACTCGGCTTGCAAGTCCAGCACACGCCCCAGCAAAGGATGAAGATGTGCCTTTTGCTGAAACTCACGCCAGTAGTCGCGGATCGCCGGAGAGAGCCAATCCTTGAGCTCAAAGGGGTGCTGCGCCAGAATTTCGCGCTTGCGCTTCAGAAAATCGACAACTTTCATCTACCGATCCCTATTTGATTCTATGCCTGTAAAGAGGTCTAACCAGTCCTATTTTATTAAAGTTTCAGCTGTAAGTGCAAAAAAATCTCGGCGTACACCTGTACCAAGGCGGAAGTAACTACTTAGACCATGTAAACCAGCACGATCTGCCAATGAGGAAATCGATTGCCAAAGATGCCGCCAGCAGGGGAAATTCATCGGGGTCGTTATGAAAAAAGGCCCTCGTCGGGCCTTGTGGTTGGGACTCAGCGCGCGCTCGACCAGCCGCGACGCAATCCCTCTTCATCCAGGAAGGACCAGGCGAGGATCCGGCTCACCTTGTTGCCCTGCGCCATGTCGATCACCCGTACTTGACGCGCACCCACCCGGCTCAACGCCTTTTTCGCCCCCGGCAGGTTCTCTTTTTTCGACACCAGCGAGCTGAACCAGAGGCACTGAGTGGCAAACTCCTTGCTCTGGGCAATCATGTTGGCCAGAAACGCCGCCTCGCCCCCTTCGCACCAGAGCTCGGCCTTTTGGCCGCCGAAGTTGAGCACAGGGGCGCCTGTCACCTCCTTGCCCAGATTGCGCAGCTTGCGCTCCGTTCCCTTGCTCGCCTCTTCCAGCGATGCATGGAACGGCGGATTGCACAGCGTCAGGGTGAAGCGCTCCTTCGGCCCGATGATGCCGCGAAACACATGGTTGGGGTTGCCCTGCAAACGGCAATCAATCTGGTTGCCGAGTCCGTTGCTCCTGGCCAGCAGGGTGGCCGCCTTGACCGAGACCGGATCGATATCCGATCCCACAAAACGCCAGCCATATTCGCGGGCACCCAGCAGCGGATAGATGCAGTTTGCCCCCACCCCGATATCCAGCACCCTCACCCCCTTGCCGGTAGGGAGCTCGCCTGCGCTCTCGGCCAGCAGGTCGGCCGCCCAGTGCAGGTAGTCCACCCGTCCCGGGATGGGTGGGCAGAGGTAACCGGCAGGCAAGTCCCAGTGGGCAATCCCGTAGTGATGGGCCAGCAGGGCGCGATTGAGAGTCTTCACTGCATAGGGATCGGCAAAATCGATGGTGCGGGTGCCGTAGTCATTGATAAAGACATGAGCGGCCAACTCGGGAGTTCGCAGGCAAAGCGCCTCAAAGTCGTAACCCGCCTGATGGCGATTACGGGAGTGAAGTCCGGATTTACGGTCGCCCGACTTGGGGCCACCGGCTGATGGGATGCGGGGTTTCATGCTGAGCCTGCCGAAGAAAACGGGCCCACACTATAGTGATTTGACTCGGGAAAGTCTAAACGACGGCAATAAAAAACCGGGCTATCGAGCCCGGTTCAAGTGAGGTTGGAAAAACAGTCCGTACTGCGAGCCGTTTGTCCAGCCTGACTCAGATATCGATCCGGCGAGCTTGCCAGAACTTGTTGCGCCAATATTGGCTATCCAGCTTGGAGCGTGTCACACCGGCGCGAGTCGAGGCGTGGATGAATTCACCATTGCCGACATAGATACCAACGTGGTTGAGACGACGATTGATTTTGAAGAAGACCAGGTCACCCTCGACCAGATCCTGCTTGGAAACGCGCGTCCCTTCATGGACTTGGGAGCGGGTATCGCGGGGTAATTCGATACCGACGGCATTGCGGAACACTTCACGGGCAAAGGCGGAACAGTCGATACCGCGCTGGCTGCTGCCACCCATCCGGTACGGAACGCCACGCCACTCTTTATATACAGTCAGGATTTCATTCACATCGGGTGTCTGGGAAGCTTCCGGTTCGATGACAGGTTCGACCATGGAAACTTCGATCTTGCTCGCGACCTCGGGTTGGGGTGCCGAGGCACAACCCACCATTCCGAGCACGACCAGCAGTAGCATCAGGTGGCGCAATCCTTTATCCCCGCTAAATAGTAAATCTTGTTAAAATACGGCCCCAAAGGGCAATTTATAAGGCAACAGCACCCGACTATATCCAAGAATTCTATCGAGGCAAGTGAAAATCCCTATCAAGCTCACATTTTTGCAAGGAAATGCACGATTTTTCATAATTAATGTGATCATGCACAAACAATATACAATCGCAAAAAGAGCCTTGAGCCTCATAGATAACTGGCTTTTATCCCTGCTTCAGCACCTTTTTAAAGTGAAAAACCATGATCGAAACCGATCTTTTTTTGTTAAAACCGGCCAGGGTATGCCAGGAGCTGCTTGCTCAATTGCCTGAATGGCTGTCAACCGATGAGCAACATATCTGGCAAGCCATGACCCATTCTGAACGGCGTCAGGAATATCTGGTGAGCCGCGCCCTGCTGCGCCAGCTATTGGCCGAGCGGCTGCAACAACCCGCCGCCAGGCTGCAATTTTGCAACGGCCCCCACGGCAAGCCCCGACTACATGATGATGCTTGGCAGTTCAATCTGAGCCACAGTGGCAGCTGGCTGGTGTTGGCGTTCTGCCCGCATGGACCGCTTGGGGTGGATATCGAACTGGGCAAACGGCGGCATCATCCCCTCCCCCTGGCCCGCCGGTTTTATGCACAGAGTGAATATGAGTGGCTCTGCGCACTGCCTGCCCAAGAGCAGGAGAGCGCCTTCTACCGGCTCTGGTCGCGCAAGGAGGCGGTACTGAAAGCCCACGGTGGCGGCATAGCGGCGGGGCTGGAGAAGGTAAGGTTTCTCCCGGAGGAAGGATGGCGACTCGACAACCGGCTCGATGACACTGCTTATCAGATACAGGATTGGCCCTTTGCCAGCGGCTGGCTCAGTCTCGCGGCGACGGCAGCCCCCGTGACCTTTTACCGGCTGGATGAGCGCTTGAATTGCCACTCGCTTAACCCCATGTTACTTAACACCCTTTCTGAAGAGTCCAACTCATGATCGTCGACATTACTCCCCAGAATTTTCACGCAGAACTTATCGATGCGTCCATGAAGAAGCCGGTCGTCATCTATTTCCATGCTCCGCAGATGCCGGAGTGCCAGGGGATGACACCGCTGATCGAATCACTGGTTGGGCCCGCCAATGAGCAGGTCACCCTGGCCAAGGTGGATATGAACGATCCCCAGCTGCAGCCGCTGGCCAGTCAGCTTGGTCTGCGCGCCCTGCCGGCGCTGGTTCTGTTCCATCAGGGTCGCCCTGACGAACAGGGGATCATCGAAGGGCCGCAGGATGAAGCCAGCCTGCGCCAGTATTTCGCCGCCTTCGCCCCCAAAGAAGAGGAAGAGTTGCTGGCCAAGGGGCAACAAGCACTGGCTGACGAGCAGCCCAGCACCGCCTATGCCCATCTGACCAAGGCACACCAGCTGGCTCCTGAACGCCACGACATCAGCCTGTGGCTCATTCAAGCTGCGCTCGACCTCAACCTGCTGGAGGAAGCGCAGGAGCGCCTCGGCACCATCCCGATGGCGGCGCAGGATGGCCACTTCCATACCCTGAGCTCACGGCTGGCGCTGGCCCTACAAGCGGCAGACAGCCCGGAGCTGCGCGCGCTGGAAGCCCGTCATGCAGAACAGTCTGATGATTTTGCCCTGACTCAGGAGCTGGCGGTGCAATACAACCAAGCTGGTCGTCAGGAAGAGGCGTTGGGACTGCTGCTGGAGATCCTCAAGCGGGATTTGGCATTCGGCGATGCCAGAAAGACCTATCTCGATATTCTGGCGACCATGGGCAGCACACCGGCGGCGCAGAGCTACCGTCGCAAACTCTATAGTCTGCTCTACTGATCGGAATCGAACTGGCTGGTAATGATGGGGGAGTGCCGGGAGACCGGCATGACCTCATGGGTCAAGTACGAAAAAGGTACTGTGGGAATAGTGGAGATACGGTGAATTTCAGGCAAAAAAAAATGGCGCAAAACTGCGCCATTTTTTTCGCATGGATTACTTCTTGTAGGAAGTAGCCATGTTGTCGATGCGCTGGTTAGCACGCATAGCTTCTTGCTTGGCTTCGGCAACATCAGCAGCGATTTTGGACTGATCAGCACGAACTGCGCTAACATCTTGAGCCAGTTGGTCAACTTTGTTAGACAGATTCTGAACGGAAGTTTCCAGTTCGCTGGTGTTTGCACAACCGCCCAGCAGAGCGGACAGACCAACAACACCTACCAACAACAATTTTTTCATTTTTAAAGCTCCCTTGAACTCGCCAGACGTTTAGCAAGCGGCGTGATTATGGCACAAAAAAATCCTACTTTGCATAGTCCCCACCACAGATAAATGCATTAAAACCCTCATTTTTTTTTGAATGAACAGTTTTTGTCCAGATTCGTCTAAAAAATGAGTGCCGTGTGGTGGGGGCACGGACAAAGGTTAACCAAATTTTTGCCTTATTACAATTTCGTATGAGGCTCAGGCTGTACGTTCTGACAACAATTGACGATATTGCACCAGATCCTCGATGGTCAGCACCGGCATCTGGTGCTTGCGACCGAACGCAACCAGGTCTGGCAGACGAGCCATCGAGCCATCTTCTTTGGTCAATTCACACAACACACCAAACGGTTTGAGGCCAGCCAGCTGCATCAGATCGACCGTCGCTTCGGTATGACCACGGCGGGTAAGCACCCCACCGGTTCGCGCCCGCAGCGGGAAAACATGACCCGGGCGGTGCAGATCGCCCGGTTTGGCGCCGTCAGCGATAGCCGCGCGGATGGTGGTGATGCGATCAGCAGCCGAGACACCGGTCGTGACCCCCTGCGCCGCTTCGATGGTCACAGTAAAGGCGGTCTGGTAGTGGCTGGAGTTGGCCTCCACCATCATCGGCAGTTCGAGCTGGCGAACCCGCTCGTCGGGCAGGCAGAGGCAGACGATACCGGAGCAATCGCGGATCATCAGCGCCATCTGTTCATTGGTCATGGATTCGGCGGCGAAAATGAGGTCGCCCTCGTTCTCCCGATCTTCATCGTCGGCCACCAGTACGCCGCCTCCGGCACGCAAGGCAGACAGCGCCGCTTCGACACGGGCAACGGGATCACCGAATTCACTGAGTAGAGACTGATTCATGGTAAAACTCCTAAACAAGACAAGGACCAGAATCAGGGCATGGAAAGGCAGACAGAGACGGGCATGCAGCGGCCAGCCCACAAGGGCCAAAACGGCAAGGTCTGTCTTATCCTCTTTCATCCGGACTATGACCGTCGGCTCCGGCATCTCACCGGATCTGCTGACCCCGACCTGGCAATCAGCCAAGTCGGGCGCTCGCGGGCTCCCCGAGTCAATCGGGATACCGCCGGTGGGGAATTGCACCCCGCCCTGAGAATAAGCGCAGACAGCCTAAAGAAAAACGGTTGCAGATACCAGCCAAAATCCCCCGCAGGCTGAAAAGCGTTTCAACATTGCGCCCGGGATCCCGCTCTGCGGCCCGCTCGCCAGCACGAGAGGCCATGACTGGCGAATTTCTTTATGGCGCGGATCGGTTTATGGCATAGTTCCCGAAACAAAAAAACAGGGCCCGAAAAGAGAGCCTGAACAACGCTGCCGGCGCAGACAGCAGCGCCAACACCACAAACGGAAAATGACAGAGATGGAAAAGAAAATACTGCTCACGGATTGCCCGGATGCCAAAGGGCTCATCGCCAAGATCACCAACATTTGCTACAAGCACCAGCTCAACATCATCAAGAACGATGAGTTTGTGGATCACGAGAATGGCCGCTTCTTTATGCGTACCGAGCTGGAGGGGCGCTTCAACGACGAGACCCTGCTGGCGGATCTGGATGATGCCCTGCCCACCGGCGCCCAGCGCCGTCTGGTCAAGGCGGGCAAGAAGCGCATCGTCATTCTGGTGACCAAAGAGACCCACTGCCTCGGCGATATTCTGATGAAGAACTACGCGGGCGCGCTGGATATGGATATCGTCGCGGTGATCGGCAACTACGACACCCTGGCCGAGCTCACCGGCAAGTTCGATATCCCGTTCCACACCGTCAGTCACGAGGGTCTGAGCCGGACAGAGCATGAGGAGCAGGTTCGCGCCATCATCGACAGCTATGAGCCTGACTATGTGATCCTGGCCAAGTACATGCGGGTGCTGACCCCGAGCTTCGTCGAGGCCTACCCGCGCAAGATCCTCAACATCCACCACTCCTTCCTGCCCGCCTTCATCGGTGCCCGCCCCTACCGGCAGGCGTTTGATCGCGGCGTCAAGCTGATCGGCGCCACCGCCCACTTCGTGACCGACGATCTGGATGAAGGCCCCATCGTCGAACAGGACGTGATCCACGTCGGTCATGCCTTCAGTGCGGACGACATGGCCAAGGCGGGTCGGGATGTGGAGAAATCGGTACTGAGCCGCGCGCTGGAGCTGGTACTGAACGAGCGAGTGTTCGTCTACGGCAACAAGACGGTGGTCTTCAAGTAATTCGCCCACACGGCCCGTATGCCAACGCCAGAAACAACAACGGCTCCCGCGGGAGCCGTTGTTGTTTCTGCGCCGAGTGTCAGAGCGGCAGATCGTTTACCGTCACCGCGCCCTTCTCCAGCTTCAGCTCGGAGGTCAGCGCTTGCTTGTCGGCCTTCAGATAACCCATCAGGGTCAGCTGATCGAGCATGGGGGCCAGTTGCGGCACCGCCTTGCCCAGCTTGTCGCTGAGGCTGGCATGCAGCATGCCGGAGAGGGCCTGCATGCCCGCGTCGCTGTTGAACAGCTGCTCCAGCGAGGTGGAGGCCAGCTTCACGTCCCCCTTCATGGTCACCGCCTCACCGTTGAGCTTGGCGCTGAGATCGGCCAGTTCAAGGGTCGCGCCACGTTTGAGCATCTTGTCCAGCGCCTGCTGGATGGCGGCATCTTCAACCCCCTTGCCACCGGCGGCCTGCAGCCCCTGATACCCTTCCAGATCCAGACCGTTGAGGTTGAGCGCCAACTTGCTGTCGGTCACCGCCAGGGTGTCGGTCTCGTTCTCCAGATCCAGCTTGGCAATTTTCATCTGATAACTGCTGGAGAGGGTCTGGGCATCATCGCCGGTCAACTGAGTCTCGGTTGTCATCCCCTGCAGGGCGACCTTGACGCTGTCAGGCAGTTGTACCGTGAGGGCCGAGAGGGTCATCTCGCTCTGGGGCGAGAGGAGCACACCGCTGATCTCGGCAATGTCGGCACTCCCTTTCAGATCGGCCAGCACCAAGTCCATCTTGCTCTGCTCTTCGTGAACCGTCATCCCCTGCCAGGTCATGGTGAGGTGACCATTCCCCTCCAGATTGCCGTGGAACTCGCCGCTCAGGGGCAGGAAGCTGAACTCGTCCAGCCCCTGTTTGATCTTGAATTCATTGGCCCAGAAACGGCTGCTGTTACCCTGGGTCCAGAGACTGGTGACCGACTCCAGACCGAGTTCCCACTGCTCCATGCCCAGTGCGGTAAAGACTGGCGCCAGAGTGCCATTATGGGTATCGAGCAGGAAGTGGCTCTTGATGTAGAGCGGCAGGATCTGGCTCTTGACCACCAGTTGCAACTCGATGGGCTGACTGCCCTCCAGCTCGCTGTCAATGGCAGCCAGCTCCTCCGGCGTCACCACGACCTTCAGGATCCCGTCACGGGTGAAGAGGTTGCTGCTACCCGGCTGCCACTGCATGTCGATACCGGTCTCTTGCTCTACCTTGGCGATCTGCTCCGCCATGATGTTGTCGAAGCTGTTGCCCGTGTACCAGCACGCAGCCAGACCACCACCTACCAGTGCCGCACCCACGGCGAGGGCCACTATCTTTTTCATATATCCATGTGTCTCCAGGGAGTTGTCACTGCACTCTACGGGGCGGACTCGGGGCTAGGCAAGTCCAATCAGATGGCGAGTCCACTTTCTTGCGGCTCGCCACAACATCACAGCAAGGGGCTGAAGAGATAGAAGATGTTCTCCATCGCCTTCTTGTACCAGGGGCGGGCCTGCCATTGGGCCAGGGTCATCGGGGTGGCTTCCGCCATATAGCTTTGTACCAGCCGGGTCATCTGGGCCACGAACGAGGGGTTATCCACCAACAGGGTCACTTCGAAGTTGAGCCAGAGGCTGCGCCGATCCAGATTGACCGTCCCCACCAGAGCGAAGTCATCATCCACCAGCACGCTCTTGGTATGGAGCAGACCGGCATCGTAGCGGTAGATCTCCACCCCGGCCGCCAGCAGCTCCTCCATAAAGGCGTTGCAGGCGTAATTGGCCATGATGGAGTCATTGCGTGCCGGCAACACCAGCTGCACCTGCACCCCGCGCGCCGCCGCCGAACTGAGTGCGGCCGCCAGCGGATCGTCGGGTACAAAGTAAGGGGTCGTCAGCACCAGATGGCTGCGGGCCTGATAGATGGCCAGCAGCAGGCTCTGCTGGATGCAGTCGCCGCCGACGAAGGGGCCGGACGGGATCAGCTGGGCGCGGTAGTTGGTCTGGGGCCAGGCCTCCGGCTCATGCTGCAGACTGTCGAGCAGCCGCTCGCCGGTCTCCATCTCCCAGTCCCAGACAAAGATCGACCACATCAGCGGCACCATGGGCCCCTGCACCCGGATCATGATGTCGACCCACTGGCCGACCCCTGCATCCTGCTTGAAGAAACGGGGATCCACCATGTTCATGGAGCCGGTGTAACCCACCCTGTCATCAATCACCACCAGCTTGCGGTGCATCCGCAGATCCTGACGCTGGAACAGAATGCGCCAGGCGCCGACCGGCAGCACCTCCACCAGCTTGACCCCCGCCTTGCGCAGCTTTTTGGGCCAGTGGGAGCGGAAGAACTGCTTGCTGCCCACCGAATCGAGCAGCAAGCGACAATCCACGCCGCGTTGCGCCACTTCAATCAGCGCCTCGCACACCTCGTCGGCATCGCCGCCCGGATGCCAGATGTAGAACTCCAGATAGCAGGAGAGCGTCGAGCGACGGATATCCTGGGCAATCTCGCGCAAGATCCAGTCCGGCTTGTTGAGCAAGGTCATGCGGTTGCCGGAGAGCATCGGCATGGCGAGCCGTCCCTGGATGAGATCGTGCAGCGGCTGTGCCTTGGCACCCACTTCGCAGCAGTGCTGCGGGAACAGACGGGCCAGTTGGCGGATCCAGATCGCATAAGGGCGATACATGGCCTGGGCGCGCTCGGCACGACGGCGCCCCAGCTTTATTTCACCAAACAGCACATAGAAGCCCACCCCGGCAAACGGAATGGCATAGATCAGCGCCAGCCAGGCCAGCGACACCCCGATGGGACGGCGTTTCATCACCACCCGAAACGACACACCGGTGACAATCACGGTATGAAAAAGCAGTAGCAGCCAACCCAGAAAACGGGAAAACAGCAGTTGAAGATCGTGTTCCAGACCGTTAAACAACGGGGGCTCCTTCTAATCGACAAACAGCGCGGTGGGCAGACCCCAACCGGCCGGGATGGTATGCTGTAAGGCAAATCCATTCTATCAGGTCGCACGCATGATCCTGCAATCTATGCTGCTCAGCCTGGCCATGCTAGGCCAAGGCTCATATGACATCAATGAGCAACAGATAAACCAGTACCTGCAATCTCAGGTGCAAGTCGACAAACAGCTGGAGCTGCCGGGCATCATCAAGGCCCATGTGACGCTTGAGCAGAGCGACGTCCAGATCGGTCGCCAACGCCCCGATACCGCCCGGGTCTATGGCAAGGGCAAGCTCAAAATCGCCCTGCCAGACAATACCGAATATGACGCCCGCCTGCAGATGACCTATGAGGCGAGGCCCCGCTATGACAAGAGTCAGAGCGCGCTGTTTCTCGATAACATGAAGCTGGTGGAGTACAAGCTGGAGCCGGAAGCGGCCGAGAAGAAGTTCGGGCTGATGCTCAACATGCTGCTGCAGAGCATGGAGAAGCGGCTCGAGACCAAACCGGTCTACAAACTCAATGACAAGGATCCGGATCAGGCCTGGCTGAAGGAGAATCTGCTGGGGCTGGAGCTGTCACTAGGCAAGATCCACCTACTGACCAAACCCCGCTAAACCGCTCAATTCAGGAGGGGCTGGGTGGTATCCCGTACCAGCAGCTCCACCTGATAACCCTGCTGCTGCTGCCGCTCGTAGAGGGAGAAAAGCGACCCGCTCAATTGATTGAGGGGCATATCGGCAAACCCGGCCTTGAGATAGAAAGGCTTCTCGAAGGGCAGCGCCTGACAGACCACAGGTTTGTCCAACAGACCGTGACAGGCGTGCTGCAGCAGCCGTGACCCCAATCCCAGCGACTGGTAGTGGGGCAACAGGCGAAAGCCGCACAGATGGTAAAACTCCTCCTCGTCCCGCAACCGAACCGCCCCCACCAGCCAGTGAGCATCACGTACGACAAAGATCCGCTCGGCCAAGTCCGGCACATAGTGGGAAAACGTCGTCTCGTAATAGTCCCTGATAAGGGAGAGGTCGGCGTCGCAGTACTCTTCGAAAGTGAGTTCCATCGCCAGCTTGCTTGTCACAGACAAATCCTTTGATAATCAGTTATTAGTGCCAGATACGGTGCGCTAATCCGACCACATGACGCCAGCACGATAGCATGCCTTTCGTCAACAAAAAAGCGGACGTCATGGGCAGCTTGCTTACCCGGTGGAAGAAGCCATGACCCACCGCCTGACTGCCAAAACCGTGCTTTATGATGACAATCCTTTATTGCGGCGGATACTTTGATCCCGGTCACCGAATCGGATCATTTGCCCCCTGTTGGCCGCTTGTTCTGCCCTCGTCATGATGCTTTACTCAACATGGTCATCACAAGAAGGAGTATCAGGGTTGAAAGCATGGATGCTGGCAGGCCATATGTTGTTGATCCCCCTGATCGGATGGAGCCAGACTCCCCCCCCCGCGGAGGTGATCTTCCTGACCGCCGCTCCCTCCCCCTTGCGTCCGAGCAAAGATGCCACTCCTTCCTCACAACCCGACACCGCTCAAACAGCGGCAGTCGCCACCAACGGCAAGAAGCAGATCCAGGTCTATAAATCGGTGCAGCAAAACGGGGTGGTTCGCTACTCCGACATGGCGCCCGAACAGGGCCATTACGAACTGCTGCTGTTCAACGACTGCTTCGCCTGCGACCCCAAATCCAGCGTCAACTGGCAGACCACAGGACTGTTTCTCTATGACTATGCCAGCACCATCAAAGCAGCAGCAAAGACCTATCAGGTTGAGCCGGCGCTGATCCGGGCGCTCATTCACGCCGAATCGGCTTTCAATCCACTGGCGGTCTCCCGCAAGGGGGCGATGGGGCTGACCCAGCTGATGCCCGCCACAGCGCGGGAGCTGGGGGTCGGCAATGCCTTGCTGGCGGAGCAGAATATCTTCGGCGGGGTGAAATACCTGGCGGGACTGCTCAAGCAGTATGACGGCAACGTGGCGCTGGCGACCGCGGCCTACAACGCAGGCGCGGGCGCCGTACAAAAACATGGCGGTATCCCGCCCTATGCGGAAACCCGTGCCTATGTGGAGCGCGTCCAGCTCCTCCACCTGCGCTACAAAGAGATGCTGCAGGCCAAAGGGCTCTGAGGTTAGCCTCGGTTAATGCTCTTTTCTCGCCCCTCCAGAAACAAAAAACACGCCCGCAGGCGTGTCGATACCACACTTTGTTTCGCAAATGATTACTTCTGCTCAGTCGCCACCAGGCGATAAGCCAGCGCACCCAGAATGGCACCGACAATCGGGGCAACCCAGAACAGCCACAGCTGGCTGATAGCCCAGTCACCGACAAACAGCGCAACACCGGTACTGCGGGCCGGGTTGACCGAGGTATTGGTCACCGGAATGCTGACGAGGTGGATCAGGGTCAGGCACAGACCGATGGCGATCGGCGCGAAACCGGCAGGCGCACGGCTATCGGTGGCGCCCATGATGACGAACAGGAAGAAACCGGTCATCACCATTTCGCATACGAGTGCGGCAGTCAGACTGTAACCACCCGGAGAGTGCTCACCGTAGCCGTTGGAAGCAAAACCGGCAGAGAGATCAAACCCGGCCTGACCGCTGGCAATCACGTAAAGCACGGCAGCGGCGGCAATGCCACCCAACACTTGCGCCACGATATAAGGCAGTACACCGGATGCCGGAAAACGACCACCCGCCCACAAACCGACGGTCACGGCCGGATTGAGGTGGCAACCGGAGATATGGCCGATGGCAAACGCCATGGTCAGCACAGTCAGACCGAAAGCCAGCGAGACCCCCAGCAGACCAATCCCGACGTGAGGGAAGGCTGCAGCCAGCACGGCACTGCCGCACCCGCCCAATACCAGCCAGAAAGTGCCCATAAACTCAGCAGCAACAGGTTTCACATTATTTCTCCCATTTGAGATAACACCGAACAAGACCCGAGAAGGGCCCATGCTTGAACAAGCGCAGCATTATGGGAGTGTGAGCCCAGATTGCGAACCCGGCAGGCAGGGCTCACTGAATGTGATATTCGTCACAATTTGTTGATTAGATAAGGGATTTATCATTAAGACAGCCGGCTGCACATCTCATACCCAAGGGCGTCATGCGACAACTTGTGACACCATTTAGCTCGAGTGCTCATCCCTTGAACGATAAAAACGGAGGCGTGGTCAGTCTCCTGCAGGGGCAAAACGGCTGACAACCTGCCCCTGATGCTCAATCCACTCCATAAACATGGCGACGGGACGGGCATAGACCTGACCATCCTGCTCGGATTGATAAATGACCAGCTGCTCCTGGGTTTCGGTATGCAGAGCCAGGGCAAGCACTTGATAGTAACCCCCCTTGAAGTGACGATAGCGGCCTGGAACGGGTGCTTGCATGGGAAAACCTCGCAGAAGTGAACACCGATGAGCGAACCACATAAAGATGACACCATGAGTGCCATTCAACTCATCGAAAAGGGGGACGAAGACGATTTTTTACACAAGCCAATCGTGCCACAGGATCCGGATATTGCAACACAGTCAGGCAGCTTTGTTAATTCGTTCCCCATGTTTCACTAGTTAACCTTGGTTAGCACCAAAGATCGTGCTGAATTTAACGCTCTAGCAACCCTGTTTTAGGGCTAAAAATCAGGGAATTCTTCTAAAAAGAGGATTGTTCTAGCATTCAATTCTGTGAAGAATAGGGGAAAAGAAATTTGATACTAAAAATCGCCTTTTTCGCCAACGCGTCCCTGTGGGGAAGGAATCACTGTCACCATGTTCACAATCGACAAGTCGCACAAGCTCGACGATGTCTGCTATGACATCCGCGGCCCGGTGCATAAAGAGGCTCGCCGTCTCGAAGACGAAGGCCACCGCATTCTCAAGCTCAACATCGGCAACCCGGCCCCGTTCGGCTTTGATGCGCCGGAAGAGATCATCAAGGATGTCATCCTCAACATGCCGCTGAGCCAAGGCTACTGCGACTCCAAGGGGCTGTTCTCTGCCCGTAAAGCGGTGATGCAGTACTACCAGCAAAAAGGGATGCGCAAGGTCGATATCGACGACATCTACATAGGCAATGGCGCCAGCGAGCTGATCGTGATGGCGATGCAGGCGCTGCTCAACAATGGCGACGAGATGCTGGTACCCTCCCCCGACTACCCGCTCTGGACCGCCGCCGTCACTCTCTCCGGTGGCCATGCGGTGCACTATCGCTGCGACGAAGGGGCTGACTGGTATCCGGATCTCGACGACATCCGCGCCCGTATCACCCCGCGCACCCGCGGCCTGGTGCTGATCAACCCCAACAACCCGACCGGCGCCGTCTACGGCAGCGAGTTCCTGCTGGAGGTGATCGAGATCGCCCGCCAGCACAACCTCATCATCTTCGCCGACGAGATCTACGACAAGATCCTCTACGACGATATCTCCCACACCAGCGTCTGCACCCTGTGTGACGATGTGATGGTGGTGACCTTCAACGGCCTCTCCAAGGCCTACCGCGCCTGCGGCTTCCGTCAGGGCTGGATGGTCATCACCGGCCCCAAAGGCCGTGCCCGCGGTTATATCGAAGGACTGGAGATGCTGGCCTCCATGCGGCTGTGTGCCAATGTGCCGATGCAGCACGCTATCCAGACAGCCCTTGGTGGCTATCAGAGCATCAACGAGCTGATCCTGCCGGGCGGTCGCCTGCGCAAGCAGCGGGACAAGGCGTGGGAGCTCTTGAACGAGATCCCCGGGGTCTCCTGCGTCAAACCCAAGGGGGCGCTCTACATGTTCCCGCGCCTCGACCCCAAGGTGTATGACATCCGCGACGATCAGAAGATGGTGTTCGACCTGTTGCAACAGGAAAAGCTGCTGCTGGTACAGGGCACCGGCTTCAACTGGCCGGCACCGGATCACTTCCGGCTGGTGTTCCTGCCCCGCGAAGAGGAGCTGGAAGATGCCATCGGCCGCCTCGCCCGCTTCCTCAAGGGCTACAAGCAGTAAGCAAAGCTCATGAAAAAGGCTCCCGCGGGAGCCTTTTTGTTATCTGTCGTTGTATCCGTGCCATCAGCCGTGCAGCAGGGCACCTGCCACCAGCACAGCCATGGTGATGAGGGCTACACCGATGATAAAGGGCAACACCCAGCGCACAAAGCGATCGTAGGGGATCTTGGCGAGCGCCAGACCTGCCACCAGATGGGCGGCGGTAGGGGCGAACAGGTTGATCCAGCCGGAGGCGGACTGATAGGCGGTGATCACCAGATCCCGGGAGATGCCGGAGAAGTCCGCCAGCGGCCCCATCAGCGGCATGGAGACAGTCGCCAGCCCCGAGGTGGAGGGGATAAAGAAGCTCAGGATGATGTGCACCAGATAGGCCATCAGGATGAAGACCGACGAGGAGAGCCCGCTCACCAGCCCTTCGGCCCAGTGCAAAATAGTGTCGATGATGACGCCCTGCTCCATCACCACATAGATGCCGCGCGCCACCGCAACCACCAGTGCCACCCCGATGAGATCCCGAGCGCCGCTCAGGAAGGTGGCCACATAGTTGGATTCCGGCATCCGGTTGATCAGCGCAATCAGGATGGAGGCGCTAAAGAACAGGGTGGATAGCTCGTCAAACCACCAGCCAAAGGTGGGCAGCACGTCGATCCCCAAATCGGACCAGGGCACCACCGCATAGATCATCAGCAGGAAGGTGCCGAAGAAGACCAGCATGGTGAGCTTCTGCTTGCCGGTGAAGGCGAGGTTGCCGCTCTTCATCTGGGAGAACTCGTCGTCATAGGTGATGTCGGCCAGCACAGAGCGGGATTTGTCCTGTTGCACCTGCTTGGCGTAGCGCATCACGAACCAGGAGGCGAAGATCACCAGCAGCAGCCACTGGATGACCCTAAGGCCAATCCCCTCACCGATGGGGATACCGGCAAAACCGGAGGCGATGCCGGTGGCAAACGGGTTGACGGTAGAGGCGAGCACCCCGACCCCGGAGCCGAGCAGGATGATCCCCGCCGCCACCATGCGATCGAAGCCCGCCGCCATCATCACCGGCACGATCAGCGCCCAGAAAGCTACCGTCTCCTCCGCCATGCCGAAAGTGGAGCCGCCGAGGGCAAACAGGGCGATCAGTACGGGAATAAGCAGCCGCTCACGGCCGGCAAAGCCGCGCACAATGGCCCCCACCCCGGCATCGAGCGCACCGCTTTGCATGGTCACCGCGAGAAAACCACCGATGATGAGCACGAACAGCGCCACGTCGGCCGCCTTGTGAAAGCCCTGAATGGGAGCTTTGAGCACTTCGAACACCCCCTGCGGGTGGGAGGGGAGTTCGGTGTAGCTGCCGGGCACCGGCAACAGCCGCTCGTCGCCGCTGTAATCGGCCACGGCCGCTGCCGCCACCGGCTGCTGGGTCTTGGCGGTGACATAGTCATATTTGCCCGCTGGCAGCACCCAGGTGAGGGCGGCCATCAGGGCGATGATGATGAAAAGCAGGGTATAAACTGTGGGGAGTTGGCGCTTCTTGGGCGCCTCGTTTGGAGTGGTCATAGCTTCCGTACCTCGGCAATGCCGTCTGTGATCCGATCAGCGCAAGACTAGCGGGTTTGATATGGGAAAAAGGTGATCGCTGATAATAAAATTCCGCAAATTAGCGGAATGTTTGCCAAAAAAACAGGGCCCCGCGGGGCCCTGTTTTCACTTGAGTCAGACTCAGAGCTCGACCACGTCGAATTTCACATCCGGATTTACATCCGCATCGTAATCGACCTCATCCAGACCGAAACCGAACAGGCGCAGGAACTCCTGCTTGTAGCCGGTGTAGTCAGTCAGCTCGGAAAGATTCTCGCTGGTAATGGATGGCCACAGGTCGCGGCAGGTCTGCTGCACATCTTCGCGCAGTTCCCAGTCATCCATGCGGATGCGAGCCTGATCGTCCAACGCCATGTCGGAGGTGTAGAGACGGGTGCGCATCATGCGATCCACCTGCTCCATGCAGCCCTCGTGAATGCCCTTCTCCTTCATGATCTTGAAGGCCATGGAGATATAGAGCGGCATCACCGGAATGGCGGAAGAAGCCTGGGTCACCACGGATTTGAGCACGGCCACGTGAGCGGTGCCGCCGTTGGCAGCCAGATCGCTACGGATGGCGGCGGCGGCGCGGTCCAGATCTTCCTTGGCGCGGCCCAGAGTGCCATGCCAGTAGATTGGCCAGGTCAGATCGGTACCGATGTAGGAGTAGGCCACGGACTTGGCGCCGTCAGCCAGCACACCGGCATCACGCAGGGCAGCCATCCACAGCTCCCAATCCTGACCGCCCATCACTGTGATGGTGTTCTGGATCTCTTCCTCGTTAGCCGGCTCGACGGTGGCGGTGATGATCTGATCCTTGTTGGTATCGATGGCGGTGGTGGTGTAGACCTCACCGATCGGTTTGAGGGCAGAGCGCACCACTTCGCCGGTTTCCGGCATCTTGCGCACCGGAGAGGCCAGGGAGTAGACAACCAGATCAATCTGACCCAGATCCTGCTTGATAAGCTCGATCACCTTGGCACGGCACTCGTTGGAGAAGGCATCGCCGTTGACGCTCTTGGCGTAGAGGCCCGCCTCTTTAGCTGCCTTGTCGAAGGCGGCAGAGTTGTACCAGCCAGCGGTACCGGTCTTGGACTCGGTGCCCGCTTTTTCAAAGAAGACGCCGAGGGTGGCGGCGCCGCTACCGAAGGCAGCCGCAATCCGGGAGGCCAGGCCATAACCGGTGGAAGCGCCGATCACCAGCACCTTTTGGGGACCATTCTCGATGGTGCCCTTGGCCTTGGTATAAGCGATCTGGCGACGAACATTGGCTTCACAACCGACCGGATGAGTGGTGGTGCAGATAAAGCCGCGAACCTTGGGTTTGATGATCATATGGGGTCTCGGATCCGTTTAATGGATGAAATCGGGGCATAAGATACCTCATCTTGCCGCGATAAGGTGCTCTGATGTGTTGAACTGCGGCAAAAATGGCCATCCAGGGTGACGGCTGCCGTCAAAAATGCACAATTTTTCGGAAAGCGTCACTTCATCAGTCCGGTAATTAATCTCCCCATATATATGGAAGTCGATAACATGTTTCAACGCAGGTGCAGTACGACCAACATGATACAAAAAGGCCCCGAACTCTCGGGGCCTAGGGGTAATGTCATCGAACTATATCAAGCGGCATGTGAGCGCCATTTAAAATGATTAATCTGTGCTCTCATTGACTTGGCCATCTCATCAAGACGCTGACACTTGGCCGATACATGGGCTGCCGAGTCCGAGGTATGTACTGCGATATCGGCAATATTGACCATGCTGCGCGTCATCTCTTCGGTGACTTTGCTTTGCTCTTCGGCTGCAGCGGCGACCTGCACATTGAGATTATTCAGATCATCCACCGCACTCACAATTTCTTCCAAAGAGACACCACACGTCAGCATCAGGGTATTCGTCTTCTCCACTTCAGATAATCCGATATTCATACTATCAACAGCCATAGTTGCATTCTGTTGCAGGCGATTGACGGTGTTCTGGATTTCTCCGGTAGAGTTTTGGGTGCGCTGAGCAAGTACCCGGACTTCATCAGCCACCACCGCGAAACCGCGCCCCTGCTCACCCGCTCTGGCGGCTTCAATTGCCGCATTCAGTGCCAGTAAATTGGTTTGTTCGGCAATCGAGCGAATAACCCCCATCACCTGAGTAATGTTATTGCTTTCGATAGCCAGGTTTTGCAGCACAGTGGATGTATTTTGCAATTGACCAGAGAGCAGAGCCATATTCCCAATGGTCTCCTTGACAACCGCTTGCCCCTCTTCTGCCTTGTTTTCAGCCTGACGGGCGGCAATTGCAGCACTATTTGTATTCTGGGCGATTTCGTTAACCGTTGCGCTCATCTCATTCATCGCCGCAGCGCTCTGATCTGTCTCCAGACGCTGCTGGGCCATTTGCTCTGCACTGGTTAGCCCCAGCTCGTTCAGTGCATCGGCGCCTGTCGATAACTGTTCGGCCACGTCATCCATTTCGCCAATCAATCTGCGGAAATGGCTAACCATATCATTCAGCGCCCGTGCGACTTGCCCCAATTCATCTTCCCGAATGACGGGGACGTTGACGGTCAAATCCTGCTCATGCTGCAATTTGTAAAGTGCTCTGCGCAAAGCGGTGAGCGGTTGACTGATCCCGCGAAAAATCCAGATCCCCAGCACGGATAAAGCGAACAGGGCAATCCCGGTGATGGAGAGGAAGGCAAATGAAAAATCAACGGCCAGACTTTCCAGGGTACCAACATGCTCATCTGCAAATCTCAGCTGGAGTTCAACCAGCTTGCCCAGCTCCTCATTAAAAGGATCAACCGTGCTGTATAACTGATGAATTGCCTTATCAAGAGGCGCTTTTAATGAAAGATCACTCTTAATACTATCCAGTGTAATGTCGGCTTTGTTCATCAATACCTGGGCAGACTCCGCTATCGCCCGCTCTTCCGCAGACATCTTCTGGGCCATGTAACGCTTCCATTCCGTTGCGGCTTTTAACTGCGCTTCAGTAACGGAACGTTTTGCCTCTTCACGGGTGATTAAGCCAACATGCGCTTTATTGATCGCATCAACGACACTGACCGCATACAAGTCTGAAATCAGCTTCAGTTCGGATAACTGCTGCACCTCCTCTTCATTCACCTGATGGGCAGCCTGATTCATCAGGCGCATCCCCCAAAGGGAGAGAGTGCACAGCAAAATCATACAAAACAGCGGTACCACAACCAGCATCAATAATTTGCTACGAACCGAGATCCCTTTCATGGTGTCGTCCTCATACTCAGGCCACTGGTCGTTTAATATGCAATTGATACACCAAGCATCACGCGACCACTCATTTCAATACAATCTCCCGCTTACCTCATTAAAAAGCGCGGTCTGTGCACCATAGTGCAATGCAAGTTGCAACCTGTTCGCAAAACCAGACCTTAAACACATCACCGCAGAAGAAGGGCTAATGCCCTTATTGATAATGCGCTTTTTGAGTCTATTCATCATTTCGTTGATGTCTAATCTTCGCAAAGCAAAATCCGTAGCGCGTTGCAGCCTGCATCGTCCATGCACTGATGGCGGCAACGTCCACGAAACTAGCAAGCAATGCGAGTGATGTGGCCATCCTGCAGCTTATAGAAGGCATCTTGGGGCAACTCCTGTGACCAGGTCGCCTCATAGTCGAGATCGGCATAGACGCCACGCAGCATGGCACCGAGCAGGCCGTGGGAGATAACGATGGCCCGCTCGGCAATGGCAGGATCCTGCAACCACTGGTGTGCCCGGAGCTGAATACTCTCGAAGCTCTCGGCCCCCGGTGCCTGCAGATACCAGTCCCCCTTGCCGGTATCGAGCTCGGGATGAGCGAGCCGCAGCACCGGGATCTGGCAGCTCTCCCACTCCCCCATACCGAGCTCCATCAACCGATCGTCCCAGACGATGCGATCTGCCGTCAGTCCCAACTGCTCGCACACCAGCAGTGCAGTCTGACGGGCGCGACCGAGCGGGCTGGCATAGACGGTCCAGCGGGCGGGATCCGCCAGTTCGGCGGCAAGGCGCCGCCCCATGGCGATGGCTTGCGCCTCACCCTTGTCGGTCAGATCGGAGTTGCAACGCCCCTGCAGACGCTGCTCGGCATTGAAGCGGGTCTGGCCGTGGCGCAGCAGATAGATGAGTCGAGACATGATTTCTCCAGCACGTTCAAAGAGATAGAAAAATAAAGGGGGAAGATGATAGCAGATGAGCCCGAAGGATGGCCCAAACAGAGAGGCTAAAACGGGCGTAAAAAACGGGTCAGGGTTGACCCGTTTGCTGCCAATTTGGCCAGAGTGTGTCGGCTCAGCCCTTCTTGATCTCCCGCAGATAGCGGTAGATGGAGTGGACCGAGATCCCGAGCTGGCGCGCCGCAATCTGGGCGCTGTCTTTCAGTTCGAAGATCCCCATGTCGTGCAGCTGGTTGACGATGACCCGGGTCTTCTGGGACGGAGGCACCGCCTCGTTGCCGCGCACCTCGGCACTGACGGTGTCGATGGTGCTGTTGAGCGCTTCGTCGATGTTGCGGGCGAACACCTCCGGGGTGGCATGGCTCTCGTGGGGATGCATGCACTCCGGCATCATGGTGCGCAGCACGGATTGCAGCGGGGCATCCATGTCGCTGTTGATACAGAGCAACCCGATGGCCCTGTGCTCCCCGTTGCGGATCACGGTCGTGATGGAGCGCAGCGTCTTGCCGGTGGCACACTTGGTCATGTAGGGGCTGGAGATATCCTGCCCGCTCTTGAGCTTCATCATCGCCAGGTTGGTGATGGGGGCGCCGACACTGCGGCCGGTGATATGGCCGTTGGCAATCTTGACGATCGAGGGATTGCGCGCATCCAGACTGTGGAGCAGCACTTCGGTGTGCTGACCATACATGGCGGCGATGCCGTCCACAATGTTCTCCATCGACTTGAGGATCTCAAAATCGCTCGGACTCAACTCTTGCAGCTTCACAATGGGACCTTCTTGCAAGGGTTGCTGCCGGACAATGGACGCCGGGCAGCAACCGACAGGGACATCAGGCGGACATGATATCAATAATGGTGCTGTCTGTGGCAGACATGCCCTCCTTCACCATCTGGCCGACGTTGCGGATGGTCTGATCCACGTCACCTGCGACGATCCCCTGCCCCGACACCGAGTGGCTGTTGAGGGCCATCAGGAAACCGCGCACCGCCGCGCCGGAGGAGGTACTCACCTTCATGGCGCAGGAGGCCTTCGCCCCGTCGCACACCATGCCGGCACTGTCGCTCAGTACATTCTGGATGGCGAAGCAGGATTGCTCGAAGCTGCCGCCCGCCAGATAGACCATGGCCATGGAGGCGGCCGCGCTGGTCACGGTATTGCCACAGAAGGCCGACAGCGGCGGATAGTGGGACTTGATATAGATGGCGCCCAGATGGCTCATGATGAGGGCGCGAGCCAGCTGCTCTTCGCTGGCCGCAAAGCGCTCGGCAATCACCATCACCGGAATGGTGGCGGCAATGCCCTGGTTGCCGCTGCCGAAGTTGCTCATGGCTGGCAGGGTCGCCCCCCCCATCCGGGCATCGGAGGCAGCCGCCGTCATCATCACGATGCGGTTCATCACATCCTCGCCGATAAGACCGGCATCGATGTTCTGCTGCATGGTGCGGCCGATCTCGAGACCATAGGGGTTGTTCATCCCCTCGGCAGAGAGCTTGCCGTTGAGCTCGGAAGCTTTGAGGATGAACCTGATCTGATCGAACTCCACCTGGGTAGCGAACTCGTAGATGGCGGCGATGCTGATATCGACGCCATCGCAGATGGAACCGGTTGCACCACCCTGGCTCTGATCGGCGGTGAAGGTCACCTCGCCATCGCGGCGCTGCTCGACGATGCGGGTATGGCCGCCGCACAGGGTCACTTCGGCGCTGTGCTCTTCACCCTTGTCATCAGTGCCATAAACGGTCACGCGGCAGAAGATAAACTCGGGGGCGGCGGTGCGGCTCACCTGCACCTTGCTGGCATCGATCAGCTGCTGGGCACGATCCACCTGTGCTGGCTGGATCGCAGCCAGCACCTCCAGCCCGGCATCGGCGTTGCCGCCGATGGCACCGGCCGCGGCCGCAATGGCCAGACCGATCTTGCCGGTGCCCGGCACATAGACACCCATCGAGTTTTTATAGAGGTTGTCCGACACCGCAACCTCGAGGCGACCGGGCTCACCCCCCAGTTGCCGGACGGCGACCGCTGCGGCATAGGCGGCGGCGATTGGCTCGGTACAACCCAGCGCTGGTTTGACAACCTGTTGAATAATCTGCAGATACTGCTGCCACGCTTGTTTCATCACTTGAACCTTTTTATCAGCATTAACGAGCGATATGGGCGATCGCTTCCACTTCAACCTTGACGCCCATCGGCAGATCCTTCACTGCGAAGCAGCTGCGCGCCGGACAATCTTTCTGGAAATAGGCTTTATAGACCTCGTTGAACGCGGCAAAATCGCTGATCTCGGCGAGGTAGCAGGTGGTTTTGAGCACGGTATCCAGCGAGCCGCCAGCGGCTTCCAGCACGGATTTCAGGTTTTCCAGTGACTGGCGGGTCTGGGCGGCAATCCCCCCTTCCACCACACCACCCTGCTGCTTGCAGACCGGCAACTGACCGGAGGTAAAGATGAGGTTGCCATAGGCAGTGCCGTGGCTGTAGGGACCGATAGCGTCAGGTGCCGCTGCTGCTGTGATGATGCGTTTCATATAGCCACTCCTGTTTGTGCAATTTTTTTTGCAATCATGAATCTCATTCCGTTCAACATTATTTGCTTTTTATTTTATCCATTCAACAAAAAGATACAAAAATGGCGTTTAAAGGCACCTTTCGGCCTCAATATAAACCGTGATCACCATCCTGATTTGAACAAAAGTACTCTTATGGGCATTGTTTATGATAGTTTCATTCAACTATATTTGCGCCGCTTTCCCACATCCCTACAAAAAAGAAGGTTTTAATGGACGCGCATAGCACTACACTCGCCAGCCCCGTGATGGGCACGCTGGAATGGAAAGAAGCGGTTCGCTTCGACAGCACCGACTGGGGCTGGATCATCATGAGCATCGGCATGGCCATCGGCGCGGGGATCGTCTTCCTGCCGGTACAGGTGGGTCTGATGGGCTTGTGGGTCTTTCTGCTCTCGGCGGTGATCGGCTACCCCGCCATGTACATGTTCCAGCGCCTCTTTATCAACACCCTGGCCACTTCGCCGGAGTGCAAGGATTACCCCAGCGTCATCACCGGCTACCTTGGCAAGAACTGGGGTGTGCTGCTCGGCGCGCTCTACTTCGTGATGCTGGTGATCTGGGTCTTCGTCTACTCCACCGCCATCACCAATGACAGCGCCTCCTTCCTGCAGAGCTTCGGCGTCACCGACAGCCTGCTCTCCGAAAACCCGCTCTACGGTCTGGTGTTGATCTGCGGTCTGGTGGCCCTGGCCTCGCGCGGCGAAAACCTGCTGTTCAAGATCTCCACCTTTATGGTGCTGACCAAGATCAGCGTGGTCGCAGTGCTCGGCCTTATGATGGTGGACAAGTGGGATGCGGCCAACATCACCGCCATGCCCGCCGCCGGTGACTGGATGAAGGATGCCATCATCATGCTCCCCTTCACCCTCACCTCCATCCTCTTTATCCAGAGCCTGAGCCCCATGGTGATCTCCTACCGCTCGCGGGAAAAGTCGCTGGAAGTGGCCCGCTTCAAAGCGATGCGCGCCATGAATATCGCCTTCGGCATCCTGTTCGTGGTGGTGTTCTTCTACGCGGTCTCCTTCACTCTTGCCATGGGCCACGATCAGGCGGTTAAAGCATCCGAGGAGAACATCTCCGCGCTGGCGATGGTAGCCCAGGGGATGCCCGGCCAGACCCTCAAGCTCCTGAGCCTGACCCTCAATATCTTTGCGGTAATGACCGCCTACTTCGGCGTCTATCTGGGCTTTCGTGAAGCCTGTCAGGGGCTGGCAATGAACCTGCTGCGCCGGGTGCTGCCGGAAAACCGCATCAACAAAGGATTGGTGGGTAAGGGCATCATGGTGTTTACCGTCATGCTCTCCTGGGGTGCCATCGTGCTCAACGCACCGGTACTGAGCTTCACCTCCATCTGCAGCCCCATCTTCGGCATGGTGGGTTGCCTCATCCCGGCTTATCTGGTCTATCAGGTACCGGCGCTGCACAAGTACAAGGGCACCACCCTCTACATCATCATCGTCACCGGCTTGCTGCTCTGTGTCTCGCCCTTCCTGGCGTTCAACTGATCGGTTTCCCCTTATCGACCGCGGGTCACCTTCGGGTGGCCCGTTTTCTATTGGTGCGGCTGACCGCGCCTCCGCCCGAAAGTAAAAAGCCAAGGGGATCACAACTTGCAACCGGCCATCACCCAAGGGAGGCCGCTCGGAGTACTATTCAGGCAACACGACTCACGCCTGCACTCAGGTATCGAGGCTTAACATGAAATGGATTTTCAACCCCGCCATCCGGCTGGGCAATCAGCTCTCCTTCAAATACAAATTCCTGCTCTGGTCCTGCCTGATGCTACTGCCACTGGCCTACAGCATGACCAATCTGCTGGGGCGGCTGCAGGATGACAACGTCCAGGCCAACCGCGAGCTGGCGGGAGTGGTCAATCTCACCCCCGTGCCCGCTATCGAGCAAGCCCTGCTCACCCATCGCAATCTGGTAACCCGTCACGCCTATGAAGTGGATCCGGTCGGTGATGATCAGGTCAAGGCAGCCGCACAAACAGTTGATCAGAGCCTGCAAGCCTTTGCCGACACCCGCCAGAACACCCCCTCCTTTGAGGTGATCCAGCAGGGCTGGGCCGCCCTGCAGAGTGAAGCGGGCAAGCTGGAAGTGGAGCAGAGCAACCTGCGCCACGACAAGCTGTTGACCGAGGTGCGCCACCTCTACAAGCACATTACCGCCAGTAGCAGCCTGATCCAGGATCCGGCGCTCGGTACCTACTACATGGTGATCCTCGCCAGTGAGCGGTTGCCGCAACTGCGCGACCTGCTGGCTCAGGTGCGGGATCGCGCCGCCACCATCGCCGATTTCGGCCTGTTTCAGGCCGAGGGCTACAGCGGCCTGCGTTTTCGTCTTGATCTTATCAGCGCCACCCTGCAGGAGCTGGAGGCCGATCTGACCCTGCTCTACCAGATTGAACCGGCCTACCGCGCCGAGCTGGGTCAGCAGACCGATGCTCTGATACAGCTGGTGCGTCAGGGGGTCGAGACCATTGAAAACAAGATGATGAAGGATCAGCTGGTGCAGCTCTCCACCAAGGAGGTGCAAGCACTGGGGGATAAGATGGACGAGGCCATCACCGCACTGGCAGGCCAGGTACGCCAGCGGCTGGAGGCCGACCTGCATCAGCGGCTGGCCGCCAACCAACGCCACTTCTGGTGGGTCACCGCGCCGCTGACCGTCAGCTTGCTGCTCTACCTCTACCTGATGATCGGTGCCTATCTCTCCCTGCGCGACACCGTTGGCCGGGTACGAGAGATCGCCGCCCGGGTCAACGCCCAGGATCTCAGCCAGCACATCGAGATTGTCGGTCAGGATGAGCTGGCCGCCATCAGCCGGGATTACAACGTCACCCTGGAGACCCTGCGCACCCTGATGAGGCAGGTACGGGAAAACGGCGTCACAGTAGTGGAGAGCGCTACCGAGATCGAAGCGCGCACCTGCCGCTCGCAGGAGGTCATTGCCGATCAGCAAGGGGAGACCCATCAGGTCGCCACCGCCATCAAGGAGCTGGCCGCCACGTCACAAGACATGGCGGGCAACGCCCTGCAGGCTGCCCGCATGACTCAGGAAGCCCAGCAGGTGGTGGGTCAGGGCGAGGCCGTGGTCGATCGCACCATCAAGGCGATCGACCATATCAACCGCGAAGTACTGCGCACCGCCGAGAGCATTGGTCAACTGGAGCTGCAGTGCAGCCAGATTGGCGGCGTCATCAGCGTGATCCGCGGCATCGCCGAACAGACCAACCTGCTGGCCCTCAACGCTGCCATCGAAGCGGCCCGGGCGGGTGAGCAGGGTCGCGGCTTTGCGGTGGTGGCCGACGAGGTGCGATCTCTTGCCAACCGCACCCAGGGGGCTACCGTCGAGATCCAGCAGATGATTGAACAGCTGCAATCCGGCGCCCGCGCCTCGGTCACCGCCATGTCGGCGGCCAGCCATGAAGCGCAGGAGGGGGTCGGGCTAGCGCAGGAGGCGAAACAGGCTTTCGGCGCCATCACCGAGAAGGTGGATCGAATGGTCGATACCAACGCCATCATCGCCAGCGCCATCGAGCAGCAGGGCGCCGTGGTCAACGAGATCGAACGCAACGTGGTGCGCATCTCCGATGGCAGTGACGAGGCGCTGCAGGTCGCCAACGAGGCGCGCGATGCCGCCCGCCAGATCCACCAGCTCACCGAACAACTGCGCGCCATGGTACAGAGCTTCGTGCTGTAACAGAGCGCTGACAAGCCGGGCTCAACGTGAGCCCGACATTATCCCGGTCTCGCCCCTGCCCACAACATCTCGGTTGCTCGGATCATCCAGAAAATCTCTGCGACCCACTTGCCGGGCAGATACCAACAAAGTAGTCTCGAACGAAAACAAAATGTGGCATTCCTGACACGCACGGTCTGCGATGTCGAGGGAAACCAAGCCGCCTGCGAGCCACAGATTAAAACCAGCGTCACGTCATCTATCACCCGCTTCAAGCGAGGATTTACCCATGGCCAGATACCAGTTTTTTACCATTCCGGCGTCCAATCGGCAGCAATACACCTTTATCGACATGGCATCTCCGACTTTTCTGAGTGAAAAGGCGGCACTGCTGACCCAAGGATTCGAGGTGGAGGAGGACTTTATTGACGCGACCAGTCCACGGGAGGCCGTCGAGAAGTACCAATCCAATTTTCTCTATATAGCGGATGAGATAGGCAAGTCCGATAGCAGCTACGCCGCGGCCGTCGCCATGCTGGAGATTGGCAAGGGGTTATTGGGCAATAAAAACCGCTGAGATAAGGTACAGCGGTGAAGAGTGGTGGCCATCGTGGCAACGCGCCCGATGGCCATATGGCAAGATATCAATTCGGTAAGTCAGAAGCGCCCCAGCTGCTGGAGCATCTCGATCAGCTCCTCTTCGCTGCTCGGCTCATAGGCCAGCTGAAGGCTCGGCGCAGCGCCCCCCATCAGCATGTAGACGTTGGTGCTGCAGTGGTCGTAGTGATACCACTTACCGTCGATACAGACGTCGGTATAGCATCTCGGGTCCCTTTTCAGTTCCATATGCACATCCTTTTGTTACATCCCATCAACATCACTCCTGACCGTAAGACAACCCGCTGCGACCTATCTTGATACAGATCAAGATGTGCAACGGCTGTACTCCTGCGGACGCAATTCCCGCAGTTTTCCTCCCGGATGGCGTTGTGTAGCGCAAGTCCCCGTTCTTCTCTTCCCTGACTTGAGCCTGACTACACTTAGCCCTGTCGACCCACACCACCATCTGGAGTCATACCGATGAAACCGAGGCTTTCCACCCCCACGATTTTCTCGCTCTTGCTCTGTAGCGCACTGCTTTTGCAGCCTGCTCTTGTGCAGTCGGCCAAGGCTGCCATCGACCCCAAGCCTGCCAGCGAATTTACCATCAAGGCTAACCAGCAGGTGCTCACCACCCTGCCCTTCAATGACAAACAGGATTTCGAGGATGCCCAGCGTGGCTTTATCGCCAAACCGGAGACCCTGACCATCAAGGATGACAAGGGCAACGTGGTGTGGGATCTGGAGCAGTACAAGACCTACATCGGCCTCGACAAGGCCGCGCCGGAGACCGTCAACCCCAGCCTGTGGCGCAATGCCCAGCTCAACATGCAGTACGGCTTGTTCAAGGTCACCGACAAGATTTACCAGATTCGCGGCTTTGATCTCTCCAACATCACCTTTATCGAAGGCAACAAGGGCTGGGTGGTGTTCGATCCGCTGATCTCCCCGCAAACCGCCAAGGCGGCGCTGGCCTTCATCAACAAGACCCAAGGGGAGCGCCCTGTCACCGCGGTGGTCTACAGCCACTCCCACGTGGATCACTACGGCGGTGCCGCCGGTCTGTTCAACTCGCTGGACGAGGTGAAAAAGAACGGCGTCGAGATCATCGCGCCGGAAGGATTTACCGAACACGCGGTGTCGGAGAATGTCATCGCCGGCAACGCCATGGCTCGCCGCGCCGTCTACATGTACGGCGCCCTGCTGCCGCGCAACCCGCAGGGGGGCGTCAATGGCGGTCTGGGGCAAACCACTTCCACCGGCGTGCCCTCGCTGCTGCTGCCAACCCGCTTTATCACCAAAACCGGTGAGACGCTGACGGTCGATGGCGTCAAGATGGTCTTCCAGATGACTCCGGGCACCGAAGCCCCGGCCGAGATGAACACCTGGTTCCCGGACAGCAAAGCATTGTGGATGGCCGAAAACACCACCAACACCATGCACAACATCCTCACCCTGCGCGGCGCCCAGGTGCGTGATGCGCTGAAGTGGGCCAGCTTTCTCAACGAGACCATCGAAACCTGGGGTGATCAGGCCGAGGTCAAGTTCCAGAGTCACCACTGGCCACGCTGGGGCAATGCCAACATCACTGACTACTTTAAAAAGCAGCGTGACCTCTACAAATACATCCACGACCAGTCGGTGCGCCTGATGAACATGGGCTACACCGGCGAGGAGATCTCCGAGCAGATCACCCTCCCCCCCGAGCTCAACGACTTCTGGCCGAACCGCGGTTATTACGGCACCCTGCGCCACAACAGCCGCGCCATCTATCAGCGCTATATGGGCTGGTACTCCGGCAACCCCTCCGATCTCGACAACCTGCCCCCAGAAATGGTCGGCCCCAAATATATCGAGTTCATGGGGGGCGAGCAGGAGGTGCTGAAAAAGGCCAAGGCCTCGTTCGACAAGGGGGAATATCGCTGGGTAGCAGAAGTGCTCAAGCATCTGGTGTTTGCCAACCCGAACAACACAGAGGGCAAGCTGCTGCTGGCAGATGCACTGGAGCAGCTGGGCTATCAGGCTGAATCCGGCCCGTGGCGCTCCGTCTATCTGCAAGGCGCCTATGAGCTGCGCAATGGCGTTCCCAATGTTGGCGGAACAGTCACCGCCTCACCGGATACCATCCGGGCCATGAGCCCCAGCATGCTGTTTGACTATCTCTCGGTGCGCATTAATCCCGAGAAAGCGGCGGGCAAGAAGATGGTCATCAACATGGCGTTCACCGACATCGAGGAGAAACATACCCTGAGTCTGGAGAACTCGGTGCTCAACCACACTACTCGCTATGCCGCCAAGCCTGATGTGACCATTACCCTGAGCAAGAAGACGCTGGATGATATCCAGCTCGGTCAGGGCACCATGGAGCAGAAGATCGCCAACGGCGAGATCAAGATCGAGGGTAATCAGCAGAAGTTCAGTGACTTCATCAGCCTGCTCGACAAGTTCAACTTCTGGTTCAACATAGTGACGCCATGATGCAACGCACCTTGCGCGCATGCATGGTCCTGCTCTGCCTCATCCCCGGGATGGGGCAGAGCTGTGGTTATGATGCCCTTTATCCTAATCCGTTCGAACAGAGCTGGCCGGGGACGGTCAATATTGCCATGGCGACGGCGACTGCGGTGAGCCGTGAGCAGTTACCCCCCTTGGCAGCCCTGACAGGCGAAGCCGGCTTCTCCCGTAGCCAGGCATGGCTCCAAACCCTCAAAAGTCGACTCCAGCAGGCAGGGGTAGGCGGCGGGATCTCCATCCTGCTTATCGACTCAGGACTCTGGTCCAGAGTACGAGGCAAGGAGTCCCTACTGCTCCAGCTGCACACCAGCGGCCCAAACCCAAAAGACCGGGTGATGCTGCTGAGTGAAGCCGCCATCAACGCCATGTTGAATGGGTCACTCACCATCGAGCAGGGGCTGCAATTGGGTATTGTGGCGCTGCAAAGAGACGACAATCAGCAGTTGCAGCGGGATCTGCACAAGGCGCTGAGCTCGCAGACCTGACCACCACAGGAGAAACAGATAGGACAAAGGGAGGCAAATGCCTCCCTTTTTTATGCCTTCACCGCGAACGTCAAGCGCGGGCGCTTATTCGTCTTCCAGATAGGCGTAGCCTTGCAGGCCCAGCTCCAGCTCGTCGAGCAGGGCTTTGCGAGTGGCATCGTCCAGCGCCGGGTGAGCGGCGATCCGCTGGTAGTTTTCGCGGATCACGGACGGGTCGATGTTGACGTAACGCAGCAGCTGGTCGACGGTGTCGCCGCGCACCACGTTGCGAATGTCCATCTTGCCCTCTTCGTCCAGCCACACTTCCGCGCAGTGGGTGTCACCAAACAGGTTGTGCAGATCCCCCAGGATCTCCTGATAGGCACCGACCAGGAAGAAGCCGACGTGGCACTCTTCGTTCTCGCCGTAGACCGGCATCGGCAGGGTGCTCTCGACCCCCAGACCGTCGACATAGTGCTCGACCTGACCGTCGGAGTCACAGGTGATATCCATCAGGATACCGCGACGGCTAAGCGGACGATCGAGACCCGCCAGCGGCATCACCGGGAATACCTGACCGATACCCCAGGCATCCGGCAGAGACTGGAACAGGGAGAAGTTGGCAAAGCACTTGTCCGCCAGCTTTTCACTCAGCTCGTCAGCCAGCGCACGGTGGTTGCGGTTGACCGGGTTGAGCATCTCTTTGAGTGCCAGACAGGTGTTCTGGTGCAGCATCTCGGCCCAGGCACGCTGTTCAAGGTTCAAGAGGCCCATGGTGTACTGGGTATTCACGTCACCCAGATCAGCCACCGAGTCATGGAAGATCTCCAGCAGGGAGGGATCTTCGCTGCGCAGATCCAGCCAGCCTTTCCACATGTTCTGCAGAATGGTCGGTGCATCTTCGTCCGGCGCGCTGATGTCGTTCATCTCCACCCCTTCGGCACCAATGATGTTGGTGACCAGCACGGCGTGGTGGGCGGTCAGGGCACGGCCAGACTCGCTGATGATGGTCGGGTGCGGCAGGTCGAACTCGCGGCAGACATCGCCGATGCCCCATACCACGTTGTTGGCGTACTCGGAGAGGCTGTAGTTGGCGGAGCAGTGGCTCTGGGAACGGGTTCCCTCGTAGTCCACACCCAGGCCGCCACCGACGTCCACGACTTCGATGTTGGCACCGAGGCGACGCAGTTCAGCGTAGAAACGGCCGCACTCGCGGATGCCGCCCTGAATGTCGCGGATATTGGCGATCTGGGAACCCAGATGGAAGTGCAGCAGTTGCAGGCAATCCAGCTTGCCCAACCCGCGCAGACGCTCGATCAGCGCCAGGATCTGGGAGGCGGAGAGACCAAATTTGGACATGGAGCCGCCGCTCGATTCCCACATGCCGGAGCCGGTGGAAGCGAGCTTGGCACGCACCCCGATGTTGGGTTTGATGTTGAGACGAGCTGACTCGTCCAGCACCATTTCAAGTTCGGAGGGCTTCTCCACCACGATGTAGACCTTGTGGCCCATCAGGTTGCCCAGGAGGGCGTGGCGGATATATTCGCGGTCTTTGTAACCGTTGCAGACGATCACCGAGCCTTGCTCATGGTGATGGGACAGCACGGCCAGCAGTTCCGGTTTGGAACCAGCTTCCAGGCCAAGCCGGGGCTTGTCGCTGTAGGACTGGCTGATGGTCTCGATGACACGACGCTGCTGGTTTACCTTGATCGGGTAAACACAGAGGTAGTCCCCTTCATAGCCTGACTTCTCGATGGCCTGACCAAAGGCGTTGAACAGCGCATCGACCCGACTCTTGAGGATGTCGGGGAAGCGCAGCAACACGGGGGTGGTCAGCCCGGACTGACGCAGCTGTTCGATGGCATCAGAGATGACGATATGCGCGTCAGGGCGTGATTTGTCGGGGGCGACGGTCACATGACCGGCGTCATTGATATTGAAAAAACCCGCACCCCAGTAGGGAACGTTGTAGACCTTCAAGGAGTCCTTGCTGGACCAGTTAGTCATGGGCTATGCCTCGCAAATGAGCGACCCAAAGTCGCCTTCGTTACCCTCAATCACATCCAGACCATCTAGTGCAGAGTACGGCGAGCGCTGCCATCACGAGACGCAGCCACCCAAACCAACGCTTTGCACATCGCGGCAAGCCAGAGGCTGCCTGGTGGATCTTGGGGAAGTAACGAGTCTTGATGTGGGGCTGGTGGCTTTACATCAAGCTCAACGGTATGCGGTGCCACTATGCCGTAGCGCCGCGGTACTTTGATGACAGACGACATCAGCCACGCCGTCAGTTCATCATTCGGCAGCGATCCCGACAGAAGGAGAGGGTTCCAAGGAAGAGAAGCGAAGGCGCCAGCACGCATGCGTGTTGATAGACGACAACAACCACAGCCCAGCTCACCGTCAGTGACCGCCCATGACAAGGGAAGATGATGAGCCGGTGGCCCACTCGGTCAAATGAAGGATGAGAGTCTGTTGTTCTCCCTGATACCGGAGCCTAACCGGTATTAAAGAAACCATTCCCCAGCAGTGTCTGTCGTTTCTGCGTGCCTCGCCCTATAGGCGTATGATCGGTCGGGTTTCTGGCGGCTCTGCCTGCTTCAGGGTTGCCCTTGGATCGGCGCGGAGTGTACACACTTACCGCGGGCAGTGACAATAAAAAATAGTGTTCAAAATCCCCTTTTAATAAGTCGATCAAATCTTGCTGGCGGGCAGGCAGGCTCTGGGATGGCGCAGGTTATGCGACAGCCCGGTTTCCCCTTGAAAAGTGTGCGAAAACGCCATGGTTGGGCTGACGCCTTGCTGTGCGGTGGCTGAGGGGAATTTGGCCGCCACCGCCAGCGCCTAAATATCGTAATAAATGTAAAATTTATGCGTTCTCCCTCCCGGACGTTGCCCCGCGCGCCGCACATTCGCCGCTCTTCCCTTGCGTCAAAAAATGGGAAAAACCTGCGCTGACGCAATGAGTGCCCCGCACGGATTGGCCACAATGACCGCTCACAATCGGTTAGAGGCTGACTAATGGATACCCTGCTTGAGCGTTTTCTGCGTTACGTAACTTTTCATACCCGCTCCGATGAGACCAATCCAGCCTGCCCCAGCAGCGAAGGCCAGCTGATCTTTGCCCGCGCCCTGCAAGAAGAGATGAAGGAGCTTGGGCTAACCCGGGTCACCCTGGATGAACACGGCTACCTCACCGGCTGCCTGCCGGGCAACCAGCCGGACGCCCCCGCCATCGGCCTGATTGCCCACATGGATACCGCCGACTACGAGGCGGAGCACGTAGTACCGCAAATCATCGAAAACTATCAGGGCGGCGACATCTGCCTTGGCAAGGGTGACGAGGTGCTCGCCATCCGTGACTACCGCTTCCTGAAAAACTATCTGGGTCAGGACCTCATCACCACCGACGGCACCACCCTGCTTGGCGCCGACGACAAGGCGGGTATCGCCGAGATCCTCACCGCCATCGACCACCTGCAGGCCCATCCCGAGATCCCGCGCGGCGATATCTGGCTCGGCTTTACCCCGGATGAAGAGATTGGCCGTGGCGCCAACCTGTTCCCGCTGGAGAGATTCCCGGCCAAGTGGGCCTACACCGTGGATGGCGGCGAGCTGGGCGAACTGGAGTATGAAAATTTCAACGCCGCCAGCGCCACGGTGCGTTTTATCGGCAATAACGTCCACCCCGGGACCGCCAAGGGGAGCATGATCAACAGCCAAACCCTGGCCGCCCGCTTCCACGCCGCCATGCCTGCCGAGCAGACCCCGGAGTGCACCGAAGGGTATGAGGGCTTCTTCCATCTGGCCCAGATGAGCGGCACCGTGGAGGAGAGCACCCTGCACTACATCATCCGTGACTTCGACGACGAGCACTTTGCCGCACGCAAAGCCGAGATGCAGAACCGGGTGGCCGCCCTGCAGGCCGAGTATCCCAAGGCCCGCATCGAGCTGACCCTGACCGACAGCTATCGCAACATGCGCAGCCAGATCGAGCCGCACATGCATATCGTCGAGCTGGCCAAGGCCGCCATGGAGGCCGCCGACGTGGTGCCGAAAATCAAGCCCATTCGCGGCGGTACCGATGGTGCCCGCCTCTCCTTTATGGGCCTGCCCTGCCCCAATCTCTTCACCGGTGGCCACAACTTCCACGGCAAGCACGAGTTCATCCCGCTGCAATCCATGGAGAAATCAGTCGCCACCCTGGTGGAGCTGGTGCGCCTCACTGCAGCCTGGCGCGGTTAATCGGTAGCTGTCATTACCACGACCATCAAGGGGGGAGCCGGTTAACCGGCTCCCCCCTTGCTATCTGGCAATC
>NZ_JBFODO010000053.1:0-20309 GCF_040908365.1 Aeromonas sp. R2-4
CCTACGGTACGGCCACCTTCACGGATAGCGAAACGCAGGCCGTCGTCCATCGCGATCGGAGCAATCAGGGTAACAACCATTTTGATGTTGTCGCCCGGCATTACCATCTCTACGCCTTCCGGCAGTTCGATGGTACCGGTCACGTCGGTAGTACGGAAGTAGAACTGCGGACGGTAGCCTTTGAAGAACGGGGTATGACGACCACCTTCTTCTTTGGACAGTACGTACACTTCAGATTCGAACTTGGTGTGCGGCTTGATAGAACCCGGCTTGGCCAGTACCTGACCACGCTCTACGTCTTCACGCTTAACACCACGCAGCAGCGCGCCGATGTTCTCACCTGCACGACCTTCGTCCAGCAGCTTGCGGAACATTTCAACACCGGTACAGGTGGTAGAAACGGTATCTTTGATACCAACGATTTCTACAGTCTCACCTACTTTAACGATACCGCGCTCTACACGACCGGTAACTACGGTACCACGGCCAGCGATAGAGAATACGTCTTCGATAGGCATCAGGAACGGCTGGTCAATCGCGCGCTCCGGCTCCGGGATATAGGTATCCAGGTGGCCAGCCAGCTCGATGATCTTCTCTTCCCACTGAGCGTCGCCTTCCAGCGCTTTCAGTGCGGAACCACGAACTACCGGCAGGTCATCACCCGGGAAGTCGTACTCGGTCAGCAGTTCACGAACTTCCATCTCTACCAGTTCGAGCAGCTCTTCGTCATCAACCATGTCACACTTGTTCATGAACACGATCATGTACGGGATACCAACCTGACGACCCAGCAGGATGTGCTCACGAGTCTGCGGCATCGGGCCGTCAGTCGCTGCTACTACCAGGATCGCGCCGTCCATCTGGGCAGCACCGGTGATCATGTTTTTAACGTAGTCGGCGTGACCCGGGCAATCTACGTGGGCGTAGTGACGGGTAGCGGTGTCGTATTCTACGTGGGAGGTGTTGATGGTGATACCACGCTCACGCTCTTCCGGTGCCTTGTCGATCTGGTCGAAGGCGAAAGCTTTACCACCGAAGTGCTTGGCCAGCACGTTGGTGATAGCTGCAGTCAGGGTGGTTTTACCGTGGTCAACGTGGCCGATGGTGCCGACGTTTACGTGCGGTTTATTACGCTCAAATTTTTCTTTAGACACGACGTAGTCCTTCTAGGTTAAACCCGCCTACCGTCGTAGGCGGGGAATCTTAAATTACTTGGATTTGCGCTCTTCGATCACGGCTTGTGCAACGTTGGTCGGTGCATCGTGATACTTGGCGAATTCCATGGCGTAGGAAGCACGACCCTGGGTAGCGGAACGCAGTGCAGTTGCATAACCGAACATTTCGGCCAGCGGCACCAGAGCACGTACGATCTTGCCGGACGGGCCATCTTCCATACCTTCGATCAGGCCACGACGACGGTTCAGGTCACCGATAACGTCGCCCATGTAATCTTCCGGAGTTTCAACTTCTACTTTCATGATCGGTTCGAGCAGAACCGGGTTGGCTTTCATGAAGCCAGCCTTAAAGGCCATGGAAGCAGCGATTTTGAACGCCAGTTCGGAAGAGTCGACATCGTGGTAAGAACCGAAGTGCAGACGCACACCCAGATCCATAACCGGGTAACCAGCCAGCGGACCAGATTTGAGCTGCTCACGGATACCTTTATCAACACCCGGGATGAATTCACCAGGAATGACACCACCTTTGATGTCGTTGACGAATTCGTAGGCTTTGCCTTCTTCCAGCGGGTACATGTCGATAACAACATGACCGTACTGACCGCGACCACCAGACTGCTTGGCATGCTTGCCTTCGATGTCTTTAACGGTGGTACGGATGGTTTCACGGTAGGCAACCTGCGGCTTACCTACGTTGGCTTCAACCTTGAACTCGCGACGCATACGGTCAACGATGATGTCCAGGTGCAGCTCACCCATACCAGCGATGATGGTTTGACCTGACTCTTCGTCAGTCCATACGCGGAAGGACGGATCTTCCTGAGCCAGACGGCCCAGTGCCAGACCCATCTTCTCCTGGTCAGCCTTGGTTTTCGGCTCAACCGCGATAGAAATTACCGGCTCCGGGAATTCCATACGCTCGAGGATGATCGGTGCGTTCGGGTCACACAGGGTGTCACCAGTGGTCACGTCTTTCAGACCGATAGCAGCAGCGATGTCACCAGCGCGTACTTCTTTGATCTCTTCACGCTTGTTGGCATGCATCTGAACGATACGGCCAAAACGCTCGCGCTTGTCCTTGACGGAGTTCAGCACGGTGTCACCGGAGTTGATCACGCCAGAGTAGACACGGAAGAAGGTCAGGTTACCAACGAACGGGTCGGTAGCGATCTTGAACGCCAGAGCAGAGAACGGCTCGTCATCGGAAGCGTGACGCTCGTCTTTGGTCTCGCCGTCCATTTTCAGGCCGTCGATAGCAGCAACGTCGGTCGGAGCCGGCAGGTACTCGATCACGGCATCCAGCATTGCCTGTACGCCCTTGTTCTTGAACGCGGAGCCACAGGTTACCAGGATGATTTCGTTGTTCAGCACGCGCTGACGCAGAGCACCTTTGATCTCTTCCTCGGTCAGCTCTTCGCCGCCCAGGTATTTTTCCATCAGGTCTTCAGACGCTTCAGCAGCGGCTTCAACCAGATTCATGCGCATTTCTTGCGCCTGTTCCAGCAACTCGGCCGGGACGTCTTCGTAATCGAAGGATACGCCCTGATCAGCTTCATTCCAGTTGATGGCCTTCATCTTGACCAGGTCAACAACGCCCTTGAAGTTCTCTTCAGAGCCGATGTTCAGCTGAAGGGGAACCGGAGTACCTTTCAGACGGGTCTTGATGTGCTCAACACAGCGCAGGAAGTTGGCGCCGGTACGGTCCATCTTGTTGACGAACGCGATACGGGGAACCTTGTACTTGTTAGCCTGACGCCATACGGTTTCAGACTGTGGCTGTACGCCACCTACGGCACAGTACACCATCACGGCACCGTCCAGAACACGCATTGAACGCTCTACTTCGATAGTAAAGTCAACGTGGCCCG
The DNA here is from genome assembly GCF_040908365.1 of Aeromonas sp. R2-4. Taxonomy (NCBI): domain Bacteria; kingdom Pseudomonadati; phylum Pseudomonadota; class Gammaproteobacteria; order Aeromonadales; family Aeromonadaceae; genus Aeromonas; species Aeromonas sp. R2-4. The sequence continues at coordinate 3,047 of NZ_JBFODO010000053.1, forward strand.
GGGTATCGATGATGTTGATACGGTGCGGTTGGAACTGTTTACCCATACCGGACCAGAAAGCGGTGGTCGCGGCGGAGGTGATGGTGATACCACGCTCTTGTTCCTGTTCCATCCAGTCCATGGTGGCAGCGCCATCGTGAACTTCACCGATCTTGTGACTTACACCGGTGTAAAACAGTACGCGCTCGGTAGTAGTAGTCTTACCGGCGTCAATGTGAGCGGAGATACCGATGTTACGATAACGCTCAATGGGGGTTGTACGAGCCATTGTCATCCTCTTACTAAGGCGCTTGTCCCTAGATAATTAAAGGTGCGCAGAGTCAAAAGACCCTGCGCAAGCGGATTACCAGCGGAAGTGAGCGAAGGCTTTGTTCGCTTCAGCCATACGGTGAACGTCTTCACGTTTCTTGACAGACGAACCCTTATTGTCAGCGGCATCCAGCAGCTCGCCAGCCAGACGCTGAGCCATTGATTTTTCACCACGTTTACGAGCGGCATCAACCAACCAGCGCATTGCCAGGGCATTGCGACGTACCGGACGAACTTCTACCGGCACCTGATAGGTTGCACCACCGACGCGACGAGATTTAACCTCGACCGCCGGACGAATGTTATCCAGAGCTTCTTCGAATACGGCCAGGTGCTCTTTGCCAGATTTGGTGGCAATGATGTCCAGGGCGCCATAAACAATGGCTTCTGCAACAGATTTCTTACCGTCAACCATTACTACGTTGACAAATTTAGCCAGCAGCTCTGATCCGAACTTGGGATCTGGCAGGATTTTACGCTGACCAACAACACGACGTCTTGGCATTTCAAATTCTCCGTAACTTCAGGGATTACCCAAAACTAGAAAGCTATCTAACTAGAAACGAATTAACGTTTGGCCTTACTTAACGGAGAACCATTAAGCTTTAGGACGCTTCACGCCATACTTGGAGCGAGCCTGCTTACGGTCTTTAACACCGGCACAGTCCAACGCACCACGAACGGTGTGATAACGAACACCTGGCAAGTCTTTTACACGACCGCCACGGATCAGAACAACAGAGTGCTCTTGCAGGTTGTGACCTTCACCGCCGATGTAGGAGGTGACTTCGAAGCCGTTGGTCAGACGTACACGGCACACTTTACGCAGTGCAGAGTTAGGCTTCTTCGGGGTGGTGGTATATACACGAGTGCATACGCCACGCTTCTGAGGGCACGCTTCCAGCGCCGGCACGTTGCTTTTCACAACGAGCTTGATGCGTGGCTTGCGAACCAACTGGTTAATAGTTGCCATCAAAAGGCTCCTGATAATGACTTCATAAACGTGTGGAAAATCCTCCCCGCAGATACGGGGACGCGAAATTTTATGCCCTGTTGTCTGGGGAGTCAAGATTTATACAATTTGCGTCACAAAAGGGCAATTCGGATCCGTTTGCTTTCACGACATCACCTTGAATTTTCTTGGAAATGTGCTTCTCAGCCACCCCAGGTGCGCGGGGAACCTTTTTGCGCAATCAGTGCCACCAGACCCGCCATATCGAGCACATTGCCCACCCGATGCAGCAAACCGCGGGCTTGCAGATCTTCCTGCATCACATACAGCGGGATACCCGCCAACCGCTCTATCCACTGGGGAGCCGATGCCGCAATCACGGCATCCTGCATCAGTACCAGCTCATCCTCGGGCTGAAGGTATGAGAGCGCCTCAGCCAGAGCCTGACTCTGAAAAGGGGAATTCAATATCAGATGCAACATGGAGACCTCAAAAGCTGATGTGAGTCGAACATTGTGCCCAGCGCCGAGCCAGTTCCTGGCGCGGCAGACTCTCGACGGGGATCAGCAGATCATCCACGGTCACGCCACGCTCTGCCAGCGAGTCAGCACAAACATAGACCTCTTCGATGTCGTAGAGTTCCAGCATCTTGAAGGTGGGCGCGTAGTGGCGCTGCAAAATGGCGGCAGGCTGCTGCTCCTTGAGCAGTTGCAGCACGCCGTCCCCAATCAGGAAGAGGGCCAGCTCATCGGACATGGCCGAGGTGGCCAGCAGGGCATCCAGTCCTTCCCGGCCGGCGGCATGGCCATGGGGACCACGACTGCATATAAAGGCGATTTTCTTGCTCATGACTCCCCCTAGAACTGAACCATTCGATCGGCGGTGAGCGCAGCCTCGGCCAACTGGCCCAGACCGCTCAGGCAAAATGGCGCTTGCAGATTGAAGTGTGCCTGCCCTGCCCCCTTGGCCTCCTGTTCATCGAGCACACCGCGTCGCATGGCGGCAGCGACACAGACGTCGATACGGATCCCCTGCTCTTCTGCCAGCTCTCGCCACAGACGCACCAGGTCGGTCTCATCGGATGCAGGCAGATGCAAACCGTTGCCGTTGCAGACCCCGTCCTGATAGAAGAACAGGTGGGACAAGGTATGCCCCTGTGCCAACAAGGTGCGGGCAAAACGATAGGCAGTGCTGGCCGACTGGGTGCCATAGGCGGGCCCCGTGACCAGGATGGCAAAACTCAGACTCATAGCAGGGCTCCTGTGCTGACCCGGTCCATTTTACGCCGAAAACAAAAAAGCCCCTGCCAGGAGGGGCTTGATTCGATCAGTTGATCAGAGATGGGCAATCGCCTCGACCTCGACCAGCACATCTTTCGGCAGACGGGCCACCTCCACGCAGGAGCGGGCTGGCGCAGCATCGCCAAAGTAGCGGGCATAGACCTGATTGAAGGCAACGAAGTTGTTCATGTCGCTCAGGAAGCAGGTGGTTTTGACCACTTTGCTGGCATCGGCACCGGCAGCGTGCAACACGGCAACCAGATTCTTCATCACCCGTTCGGCCTGCTCTTCGATGCCGCCGGTCACGATCTCCATGGTGGCAGGATCGAGCGGGATCTGCCCGGAGGTGAAGATCATCTCGCCAACCTTGGTAGCCTGAACATACGGACCAATCGCGGCAGGCGCCTTGTCGGTTGCAATCACTTCTTTAGCCATTCATCTATCCCCTTCTGGAATGAGTTACTCGTTCTCGTCTTCACCCTGCTTGCGCTGTCGGATGTAAAGATAAACGGTATGTTTTGAAATATTGAGTTTGTCCGCCACCAGATTGATCGAATCCTTGATGTCGAAAATGCCCTTCTCGAACAGCTGGGTAACGATGAAGCGATTCTTGGCATTGTTGGCCACGGTGGGATCGCGATTGATCTCGTCGATGGTGTTATCCACCGTCTGGGCAACCAGCTCTTCCACGCTGTTGGCGAAGGTCTCTGGTGACTGACGCGCCGCCTGCTGGGGCGTCGGGAAAAATTCGGCCACGAACTCGTGGAAAGGCGCATTGATGTGCAGGTTGATGCAGATAAGCCCCACTACTTGCCGCTCGCTGTTGCGAATGGCGATGGTGCTCGACTTCATCAGCGCGCCGGTACGGCTGCGTGCGAAATAGCTCTGGGTGTAATCCTGGCCGGTGCTCTCGATATCCTTGAGCATGCGCAGGGCGAGATCGGTGATGGGCGCCCCGAGGGTGCGTCCGGTATTGAAGCCGTTGGCGATCTTGATCACCGACTCGTGCAGATTTTCCAGGGAGTGGAGTACCACTTCACAATGCTTGCCGAACAGCTCGGCCAAGCCATCGATGAGCCCATCGTATGAGCGCAACAATTCCCTGTCTTCATCTGTAAAAGTGCGGCTGATCAGCTGTTCTTCGGGAAGCATGGCTTCCTCGATACCGACAGTCATGTTCTACCCCTGTAATAACCATTCAACTTTCCCGAGTTTTAAATTGCAGGGGAGTAAAGTCAACTTTTTTTGATTTTTTACTCTACAACTTTGCTCTGGATCATCCTGAAACCCGCGCTGCGTCTACCTTTGCCGAGGAATTGGCCAACAAAAAGGGCTCCTTGAAGGAGCCCTTTTCAATCACGGATGACGAGTTACTCTTCGTCGAAGCTACCGGCTGCGTTCAGCAGATCCGCCAGGTTCTGCTCCGCTTCATCAGCGGTCACCTGCGGGGTACCAACAGCACGAGCTGCGGCAGCACGCTGGTTGATCCGGCTATGGTGGTAGGCAAAGCCGGTACCAGCCGGGATCAGACGACCCACGATGACGTTCTCTTTCAGACCACGCAGTTCATCACGCTTGCCACCTACGGCGGCTTCGGTCAGAACGCGAGTGGTTTCCTGGAAGGAAGCCGCGGAGATGAAGGACTCGGTGCTCAGAGATGCCTTGGTAATACCCATCAGTACATGACGGTAGGTCGCAGGGGTCTTGCCCTCGGCAACCAGCTTACGGTTGGCAATCTTCACACGAGCCACTTCAACCTGTTCGCCTTCGATCAAATCGGTATCGCCAGCGCTCAGGATCTCGCACTTGCGCAGCATCTGACGAACGATGACTTCGATGTGCTTGTCGTTGATCTTAACGCCTTGCAGACGGTATACGTCCTGCACTTCGTTGGCGATGTAGTTGGCGACCGGGCTGATACCGCGCAGACGCAGGATGTCGTGAGCAGACTCAGGACCGTCCGCCAGCACTTCACCCTTCTCAACTTTTTCACCTTCGAACACGTTCAGGTTACGCCACTTCGGAATCATCTCTTCGTAGACGTTGCCACCATCGGTCGGGGTGATGACCAGACGGCGTTTGCCCTTGGTCTCTTTCCCGAAGGAGATGGTACCGGAGATCTCGGCCAGAATTGCCGGTTCCTTCGGTTGACGTGCTTCGAACAGATCCGCAACGCGCGGCAGACCACCGGTGATGTCCTTGGTACCGCCGGACTCTTGCGGGATACGCGCTACCGCGTCACCCACGCCCACGTTGGCACCATCTTCCAGGTTCACGATCGCCTTGCCCGGCAGGAAGTACTGGGCGGCTACATCGGTACCCGGGATCATCACGTCTTTGCCGTTCAGGTCGACCAGTTTAACGGTCGGACGCATCTCTTTACCGGCGCTCGGACGCTCGTTGACGTCCAGAACAACGATAGAAGAGAGACCGGTCAGCTCGTCGGTCTGACGAGTGATGGTCACACCATCGATCATGTGTTCGAACTGCAGGCGACCTGCCACTTCGGTGATGATCGGGTGGGTGTGCGGATCCCAGTTGGCAACGGTCTCGCCAGCACTCACGGCCTGGCCGTCCTTCACTTCCAGCACGGAACCGTAAGGCAGCTTGTGGCTTTCCTTGGTACGGCCCATGTCGTCCATGATGGTCAGTTCGGTAGAACGTGAGGTGATAACCAGTTTGTCATCGCTGTTGTGAACGAACTTGGCGTTCTGCAGCTTGATGGTACCGGTGTTCTTGACCTGGATGCTGCTTTCAGCAGCAGCACGAGATGCAGCACCACCGATGTGGAACGTACGCATCGTCAGCTGGGTACCCGGTTCACCGATGGACTGGGCTGCGATAACACCGACAGCCTCACCCTTGTTAACCAGGTGACCGCGGGCCAGATCACGGCCGTAGCAGTGAGCACAGTTACCGAAGTCGGTTTCACAGGTGATGGCAGAACGTACCTTCACACGGTCAACGGAGTTACGCTCCAGCAGGTCACACAGCTGCTCGTCGAGCAGGGTGTTGCGAGCAACCAGGATCTCGTCCTCGGTACCCGGCTTGATGACATCTTCTGCCACCACACGACCCAGCACGCGCTCACGCAGCGGCTCGACCACGTCGCCACCCTCGATCAGCGGAGTCATCCACAGACCGTCGGTAGTGCCGCAATCGTCCTCGGTGATCACCATGTCCTGCGCCACGTCTACCAGACGACGAGTCAGGTAACCGGAGTTCGCAGTCTTCAGTGCGGTATCCGCCAGACCCTTACGAGCACCGTGGGTAGAGATAAAGTACTGCAGTACGTTCAGACCTTCGCGGAAGTTCGCGATGATCGGGGTCTCGATGATGGAGCCATCCGGCTTGGCCATCAGGCCACGCATACCGGCCAGCTGACGGATCTGGGCGGCGGAACCACGCGCACCAGAGTCGGCCATCATAAAGATGCTGTTGAACGAGGCCTGCTCTTCTTCTTCACCCAGCGAGTTGACGTTACGCTCTTTGGACAAGTTCTCCATCATGGCCTTGGAGACGCGCTCGTTGGCGCTGGCCCAGATATCGATAACCTTGTTGTAACGCTCGCCCGCAGTTACCAGACCTGACAGGAACTGGTCCTGGATCTCGGCAACTTCGGCTTCGGCTGCCGCGATGATGTCTTTCTTGGCATCCGGGATGACCATGTCATCGATACCAACGGAAGCACCGGACAGGGCCGCGTAGTGGAAGCCGGTATACATCAGCTGGTCAGCGAAGATAACGGTGTCCTTCAGGCCCTGCTTGCGATAGCAGGTGTTCAGCAGACGGGAGATGAGCTTTTTGCCCAGCGCCTTGTTGGATACGCACTTGATCCAGTTCTGCGGATTGGCATCCAGATCAGCCTGTTCTGCAGCAGTCAGCACCTTCGGCTCGTCGATCAGGGCGTATTCCATGCCTTTCGGCAGGATCAGGCTCAGGATCGCACGACCAACGGTGGTGTTCTTCATCTCGGTGTGTTCACGCAGAGAACCGTCTTCCTGACGCAGGTATTCGGTAATGCGTACTTTCACACGAGCATGCAGATCGGCCAGACCGGCGCGATATACTTTCTCGGCTTCTTTCGGGCCGGCCAGCACCATACCTTCGCCTTTGGCGTTGATACGGGCGCGGGTCATGTAGTACAGACCCAAGACCACGTCCTGAGAAGGAACGATGATCGGCTCACCAGAGGCAGGCGACAGGATGTTGTTGGTAGACATCATCAGCGCACGCGCTTCCAGCTGGGCTTCCAGGGTCAGCGGTACGTGGACCGCCATCTGGTCACCATCGAAGTCCGCGTTATACGCAGCACAAACCAGCGGGTGCAGCTGGATTGCCTTACCTTCGACCAGAGTCGGTTCGAATGCCTGGATACCCAGACGGTGCAGAGTCGGTGCACGGTTCAGCAGAACCGGGTGTTCGCGGATCACTTCGTCCAGGATATCCCAAACGACAGCTTCCTCGCGCTCCACCATCTTCTTGGCGGCCTTGATAGTGGTCGCCAGACCGCGGGTTTCCAGCTTGCCATAGATGAACGGCTTGAACAGTTCCAGCGCCATCTTCTTCGGCAGACCGCACTGATGCAGACGCAGAGTCGGGCCTACGGTGATAACGGAACGACCGGAGTAGTCGACACGCTTACCGAGCAGGTTCTGACGGAAACGACCCTGCTTACCCTTGATCATGTCGGCCAGGGATTTCAGCGGGCGCTTGTTGGAACCGGTGATGGCACGACCGCGACGGCCGTTATCCAGCAGGGCATCGACGGACTCTTGCAGCATACGCTTTTCGTTGCGCACGATGATGTCCGGAGCAGCCAGATCCAGCAGACGCTTCAAGCGGTTGTTACGGTTGATCACGCGACGGTACAGATCGTTCAGATCGGAAGTCGCGAAACGGCCGCCGTCCAGTGGTACCAGCGGACGCAGGTCCGGCGGCAGCACAGGCAGCACTGTCATGATCATCCACTCCGGCTTGTTGCCGGACTGCAGGAAAGCTTCCATCAGCTTCAGACGCTTGGTGGTCTTCTTGCGCTTGGTCTCGGAGTTGGTTTGATCCAGCTCCTCACGCATGGTTTTGACTTCACCTTCCAGATCGATAGCGCGCAGCAATGCCAGGATTGCTTCGGCACCCATCTTGGCGTCAAATTCGTCGCCCCACTCTTCCAGCGCATCCAGGTACTGCTCTTCAGAGAGCATCTGGCTGCGTTCGAGGTTGGTCATACCCGGCTCGATTACGACGAAAGATTCGAAGTAGAGCACGCGCTCGATGTCGCGCAGGGTCATGTCCAGCAGCAGACCGATACGGGACGGCAGGGACTTCAGGAACCAGATGTGGGCAGTCGGGCTGGCCAGCTCAATGTGGCCCATACGCTCACGACGGACCTTGGTCTGGGTCACTTCAACGCCGCACTTCTCACAGATCACACCACGGTGTTTCAGGCGCTTGTACTTGCCGCACAGACACTCGTAGTCCTTCACCGGTCCGAAGATACGGGCGCAGAACAGACCATCACGCTCCGGCTTGAAAGTCCGGTAGTTGATGGTCTCAGGCTTTTTGACCTCACCGAATGACCAGGAGCGGATCATGTCAGGAGAGGCCAGACCGATCTTGATACTGTCAAACTCTTCGGTCTTGGTCTGAGCCTTCAAAAACTTGAGTAAGTCTTTCACGTGTTTCCCCTGTCAGGAGTCTAACCTCGGCGCCCCGGCTGCCAAAACAGCGGGGCGCCCACGTCAATTCTCGAACAATAAGAGCGAGCTCTTACTCTTCGTCCAGCTCGATGTTGATACCCAGAGAGCGGATTTCCTTCAGCAATACGTTGAAGGATTCGGGCATGCCCGGCTCCATACGGTGGTCGCCATCCACGATGTTCTTATACATCTTGGTACGGCCATTCACATCGTCAGACTTGACGGTCAGCATTTCCTGCAGGGTATATGCCGCACCGTAAGCCTCCAGGGCCCACACTTCCATCTCACCGAAACGCTGACCACCGAACTGAGCCTTACCACCCAGCGGCTGCTGGGTAACCAGGCTGTAAGAACCGGTAGAACGCGCGTGCATCTTGTCGTCGACCAAGTGGTTCAGCTTCAGCATGTACATGTAACCAACGGTTACTTTACGCTCGAAGCGGTTACCGGTACGGCCATCGAACAGATCAATCTGACCGGATTCCGGCAGATCGGCCAGCTTCAGCAGGGCTTTGATTTCGCGCTCTTTGGCACCATCAAACACTGGAGTAGCAACCGGCAGACCCTTACGCAGGTTACCCACCAGGGTACGTACGTCGTCGTCAGACAGTTCGGCGATGTTCACTTGCTGGGTGTCCTTCTCGCCCAGGTCATAGACCTGTTGCAGGAAGTTGCGCATCTCGTGCAGCTCGCGCTGCTCTTTGACCATGCGATCGATCTTCTCGCCGATACCCTTGGCCGCAAGGCCCAGGTGCACTTCGAGGATCTGACCGATGTTCATACGGGATGGTACGCCCAGCGGGTTCAGTACGATGTCGACCGGACGGCCGAACTCGTCATGAGGCATATCCTCGACCGGACAGATCTTGGAGATAACACCCTTGTTACCGTGACGGCCCGCCATCTTGTCACCCGGCTGGATGCGACGCTTGACTGCCAGATAAACCTTGACGATTTTCAGTACGCCCGGCGCCAGATCATCACCCTGGATAATCTTGCGACGCTTGTTCTCGAATTTCTTGTCGAACTCGGCTTTCAGCTCAACGTGCTGTTCAGCGATCTGTTCCAGTTCGGTCTGCTTGCCTTCGTCTTCGATGGCCAGTTCAAACCACTTGGAACGATCGAGCTTGTTCAGACGATCTTCGCTGTAACCGGCGGCCAGCAGCAGGTTGCGGGAGCGGCCGAAAATGCCGTCTTCCAGGATCTTGAACTCTTCGGTCAAGTCCTTCTTCGCTTCCTTCAGCTGCATCTCTTCGATTTCTTTGGCGCGCTTGTCTTTTTCCACGCCATCGCGGGTAAAGACTTGCACATCAACCACGGTACCGTACACACCGTTCGGCACACGCAGGGAGGAGTCCTTCACATCGGACGCCTTCTCACCGAAGATGGCGCGCAGCAGCTTCTCTTCCGGCGTCAGCTGGGTTTCACCTTTCGGGGTTACCTTACCGACCAGAATGTCGCCGCCCTTCACTTCGGCACCCACGTAGACGATACCGGACTCGTCCAGCTTGGACAGAGCGGCTTCACCCACGTTCGGGATGTCAGCAGTGATCTCTTCCGGACCCAGTTTGGTGTCACGGGAGATACAGGCCAGTTCCTGGATATGGATGGTGGTCAGGCGATCTTCCTGAACAACACGCTCGTTCACCAGGATCGAGTCTTCGAAGTTGTAACCGTTCCACGGCATGAACGCGACGCGCATGTTCTGACCCAGTGCCAGTTCACCCAGATCGGTGGACGGGCCGTCAGCCAGTACGTCGCCAGCCATGACCGGCTCACCCAACATCACGCAAGGACGCTGGTTGATACAGGTGTTCTGGTTGGAACGGGTGTACTTGGTCAGGTTGTAGATGTCGATACCGGCTTCGCCTGGCATCAGCTCATCTTCATTGACCTTCAGGACGATACGGGAGGCATCGACATAGTCGATTACGCCGCCACGCTTGGCTACTACGGTTACACCGGAGTCAACGGCCACAGCGCGTTCCATACCGGTACCTACCAGCGGCTTGTCAGCACGCAGAGTCGGTACAGCCTGACGTTGCATGTTTGAACCCATCAATGCGCGGTTCGCGTCATCGTGTTCCAGGAACGGGATCAGAGCAGCTGCCACAGATACGATCTGCTGCGGGCTCACGTCCATATACTGGATCTGGTCGGCGTTCATAAAGGTGGATTCACCTTTGTGACGGCACGGGATCAATTCATCTTTCAGACGGCTATCTTCGGTGGTCGCGGCGTTAGCCTGTGCGATCACGTACTTGCCTTCTTCAATAGCAGACAGGTAGTCCACTTCGTCGGTAATCACACCGTCAATGACCTTACGGTACGGGGTCTCGAGGAAACCGTACTCGTTGGTACGAGAGTACACGGACAGAGAGTTGATCAGACCGATGTTCGGACCTTCAGGAGTCTCGATAGGGCACAAACGACCGTAGTGAGTCGGGTGTACGTCTCGGACTTCAAAGCCGGCACGCTCACGAGTCAAACCGCCCGGGCCCAGCGCGGAAATACGACGCTTGTGGGTCACTTCGGAAAGCGGGTTGTTCTGGTCCATAAACTGGGACAGCTGGCTGGAACCAAAGAACTCTTTGACTGCGGCGGAGATCGGCTTGGCGTTGATCAGATCCTGCGGCATCAGGGTGTCCAGGTCGCCCAGGGAGAGACGCTCCTTGACCGCACGCTCGACACGCACCAGACCGACGCGGAACTGGTTTTCAGCCATTTCACCGACAGAACGAATACGACGGTTACCCAAGTGGTCGATATCATCCACTTCGTCGTTACCGTTACGGATGTCGATCAGGCGCTTCATCACATCGACGATGTCGTCTTTGGTCAGTACACCAGCGCCAGTCTCGTCTTCACGACCCAGACGGCGGTTGAACTTCATCCGACCTACGGTAGACAGGTCGTAACGCTCGGCGGAGAAGAACAGGTTTTCGAACAGCTGTTCTGCAGCTTCGCGAGTAGGCGGCTCGCCCGGACGCATCATGCGATAGATCTCGACCAGCGCTTCCAAACGGTTGGAGCTGGAGTCGACACGCAGGGTCTCGGACATGTAAGCACCGTGATCCAGTTCGTTGGTGAACAGAACCTCGAAATGCTTGAAGCCGGCTTGGGACAGGTTGGCGATCGCTTCCAGGCTCAGCGCCTGGTTGGCGGTCACGACCATCTCGCCAGTTTGCGGATGTGCGTAGTCCTTGGCAGCAACTTTGCCAACAACATACTCAACCGGTACCTCAATCTGGGTAACGGCGTCTTTTTCCAACTGACGGATGTGACGCGCAGTCACACGACGACCGGTCTCAACCACCACGGCGCCATTGGCCACGATGTCAAAGGTCGCAGTTTCACCACGCAGACGCTCCGGCACCAAATCCATCATCAACTTGCCATCTTTTACTTCAAAACCGATGGTCTCGAAGAAGGTGGCCAGGATTTGTTCGGAAGTGAAGTCCAGGGCGCGCAGAATAATGGATGCTGGCAGTTTGCGACGACGGTCGATACGGACAAACAGGTTGTCTTTCGCATCGAACTCGAAGTCCAGCCAGGAGCCACGGTAGGGGATAACGCGAGCGTTATACAGTACCTTACCGGATGAATGAGTTTTGCCTTTATCGTGGTCGAAGAAGACGCCCGGGCTGCGGTGCAGCTGGGAGACGATAACCCGCTCGGTACCATTGATAACAAAGGTGCCGTTCTCGGTCATGAGCGGAATTTCGCCCATGTATACTTCTTGTTCCTTGATGTCTTTGACGGTGCCGGCAGCTGCTTCACGGTCGTACAGAACCATACGAAGCTTGACACGCAGCGGCGCGGAGTAGGTCACTCCACGGATCTGGCATTCTTTTACGTCAAATACCGGCTCACCCAGGCGATAGCTGACATACTGAAGCTCAGCACTACCGGAGTAACTGGTGATCGGGAAAACGCTACGGAAAGCGGCCTCTAGGCCATATTCACCTTCCGGGTCAGCCTCGATGAACTGCTTGAAGGAGTCCAGCTGAATGGACAACAGATAAGGCGTGTCCAGTACCTGGTCTCGCTTACCGAAGTCCTTACGAATGCGTTTTTTTTCGGTATAAGAGTAAACCATAGGGTTCCTCAGCTCGCTGATAAGTGACCCACTCTGTCCCGCGGGACAGCTCTGTCTCAACACCGTTTTGTGTTGGCCCGGACGAAAGAAGACAGTCCGGATTGCTGGTGCACCGAGAGTCGTAAACGGTGTGAAATGCTCTCAGTCTACAGCGCAAAAAGGCTGGTGAACAAAAATTCACCAGCCCTAGCCTGTTTTATCAGGCTAATCTACATAAATGCAGATTATTTGATCTCAACAGAAGCACCGGCAGCTTCCAGCTCTTTCTTCAGAGCTTCAGCTTCGTCCTTGGACACGCCTTCCTTCAGGTTAGCCGGAGCAGCTTCTACCAGATCTTTGGCTTCTTTCAGGCCCAGACCGGTAGCGCCACGAACGGCTTTGATAACGGCAACTTTGTTGGCGCCAGCAGCAGTCAGAACTACGTCGAACTCGGTCTTCTCTTCTACTGCTTCAGCAGCAGCCGGGCCAGCCATTACGGCAGCAGCGGCAGAAACACCGAACTTCTCTTCCATAGCTTCGATCAGCTCAACAACTTCCATTACGGACATGGAAGCAACGGCTTCGATGATTTGGTCTTTAGTGATAGACATGACAAAAATTCCTGATGTTGAATAAACTCAAACAGCCTAAATAGGCGAGAATCAAGCAGCAGCTTGTTTCTGGTCGCGAACAGCAGCGATAGTACGAACCAGCTTGCCAGCAGAGGCTTCTTTCATAGTCGCCATCAACTTCGCAATTGCTTCTTCGTAAGTCGGCAGCGTGGCCAGACGATCAATTTGTGCTGCGGCGATAAACTCACCGTTAAAAGCGCCAGCCTTGATTTCGAACTTTTGGTTCGCTTTAGCAAACTCTTTGAACAGACGAGCAGCAGCGCCCGGGTGTTCGTTAGAGAAAGCAATCAAGGTAGGACCGGTAAATGCGTCGTTCAGGCACTCGTATTCGGTACCTTCTACCGCGCGACGCAGCAGGGTGTTACGCACAACGCGCATGTACACACCGGCTTCACGAGCGGTTTTACGCAGGACGGTCATCTTGTCTACAGTTACACCGCGAGAATCGGCAACAACTGCAGAAAGAGCGCCTTTGGCAGCTTCGTTGACTTCAGCAACAATTGCCTTTTTGTCTTCGAGTCCCAATGCCATTGGCTTAACTCCTGGATTGAATCCGGGTCTATTGACCCAGTACTGACACATCCCCCCTACCTTTACAACAGAGGGGAACGATGCGGTAGCAGGATTCCAGAAGAGAAAGAATCTTTCTCGCTGGGTTTCCGGCACCGTCTACGCAGGAAACATTAAGGCTTTGCAGCCTCCTGCGGTCTTGGACGGAGGTCGAAACCCCCAACCAATCAAGGCGCAAAATTATAGATTAAATTTTGCGCCTTGTAAAACCCATCAATTAGGCCTGAGCTTCCAGAGAAGCTTGGTCTACGGCAACACCGGCACCCATGGTGGTGGAGATGCTGACTTTCTTGATGAATTGACCTTTGGCGGAAGAGGGCTTGCCTTTTTTCAGGGCAACCAGCAGAGCTTCCAAGTTTTCTTTCAGCTGAACTTCGTTGAAAGAAACCTTACCCAGAGTGGTATGGATGATACCATTCTTGTCGTTACGGTAACGAACCTGACCAGCCTTGGCGTTCTTGACAGCTTCGGCAACGTTAGGAGTTACAGTACCAACTTTCGGGTTCGGCATCAGGCCGCGCGGGCCCAGGATTTGACCCAGTTGACCAACAACGCGCATGGCATCCGGGGATGCGATAACTACGTCGAAGTTCATCTCGCCTTTCTTAACCAGATCGGCCAGGTCATCCATACCTACCAGGTCAGCACCGGCAGCTTTAGCTGCTTCGGCGTTGGCACCTTGGGTAAATACGGCAACGCGTACATCACGACCAGTACCGTGCGGCAGTACAGTAGCACCACGTACGTTCTGGTCAGATTTACGAGCGTCGATACCCAGGTTGACAGCAACGTCAACGCTTTCAACGAACTTGGCGGTAGCCAGTTCTTTCAGCAGGGCAATGGCTTCGTTGATGGAGTACTCTTTGGTACCGTCAACTTTTTCGCGAATAACGCGCATACGCTTGGAAAGTTTAGCCATTGTCTTAATCCTCCACTACCAGACCCATGGAACGAGCGGAGCCTGCGATGCAACGTACTTTTGCATCCAGATCGGCACCAGTCATATCCGGCTCTTTGGTCTTGGCGATTTCTTGCAGCTGGGCAACGGTCACCTTACCAACCTTGTCTTTGTTCGGCTTGGAAGAACCAGACTTGATGCCAGCAGCTTTCTTCAGCAGGAAGGAAGCAGGCGGAGTCTTGGTTTCGAAGGTGAAGGAACGGTCGCTGTAAACGGTGATCACGACCGGAGTCGGTGAACCTTTTTCCAGCTTCTCTGTACGAGCGTTGAACGCCTTACAGAATTCCATGATGTTAACACCGTGTTGACCCAGTGCAGGACCAACGGGAGGAGACGGGTTGGCTGCACCAGCAGCAACCTGCAGCTTGATATAAGCTGTGACTTTCTTAGCCATTAGGAAAATACCTCAAAAATGGGTTCTAGCGCCTCGGAGACTTGCTCCTGCAAACGGCTCCCCAACTAATAAAGGGGCAGCGAATTATAGAGATATTCGCTGCCCCTGACAACCGTTAAACGTACAGAATTCGATCAGCCTTTTTCGACCTGACCAAAATCCAGTTCAACAGGAGTAGAACGACCGAAGATCAGCACAGAGACCTTCACGCGGCTCTTCTCATAATCTACCTCTTCAACGGTACCGTTGAAGTCGGCAAACGGACCATCGGCAACTCGCACCATTTCACCCGGTTCAAACAGGGTTTTCGGACGCGGCTTGTCGTGGGCATCCTGCAGACGGTTCAGGATGGCATCGGCCTCTTTGTCGGAGATCGGTGCCGGACGGTCGGAAGTACCGCCGATGAAGCCCATTACACGCGGTACGTTACGCACCAGGTGCCATGTGGTTTCATCCATGATCATCTGGACCAGGACATAACCCGGGAAAAACTTGCGCTCACTCTTGCGCTTCTGGCCAGCACGCATCTCGACCACTTCTTCGGTCGGGACCAGTACTTCACCGAACATGTCTTCCATGCCATGCATCTTGATATGTTCGCGCAGGGACTTGGCTACACGGCCTTCATAGCCGGAAAAAGCCTGCACGACATACCATCTCATACGTTGTTCACGTTGTTCAGTCATGGCTTATCCTTACACACCGGTAATCAGGTTGACCAACCAGACCAAGGCACCGTCCAGAACGAACAGCAGCAGCCCCATCACGGCGGTCACCGCCAGCACAATCAGGGTTGTCTGAATGGCTTCCTGACGGGTCGGCCATACGACCTTGCGGACTTCCAGGCGAGACTCACGGGCGAATGCCAGTGTTGCCTTTCCCTTGGTGGTTTGCAGGGCTACTGCACCAGCAGCAGCAATGACAACGACCACACCCAGGGCGCGGACGGCAGCGACAACATCGTTGAGCAGGTAATTACCCACTACAGCGGCCGCCAGGATAATGAAAACCAGGCCCCAAAGCAGGGTATCCTTGCTTCCGCCCTGGCTCTCAGAACTAACACTCATACAACCCACCTGTATCTGACGTAACCAAAGACACAAAAGCCCCGTACGAGACGAGGTATATGGCAGGGGCGGCAGGACTCGAACCCGCAACCATCGGTTTTGGAGACCGCTGTTCTACCAATTCGAACTACGCCCCTACACAAGAAAGCCCCTATTATAGGGGCTTTGCTTTATTTATGTAAGCCAAAGATTAAGCGATTACGCTGGCTACAACACCGGCGCCTACGGTACGGCCACCTTCACGGATAGCGAAACGCAGGCCGTCGTCCATCGCGATCGGAGCAATCAGGGTAACAACCATTTTGATGTTGTCGCCCGGCATTACCATCTCTACGCCTTCCGGCAGTTCGATGGTACCGGTCACGTCGGTAGTACGGAAGTAGAACTGCGGACGGTAGCCTTTGAAGAACGGGGTATGACGACCACCTTCTTCTTTGGACAGTACGTACACTTCAGATTCGAACTTGGTGTGCGGCTTGATAGAACCCGGCTTGGCCAGTACCTGACCACGCTCTACGTCTTCACGCTTAACACCACGCAGCAGCGCGCCGATGTTCTCACCTGCACGACCTTCGTCCAGCAGCTTGCGGAACATTTCAACACCGGTACAGGTGGTAGAAACGGTATCTTTGATACCAACGATTTCTACAGTCTCACCTACTTTAACGATACCGCGCTCTACACGACCGGTAACTACGGTACCACGGCCAGCGATAGAGAATACGTCTTCGATAGGCATCAGGAACGGCTGGTCAATCGCGCGCTCCGGCTCCGGGATATAGGTATCCAGGTGGCCAGCCAGCTCGATGATCTTCTCTTCCCACTGAGCGTCGCCTTCCAGCGCTTTCAGTGCGGAACCACGAACTACCGGCAGGTCATCACCCGGGAAGTCGTACTCGGTCAGCAGTTCACGAACTTCCATCTCTACCAGTTCGAGCAGCTCTTCGTCATCAACCATGTCACACTTGTTCATGAACACGATCATGTACGGGATACCAACCTGACGACCCAGCAGGATGTGCTCACGAGTCTGCGGCATCGGGCCGTCAGTCGCTGCTACTACCAGGATCGCGCCGTCCATCTGGGCAGCACCGGTGATCATGTTTTTAACGTAGTCGGCGTGACCCGGGCAATCTACGTGGGCGTAGTGACGGGTAGCGGTGTCGTATTCTACGTGGGAGGTGTTGATGGTGATACCACGCTCACGCTCTTCCGGTGCCTTGTCGATCTGGTCGAAGGCGAAAGCTTTACCACCGAAGTGCTTGGCCAGCACGTTGGTGATAGCTGCAGTCAGGGTGGTTTTACCGTGGTCAACGTGGCCGATGGT
>NZ_JBFODO010000054.1:0-157674 GCF_040908365.1 Aeromonas sp. R2-4
CGCCGTGGAACCACCTGATCCCATGCCGAACTCAGAAGTGAAACGCGGTAGCGCCGATGGTAGTGTGGCATTCGCCATGCGAGAGTAGGACACTGTCAGGCACCTATTTAGAAGAGGCCTCCCATTCGGGAGGCCTTTTTGCATTTCTGCGTTCCAAAAATCTGTCATGCCACCGGCATTTTAGTAAAAGTGCTGGGCTATCAAGGGATTGCCCGTTACTCTTTAGCCGTTGCCGATTAACACGTGATGCTGCCAGCGAGGTATTGATGGCTACGTTGAAGGAAATTGCACAGGAAGCGGGGGTTTCTCTCGCCACGGTATCCCGGGTATTGAACGAGGATCCCAGCCTGAGCGTCAAGGAAGAGACCAAGCAGCGGATCTTCGAGATTGCCGAACGGCTGGAGTACAAGACCAGCAGCGCCCGCAAGGGGGTACACAAGAGCAAGCTGCACTTTCTGGTGGTCTATGCCTATCCCCAGAGTACCGAGGTCAACGACCCTTACTATCTTGCCATCCGTTATGGTATCGAGACCCAGAGTGCCCGCCTCAATATCGAGCTGACTCATCTCTACAACTGTGGTGAAGGGCGTGAATTGAGCGCCGTGGATGGCATCCTGGTGGTCGGCACCCTCACAGCCGAGCGCCTTGCCCAACTCAGGGCTTGTTCCAGCCAGCTGGTGTTTGTCGACTGCCGTTCACAGGGAGAGTTCGACTCGGTCGATGTGGATCTTGCCCTGATCAGCCAGCAGGTCGTCGATTACTTCATCGCGCAGGGGCACCAGCGTATCGGTTATATCGGTGGCCAGGATGAGAGTCCGGATCTGCGCGAACTGGCCTTCCGGGATTATGGCCAGCGGTTGGGGGTGGTGCAGGAGAGCGATCTCTATCGTGGCGACTTCTCCAGCGCTTCCGGCTACCAGTTGGCGAAGGAGATGCTGGCAGGGGATTGGCCCAAGGCGCTTTTCGTCGCCTCCGACTCCATCGCCATCGGTGTGCTGCGTGCCATTCATGAGAAGGGACTGGCGATTCCCCAGCAGATCGAGCTTATCAGCGTCAACGATATCCCGACCGCCAAGTTCACCTTCCCGCCGCTCTCAACGGTGCGGATCCACTCCGAGTTGATGGGCTCTCAGGGGGTTAATCTGCTGGTTGAGCGGCTGCGAGACGAGCGGGATATTCCACTCCGGGTGTTGGTACCGAGCAAGTTGACCCTGCGTGGCACCACTCGCTGATTTTAGTAAAACCACTAGCTTTTTAGTCGCACCATCTTGCGGTGGTGCGACACCTCTCCCAAGTAAACCTCTTTCCTACATCATCCCATTACGTCATATCATATTGTTTTATCGTTGATTTTATTGCAGTTCAGCCAACGGCTATCAACATCTATGCCACTCATCCATATCTTGCCCTCCTTTATCTCCCGCTTCTGATCTCGCTCACAAAACCATCTGTTCATTGTGATCAGGTTAAAACTTTACCAATCCAAAGCTGATATTTAGTAAATGTTTATCTAGAGTTTACCCAGTTAACGTTGCCTTGTTCCGGGAGGACATGTGAATAACTGGGAAAACGTCCAATTCGTTGGTGAAAACAGGCTGGCTCCGCGCGCCTACTTCTTCTCTTATGCCGACCACGGGCTGGCGGCCACTATGCAGCGCGAGCTGAGCCGCCGTTTTCTGAGCCTTGGCGGCCAGTGGCAGTTCCACTACTTCGACCACCCCCTGCAGGTGCCGGAGGCCTTCTATCACAGCCCCATGAGCGAGTGGGGCCAGATCACCGTGCCCAACATGTGGCAGATGGAAGGACATGGTCAGCTGCAGTACACCGACGAAGGTTTTCCCTTCCCCATCGACGTGCCCTTCGTGCCGACCAACAACCCCACCGGCGCTTATCAGCGCAGCTTCATGCTGAGCCCGGCCTGGGACGGCGAGCAGGTGATCATCAAGTTTGACGGGGTGGAGACCTACTTCGAGGTCTATGTGAACGGCCACTACGTTGGCTTCAGCAAGGGCAGTCGTCTCACCGCCGAGTTCGATATCAGCGCCTACGCCAAGGTTGGCGAGAACCTGCTGTCGGTGCGGGTGATGCAGTGGGCTGACTCCACCTATATCGAAGATCAGGACATGTGGTGGATGGCGGGGATCTTCCGCGATGTCTATCTGGTGGGCAAACCGGCCGCCCATGTGCATGACTTCTTCATCCGCACCGCGCTGGCCGATGACAATCAGAGCGCTACCCTGAGCTGTGATATCCAGCTGGAAAATCTGGGGACGCCCGTCCGTGATCACCGTCTGGTCTGGTCGCTCCTGGATCAGGGCAACGAGCTCGCCAGCGGTTTGCTCGATCATCTCGCCATCGACGGCAAGTGTGATTGCCGCTTCACGCTGGATCTGGCCAATCCCCATCTGTGGAGTGCCGAAGATCCTTACCTCTATCAGCTGCAACTCTCCCTCTACAACGGTCAGGGCGAGCTGCTGGAAGTGATCCCGCAGCGGGTCGGGGTGCGTGAAATCAAGGTCAAGGATGGCCTCTTCTACGTCAACGGCCACTACCTCAAGCTGCACGGTGTGAACCGTCACGACAACGACCACCTCAAGAGCCGCGCGGTCGGTATGGACCGTGTTGAGCGTGATATCGTGCTGATGAAGCAGCACAACCTCAACTCGGTGCGCACCGCCCACTACCCGAACGACCCGCGCTTCTATGAGCTGTGCGACCAGTACGGTCTGTTCGTGATGGCGGAGACCGACGTGGAGACCCACGGTTTTGCCAACGTCGGTGATCTCAGCCGCATCACCGACGACCCCTTCTGGGAGCCGGTGTTCGTGGATCGCATCGAGCGCCACGTGCACGCCCAGAAGAACCACCCCTCCATCATCATCTGGTCGCTCGGCAACGAGTCCGGCTACGGCTGCAACATCAGAGCCATGTACCAGCGCTGCAAGGGGATCGACCCGACCCGGCTGGTGCACTACGAAGAGGATCGCGATGCCGAGGTAGTTGATGTGGTGAGCACCATGTATTCCCGCGTCTCCCAGATGAACTGCTTCGGCGAGTTCCCGATGGCGAAGCCGCGCATCCTCTGCGAATACGCCCACGCCATGGGCAACGGCCCGGGCGGTCTTAGCGAATACCAGCAGGTGTTCGACCGCCATCCCCACATTCAGGGCCACTACATCTGGGAGTGGTGCGATCACGGCATTCTGGATCAGGACGAGCAGGGCCGCCCCGTTTACAAGTACGGTGGCGACTATGGCGACTATCCCAACAACTACAACTTCTGCATGGATGGCCTCATCTATCCGGATCAGACCCCGGGGCCTGGCCTGCGCGAATACAAGCAGGTGATCTGCCCGGTCAAGGTGCGCGCGCTGGATCTGGCCAGCGGCAAGCTGGAAGTGGAAAACCGCTACTGGTTCTCCAATCTCGACGACATCCGTCTGCTGGTCGAAGTGAAGGCGGAGGGCGAGCTGCTGGCGAGCCAGCAAATCCGGCTGGAAGGGGTGGCTCCCGGTGCCACTACAGAGCTGCAACTTGAGCTGCCCTCTCTTGATGCGCGGGAAACCTTCGTCCAGCTGCGGGTCATCAAGGCCACTGCCACCCGCTACAGCGCGGCGGAGCACGAGCTGGGCCAGTACCAGTTCCGGCTGAAAGAGTCGACTCGCCAGCTGCAGCCCTTTGCCAATCCCAACGCCACTCCGTTGCAGATTGCCGACGAACGGCTCGCGCTGACCTTGAGCGGCAGCGGCTTCGCCCTGCGCTTCTCGCGCCTCGATGGCAAGCTGGTGAGCTGGCAGCAGGATTGCAATGAGCTTATCGAGCGCTCGCCGCGCCTCACCTTCTTCAAGCCGATGATTGACAACCACAAGCAGGAGTACGAGAGCCTGTGGCACCCCAACCACCTGCAGATCATGCAGGAGCACTTCCGCACTCTGAGCTGGCGTCAGCTGGGCGAGGCGGTCGAGGTAACGGTCGAGAGTCTGATTGCGCCGCCGGTGTTCGACTTTGGCATGCGCTGCCGCTACGTCTACACCCTGAGCCCGAATGGCCAGCTACACGTGGCACTCTCCGGCCAGCCCTACGGCGGTTATGACGACATCATCCCCAAGATCGGCTTCGAGCTGGGCATTCGTCAGGATCTCGACCGGGTGCACTACTACGGCATGGGGCCGGGTGAAAACTATCAGGACAGCCGCCAGAGCAACTGGATCGACAGCTTCCAGAGCACAGTCGGTGAGATGTGGGAGCACTACCCCTTCCCGCAGGACAACGGCAACCGCCAGCAGGTGCGCTGGGCGACCCTGACCAACCGCCACGGCGCCGGTCTCTACGTGCGGCCTGATGCCCCCATCAACCTGAGCGTCTGGCCCTACAGCTGGGAGCATATCCACGCGGCGCAGCACATCAACGAGCTGGAACCGAGCGGCTATCTCACCCTCAACCTGGATCACAAGGTGTTGGGGCTGGGCTCCAACTCCTGGGGCTCCGAGGTGCTGGACTCTTGGCGGGTGCGCTTCGAGCCGTTCAGCTTCGGCCTGACCCTGCTGCCCATCGCCCGTGGCAACCTCAATCCGGCTGCGCTGGCCGGGCTCGATCTCACCATCAACGGCGGGAGGAACCTCGCATGATCACCCTGGACAACCTGACCCTGTTCAAAAACATCTACCGGGAGGGCAAGAAGTGGGGCCGCTGCGTGGAGGCCATCAACAACCTGCCCAACCTCAAGCCCGGCATCTGCCACTCCATCGGTGACTCTCTCACCTACCGCTTGCAGGAGGGGGCCAGCCCGGCCACCTCCCTGTTCGAGGGGCAGCGCCGCTACTTCGATCTCCACTACTACCTGGAAGGGGAAGAGACGGTGGAGTGGGCTGCCAAGACAGATCTGCGGGTCGAGCAGGCTTATGACGACACCACCGACCGCGAGTGGCTGGCAGGCGAGGTGCGTGAGCGCCAGCAGGTGGGTAATGGGCAGGTAGTGATCTTCGAGAACGACGAGGCTTACCGATTCGTCGGCGACAGCCCGGTGCGCAAGGTGATCATCAAGGTCACCGTCGAAGGCGGCTACTTCAAAAACAAATAACAAGCCGCCGGTTCTGCACTGATAAAAGCCGGAAGGGCGGGGCTCACCCTACAACTAATGCCCCGCCCTTTCGCCGAGATAACTACAGGTCTGGAGATGCACCATGTCTGATTCCAAACGCAATACGATAGGCAAGTTTGGTCTGCTGTCGCTCACCTTCGCGGCGGTATTCAGCTTCAACAACGTCATCAACAACAACATCGAGATCGGTCTGGCCTCGGCCCCGATGTTCTTTCTGGCCACCATTTTTTACTTCATTCCGTTTTGCCTGATCATTGCGGAGTTCGTGTCACTGAACAAAAACTCCGAAGCAGGGGTGTATGCCTGGGTGAAGAGCTCCCTCGGCGGTCGCTGGGCCTTCATCTCCGCCTACACCTACTGGTTCGTGAACCTGTTCTTCTTCACCTCCCTGCTGCCGCGGGTTATCGCCTACGCCTCCTATGCCTTCCTCGGCTACGAGTACATTCTCACCCCGGTGGCGACCACGGCGTTGAGCATGGTGCTGTTTGCCTTTGCCACTTATGTCTCTACCAATGGTGCCAAGATGCTTGGTCCCATCACCTCGGTGACCTCGTCCCTGATGCTGCTGCTGACCCTCTCCTACATCCTGTTGGCGGGTGCGGCACTGGTGGGCGGCGTGCAGCCGGCTGACCCCATCACGGTAGAGGCCATGGTCCCCGATTTCAGCTGGGCCTTCCTCGGCATCACCACCTGGATCTTTATGGCAGCCGGTGGCGCCGAGTCGGTGGCGGTCTACGTCAATGACGTGAAAGGGGGCTCCAAATCCTTCGTGAAGGTGATCATCGTCGCCGGGATCTTTATCGGAGTGCTCTACTCCATCGCATCGCTTTTGATCAACGTGTTCGTCCACAGCGACACCCTGAAATATACCGGCGGCTCGGTGCAGGTGTTTGAAGGGCTGGCAGCCTACTTCGGCCTGCCGGAGATCCTGATGAACCGCTTCGTCGGTCTGGTCTCCTTCACCGCCATGTTCGGCTCCCTGCTGATGTGGACGGCGACCCCGGTGAAGATCTTCTTCTCCGAGATCCCTGCCGGCATCTTCGGCAAGAAGACGGTCGAGCTGAACGAGAACGGCGTACCCGCCCGCGCTGCCTGGATCCAGTACCTCATCGTGCTGCCGCTGATGGTGATCCCGACTTTGGGCTCCAACACAGCGCAGGATCTGATGAACACCGTCATCAACATGACCGCCGCCGCCTCTATGCTGCCGCCGCTGTTCATCATGCTGGCCTACCTCAATCTGCGCCTGAAGCTCGACCACCTGCCACGGGATTTCAAGATGGGCTCACGTACCACCGGCATCGCTGTGGTCTCGGTGCTGATCGCCATCTTCTCGGTGGGCTTCCTCGCCTCCACCTTCCCGACCGGCGCCGACATCATGACCATCATCTTCTACAACGTCGGCGGGATCGTGATCTTCCTCGGCTTCGCCTGGTGGAAGTACAACCGCTACGAGGCTTCCCTCAGCGCCGAGGCGCGCGCGAAAGAGGCCGAGCCGGCGGCGCAGGTCGCCATGCAGGCACCATAAACACAGCATTTACTCCCAATCAAATCGGGTGGCCGTTGGCCACCCGCAAACCGTTGAACCAGAAAAGGAAAAGAGAATGAGCGAGACGATCGAGTTTGCCGAATTCAAGCGGGTCGAGATGAAGGTGGGCAAGATACTGGAGGTGGTGCGTCACCCCGGGGCCGACAAACTCTACATCGTCCAGATCGACGTGGGTGGCGAGCGGCCGCTGCAGACTGTCACCAGTCTGGTGCCCTACTACAGCGAAGCGGAGCTGATGGGCAGCGAGGTGGTGGTACTGACCAACCTCAAGCCCACCAAAATGCGCGGTGAGCGATCCGAGTGCATGTTGCTCTGCGCCGAGACCCCGGACGAGAGCCAGAGCGTGCTGTTGCAACCGCGGGTGCCGATGGCGCCGGGCACTCCGATCGTCTGAATGGTATTGCGAGCCGGTGCGGGAGACGGCACCGGTTCACCAACGAGGCCGTCCACGCGGCCCGATCATAACAAGAGAGTAAAGCGCGGGGCCGACAGACCCTTGCCGAACACATCACAGAGTCACAGCGTTACCCGCAGGGAGCGCGAGTCCACTGGAGGACACCATGTCTGAATCCGTACGCGGCACCATAGGCAAGTTTGCCCTGTTGTCGATGACCTTTGCCGCCGTGTTCAACGTGCGCAACATCGTCAACAACAACATCGAGCTGGGGCTCAGCTCCGCCCCCATCTTCCTGCTGGCGACCATCGTCTACTTCATCCCGTTCGTCTTCATCATTGCCGAGTTCGTCTCGGCCAACAAAAACTCCGAGTCGGGGATGTACGACTGGCTTAAAAAACCGCTCGGCACCCGGATGGCCTATCTGGGCTCGTTTCTCTACTGGTTCGTGAACCTGTTCTGGTTCGTCTCCCTGCTACCCAACGTCATCGCCTACGCCTCCTACGCCATGCTGGGCTATGAGTACAGCTTCTCGCCCATGGTCACCTCGATCATCTCCATCGTGCTGTTTGCGGCGGCGACCCATATCTCCACCAAGGGGGCGAGCTGGCTCGGCAAAATTGCCGAAATAGTGGCCTACGGGGTGTTTGCCCTGTTCGCCATCTATGTGCTGGGTGCCCTCATGGCTCTGAGTGGCGATCATGTGCCGGCTCAGCCCATCACGCTGGAGGCGATGACTCCCACCGTCAACTGGGCGACGCTGGGCATCATGTGCTGGATCTTCCAGGCGGCGGGCGGTGCCGAGACGGCGGCGGCCTACCTCAATGATGTGAAGGGCGGCCAGAAGTCCTTCATCAAGGTGATCATCAGTGCCGGTATCGTCATTGGTGCCATGTATGCGGTCGGTTCCCTCTTGGTGAACGTGTTCGTGCCGCGCGAGAGCCTCACCTATGCCGGCGGCATGGTGGAGATCTTCACCGGCATGGCGCAGTATTTCGGGCTCTCCGAGGCGCTGGTGGGCCGCTTCGTCGGTGTGGTGCTGTTCATCGCCATGTTCGGCTCCATGATGATGTGGACCTCGGCGCCGGTGAAGATCCACTTCTCCGAGATCCCGCAGGGGGTTTACGGCGAGAAGACCACCCAGCTCAACGAGCACGGCGTGCCGGTACGCGCCGCTTGGTGGCAGTTTGTTTTCGTGTTCGCGATGCTGGTGGTCAACGGCTTCGGCTCCGAGTCGGTGCAGCAGATGATGAACACCGCCATTAACCTCACCGCCGGTACCGCCATGTTGCCGCCGATCTTCATCATGGTGGCCTACTTCGTGTTCCGCTGGAAACATGACGACACCCCCCGCGATTTCCGCATGGGGTCGCGCAAGTTCGGGATGGGCGTGGTGTCGGTGCTGATTGCCATCTTCGTGGTGAGCATGAGCGCCTCCGCCTTCCCGGCCGGGGTGGATCTGGTGCGTGCCTTCTTCATCAACGTCTTTATGACCGCGGTCTTCTCGGCGCTGGCCTACTGGTGGATCTCCCGTTTCGAGAAGCGGCAGGCCCGCAAGCTCGGTGGCAATGAGAAGAAAAGCGGCAACGGCAAGCTGGCCAGCCAGCGCTGATTGGCTGGGTGAAAAAGCGTGACGGGCGGCCTTGGTCGCCCGTTTTTTTATCCATTTCGCGCCGGTTTGGCGCTATCTGGCCGCGGGTCATCAACTTCCGCTATTCGACAAAGTAAAGGCGTTAAGCATTGATGAACAATTAACCGCTGCACAACGTTGCGCCTCTCCGTTATCGGGGTAAGCTGGAGGTTCGCTTTAGCGGGAGGTGCCAGACATCTCCCGCTCTGTTTCTTGTCCTCCCCAATCCTGACTGTCGCCATGGCTGCAGGATGCCCTTCTGATGGAGACCTTTCGTGCGTCTGGATCCCTTTACTGTTGTGCTGATTGCGGTGGTCACCCTGGCCTCCCTCTTTCCCTGCGAGGGGCAGGTGGCTGTCTGGTTCGGTCTGCTGACCAAGCTGGCGGTGGCGCTCCTGTTCTTCATGCATGGCGCCAAGCTGTCGCGCCAGAACCTGCTGGCGGGCCTCGGCCACTGGCGGCTCCATCTGGTGGTGATGCTCAGCACTTTCGTGCTGTTTCCGCTGCTCGGGCTGCTGCTCACCCCGCTGGTACCGAGCTGGCTGAGCCCGGCCATCTACCTCGGCTTCCTCTATCTCTGCGCCCTGCCTGCCACCGTGCAGTCGGCCATCGCCTTTACCTCGATGGCGGGGGGCAATGTGTCGGCGGCGGTGTGCAGCGCCTCGGCCTCCAGCATCCTCGGGATCTTCCTCTCGCCGGTGCTGGTGGGGATGATGATCCACGTGCAGGGGGAGGGGATCGACACCTGGCACTCCATCCAGTCCATCATGATGCAGCTGATGCTGCCATTCGTGGTCGGCCACCTGTCACGCCCGCTCATTGGTCGCTGGGTCGACAGCCACCGTCCGCTCATCGGCAAGCTGGATCAGAGCTCCATCCTGCTGGTGGTCTACGTCGCCTTCAGCGAGGCGGTGGTGCAGGGGATTTGGCATCAGGTCGGCTGGTACGATCTGGCCAGTATCGTGCTGCTGAGCTGTGTCTTGCTGGCGCTGGTGCTCTGCTGGAACGTCTGGATCAGCCGTCGCCTCGGCTTCGACAAGGCGGACGAGATCACCATCGTCTTCTGCGGTTCCAAGAAGAGCCTCGCCAACGGGGTGCCGATGGCCAACGTCATGTTCCCGGCCGCCAGCGTCGGTGTCATGGTCTTGCCGCTGATGATCTTCCACCAGATCCAGCTGATGGTCTGCGCCGTGCTGGCGCGCCGCTATCACGAGCAGGGAGGGTGATACTCGCGCCGTTTTGGCTGTCATAACAAGAGGGAGGCCCGTTGGCCTCCCTCTTTTCATCTGCATGTCGATCGGCGTGCTAGCGTTTGCGCCAGACGGTCAGCTGCGCCACCGTGTGCTGGTATTTGCGGGCGGTCTCGCGGATGACGAAAGGCACATCCCGCGGCGGGCAGTGCTCCTCGAACTCCGCCGCCAGCAGCCGTTGCAGCGCCTGATAGGTGGTGAGCGCCTCGCCGTTTTCACGAATGCCGCCGAGCCAGTTGGCGGGCGGGGTATATTCCGCCAGCCAGGTATAAGGGCTGGTAAGCACCAGCAGGCCACCGCTGCGTAGCCGGGGGGCGATATCCCGCAGGAAGCGAGCGGGCTCCCGCAACCGATCGATGAGGTTGGAGGCGAGCACCAGATCGTAGTGGTCATATTTGGGCTTGAGGTTGCAGGCATCCCCCTGACTGAAGTGGATGCGCTCAGCCTGACTTGCCCCCAGCCCGTGGCTCGACAGGCGCGCCTCGCAATACTCCACCAGTTCACCCTCCAGCGGAATGGCGTAGCGGAAGCTGTCCTGGCTGGCGAGGGCCAGCGCCACATCGATGAAGCGGGCCGAGTAGTCCACCCCGTCCACATGCTGGAAGTGGCGAGCCAGTTCGAAGCTGGCGCGGCCGGTGGCACAGCCGATATCCAGTGCCCGCTGGTGGTTGCTGCACAGCTCGCCAGCAAGATCAGCAAGCGTCTTGGCGTAGTTGGCTACCCCGAAGTGGCTCGGGCCGTACTGGAAGTCGAGATATTGAGCGACCAGCGTGTCGGTTTCATAGGGATTCACGATAACGGGTTCCTGATAACGGGAGACCAGATAGCGGAAACCCGCATGCTGGAAAAAGTGACGCCGGAAGGCGTAACGGGATGATTTGAGCGCTTCGTTACCCGTGCTGATCCAGCTGCCGCCCTTGATGAGGGTGTGCTTGCCATCAAAGGTGGGGGTAGAGAAGTCGTCGTAGAGCGGGTGGATTTTAAAGCCGTCGAAGCCATCGATAGCGGTGCTGGTCCACTGCCAGACATTGCCCACCAGATCGAAGAACTCCCCTTGCGGGCAGGCATCCACCGAGCAAGAGGAGGCGAAACGGGTCAGATTGATATTGCCGGGGGCCTGTGTCCAGTCCGGCTGATCGCCGGGAACTTGCTCGCGCAGCAGCATCCATTCTGCCTCGCTCGGCAGCTGGATGGGGAGTCCGGTCCGGGCCGCCTTCCAGCGACAGAAGGCAGCCGCTTCCAGCTGGTTGACCTCGACTGGCCAGTCCCAGGGCATGGCGACCTGCTCGGTCATCAGCCGCAGCTGCAATTGTTCGGGCTTGGTGGAATCACCCACCCAGAAGGTGGGCATCTGCGCCTTGGCATACTGACACCAACCCCAGCCTTCCTCATCCCACCACTGTTGCTGGCCGTAGCCGCCCGCCTGTACGAAGGCGAGGTACTCGGCATTGCTCACCAGCATGCGGCTGGCCTGAAACGGGGCCAGCTCGATATGGCGCTCGCCATATTCGTTGTCCCAGCCGTAGGTGGCGTCCCGCTTGCCAAGGCGCACCTTGCCGCCGGCCACCGGCAGCAGGCTGTTGGCGGGCACCTGATCAATTCGGTGGCGGGCTTCGGTACAGGTGGGCCAATAAGGCTGCGGCCGTACCCAGGCGAGTGGCAACTGGCGGATCAGCACGCTGGAGGTTTCGAGGTGGATGCGCTCGTGCTCTATCCCCATCAGGATCACCCAAGCCGGGCTCTGCCAGTCGATGGGCAGAGTGAGCGGCATCTGGCGAATAAAATCGCACACCAGCGAACGGACTTTGGCTCGATAGCTGCGCAGCTCGGCGACTTTTGGCCAGTCATAGTGGGTCTCGTCCAGATCGTCCCAGCTCATCTCATCCACTCCGATGGCGACCATGGCCTCAATGCGGGCATCCAGCCGCTGATCGATCAGGCGCGCCGCCAGCAGCTTGTTGATAAAGAAGGCGGCGGTGTGGCCGTAGTAGAAGATGAGCGGGTGGCGCAGCGGGATCGCCTTGTTGAACCAGGCCCGCTCATCGGCCAGACAGTCGAACAGCGAGTCGTAGAGATCGAAGGTCTGGCAGAAGTAGGCGAGCAGTTCGCGCCGTTTCTGCTCGGGATCGCTGCCGGTCAGCAGCGGGGTGCGAGTCGGTTCCGGCAGACCGGTGGCGGTGGCATAGAGAGGGCTTGCTTGGGTCACGCTCTGGCTCCTTGTTGGCAGTGAAGACTGACAAGACAGTGGTAATGACATTACCGCAATGGAGAGCTTGGTACGCACGAAGTACCACTATTGGCTCAACAGACCGGCAGGGCAATTAAAAACTTCCACGGGCTGTCAGCATAGTGACCGGCAGGACGACCCGCCAATCAGCCACAATCATATCCGTTCGAGAATGGTTATTTTCACCAAAATATGGTCTAAATGGCTCTCTTAATTCTTCGGTTTGTTCTGGGTTTAATGGTTATTTCCTTTTGAATCATTAGGTTAATTTTTGGCTCACGCTTTGCAGAGCATGAAAACCAATTGGCCCTGGATGGCCAACACATAAGGAGGAGAGTAGTGATGAAATGGATGATGGTTGTCATGTTGATGGCTGGGCTCAGTGGTTGTCACTGGCTGGATCGGACCAGAGTGACCGGAACGGGGGCTGTGGTCGAGCGCCAGCAGGCGCTCGGTGACGGGGTGACCCGGGTGCTGGCGGGGGTGCCTGCCACCCTCCATCTGGTCGCGGGGGAGCCGCGCGGCATCCTGATCAAGGGGCAGGAGAACCTGCTGCCCTATCTGGTGCTGACCGAGAGCGGCGACAAGCTGGAGATCGAGGTGAAGGAGGGTTACCGGCTCGATCCTACCGAGCCGCTGGAGCTGACCATCACCTTGCCTGTGCTGAACGAACTGGCATTGGCCGGGACCGGCAACGGCGATCTGAGCGGCTTCAAGGGGGATGAGCTGGTGCTGTCAGTGGCCGGTACCGGTGACATCGTCGCCAGTCAGCTGGAGCTGAAACGGCTGGAAGGGAATATCGCAGGCACTGGCAGTCTGGAGCTGGGTAGCGGTTCGGCACAAGCCATCGAGCTGAACATTGCCGGTGCTGGCGATGTGCTCGGGAGCGAGATGCGCGGCAACGAGGTAGAGGTCAATATCGCCGGCAGCGGTGATGTGGCGGTACGGGCGCAGGATACGCTGAAAGTCGGCATCGCCGGCTCAGGCAACATCGCCTACTGGGGCGATCCCAAGGTGGAGCAGCAGATCGCAGGCTCCGGCGGCGTGACCCGAGCGGGCAGCTGATATCAACCGATCACCACAACTGAAACAGGCCCGTCACTGGCCTGTGTTGATCAGAGGTGGCGGGCGTGAAAGCGCAGGTGCGCCTCGATGAAGCTCGCCACGAAGTAGTAGCTGTGGTCATAGCCCTCGTGGCGGTTGAGCTCCAGCGGCCACTCCTTGCTGGCGGCCACTTCGGCCAGCGCATCGATATGCAGCTGCTCGGCGAGGAAGGGATCATCCAGCCCCACATCCACCAAGGTTGGTAGCGGTGTAACCGGCTGGTGGCGCAGCAGCTGGCAGGCATCCCACTCCTGCCACAACAAGGGATTGCTGCCGAGGTAGGCGCCGAGCGCCTTCTGGCCCCAGGGGCAGCGGCTCGGGTGGCAGATCGGGCTGAACGCCGACACCGAGCGGTAGCGACCCGGCTCCCGCAACGCGGCGATCAGCGCACCGTGACCGCCCATGGAGTGGCCGCTGATGGCGCGCCGGGTCGAGACCGGGAAGTGGGTCTCTATCACATCGGGCAGCTCGCGGGTGACGTAGTCATACATCTGGTAGTGAGCCTGCCAGGGGCTCTGGCTGGCATTGACGTAAAAGCCTGCTCCCATGCCGAGGTCATAACCGGGATCGTCTGCCACCCCGTCGCCGCGGGGGCTGGTGTCCGGCGCCACCAGGGCGATGCCGAGCTCGGCGGCGATGCGCTGGGCGCCCGCCTTCTGCATAAAGTTCTCATCGGTGCAGGTGAGGCCGCTGAGCCAGTAGAGCACGGGCACCTTCTGGCCGGTGAGGGCCTGAGGTGGCAGATAGATGGCAAAATTCATCTCGCAGCCGAGTACGCTGGCGTGGTGGCGATAGCGCTTGTGCCAGCCGCCGAAGCTCTTGTTGCTGCTGATAATCTCCAGATTCATCGAAGGACTCCTGCACCCCGCCCACGATTGCGGGCGGGGTGATCATGCTCAGTAGTGGATGACGGTGCGGATGCTCTTGCCTTGGTGCATCAGCTCGAACGCCTCGTTGATCTGCTCAAGCCCCATGGTGTGGGTGATGAAGTCATCGAGGCGGAACTCACCCTGCATGTAGCGCTGCACATAGCTCGGCAGCTCGCTGCGACCGCGTACCCCGCCGAAGGCGCTGCCGCGCCAGACCCGACCGGTCACCAGTTGGAACGGACGGGTACTGATCTCCTGACCCGCTCCGGCGACGCCGATGATGACCGACTCGCCCCAACCCTTATGGCAGCACTCCAGCGCCGCACGCATCACCTTGACGTTGCCGATGCACTCGAAGGAGAAGTCGACGCCGCCATCGGTCAGCTCGACGATCACTTCCTGAATCGGTTTGTCGTAATCGTTCGGGTTGATGCAGTCGGTGGCACCCAGCTTGCGGGCCAGTTCGAACTTGCTCTCGTTGATGTCGATGGCGATGATGCGGCCGGCCTTGGCCAGACGGGCGCCGATCACCGCGGAGAGGCCGATGCCGCCCAGCCCGAAGATGGCGACGCTCTCACCCTCCTTCACCTTGGCGGTGTTCATCACGGCGCCGATGCCAGTGGTGACGCCGCAGCCGAGCAGGCAGACCTCTTCCAGCGGGGCGGCCGGGTCCACCTTGGCGATGGAGATCTCCGGCAGTACCGTGTATTCGCTGAAGGTGGAGGTGCCCATGTAGTGATAGATGGGCTGGCCATCTTTCGAGAAGCGGGTGGTACCGTCCGGCATCAGCCCCTTGCCCTGGGTGGCGCGGATCTTCTGGCAGAGATTGGTCTTGCCGGATTTGCAGAACTTGCACTCGCCGCACTCGGGGGTGTAGAGCGGGATCACGTGATCGCCCACCTTGACGCTGGTGACCCCTTCGCCGACCGATTCGACGATGCCGCCCCCCTCGTGGCCGAGAATACAGGGGAAGACCCCTTCCGGATCTTCACCGGAGAGGGTGAAGGCATCGGTGTGGCAGACGCCGGTCGCGACGATGCGCACCCGCACTTCGCCCGCTTGCGGTGGCATGACCTCGACTTCTTCGATGGAGAGGGGCTGACCCGGACCCCAGGCGATGGCGGCCTTACACTTGATGCTTTGAACCTGTGCCATGAATGACATCCTTCTTGTTGAGCAGGGTGAACAGAGATGAGTTCGGACATTCAGTGTAGTTTCCCGTCGATTTGGTGATAATGAGGGCAAATCTCAAATCACTTTTACACACAGGTAATAATGTTCGGCTGGGAAGGGATCTGTGAATTTGTCAGCGTGGCGGAGCAGGGGGGCTTTACCCCGGCTGCGCGCAAGCTGGGAGTGTCGGTGGCGCAAGTCAGCCGTCAGGTGGCACAGCTGGAAGATCGGCTGCAGGCCAAGTTGCTGCTGCGTACCACCCGTCAGGTGCGGCTCACCGAGCTTGGCGAGATCTACTATCGCCACTGCCGTCAGCTGCTCGACAACCTCTACGAGGCGGAGCTGGCGGTGGGGCGTCATCAGGCGGTGCCGCAGGGTACCCTGCGCATCACGGCCCCCGTCTCCTACGGCGAGAGCCGCATCGCCCCGCTGGTGAACGACTTCATGGTGCGTTTCCCCCAGCTGGAGGTGACCCTCAACCTCACCAACCAGCTGCTGGATCTGGTGCATGAGGGTTACGATCTGGCGCTGCGGCTCGGCCATCTCAAGGATTCGACGCTGGTGGCGCGCAAGCTGGCGCAGCGGGTGCCCTATGTCTGCGCCTCACCGGCCTATACCGCCCGCCACGGCATCCCCAACAGCCTCTCCGAGCTGACCCGCCACACCTGTCTGGTGGGCAACAGCGACGAGTGGCACTTCACCCTGGATGGCCGCCCCCACAGCGTGCGGGTGCGCGGCTTGCTGCAGTGCAACAGCGGCCACGCCCTGCTGGACGCGGCGCTCAAGGGGATCGGCATCATCCAGCTGCCGGACTACTACGTGAGCGACCATCTGGCCCGAGGGGAGCTGATCGAGTTGCTGCCTGAACTGCGGGCCCCGGCGGAGGGAATCTGGGCCCTCTATCCCCACAACCGCCACCTCTCCCCCAAGGTGCGGCTGCTGGTGGACTATCTGGCCGAGCGGCTGAGCGACCCTCACCAACCGGCGCTGGTGATGCCGATAGGCTAGGGCTCTCCCCAGCCGTTGACTCACCGGCGGCGGGCGACAGGTGCGATGGCCTGAAAATAAAAGAGCCCTTGAGGAATCAAGGGCTCTTTTGCAGGCAACAACCGGATAGTCAGCGACTCATCACTCGATGTTTTGGATTTGCTCGCGCATCTGCTCGATAAGGACCTTCAGCTCGACGGCGGACTGGGTCACTTCGGCGTTGATCGACTTTGAACCAAGCGTGTTCGACTCGCGGTTGAACTCCTGCATCATAAAGTCGAGACGACGGCCGCAGGCGCCACCCTTCTTCATGATCTTGTTGGTCTCGCTGATGTGCATCTCCAGACGATCCAGCTCTTCGGCTACGTCGATCTTCTGGGCCAGCAGCACGATCTCCTGCTCGATGCGGGCCGGATCCAGCTCAACCTTGGCTTCGGCCAGCCGGTCGGTGAGCTTCTGGCGCTGCCACTCGATGATCTGCGGCAGGTGTTCGCGCACCTTCTTCACTTCCACCTGAATACCGGCCAGACGCTGCTCGATAAGCGCCTTGAGATTGGCCCCTTCGCTGGCGCGGGAGGCGAGGAAATCTTCCATGGTCTGGTCAAAACCGCCGAGCAGCTCGGTGGCGACCGCGTCCATGTCCTGTTCGGCGGCAGCCATGACACCCGGCCAACGCAGTACGTCGACCGGATTGAGTTGGCCCTGACCCGCCTCTTTCATTACCCAGCTGGCGCTGTCGATGATGAGCTTGGCCAGCTCTTCATTGATGTGCAGCTGGCTGGCGGCGGCTTGCGCGGCCTCAAAGCGCAGGTTGCACTCCACCTTGCCGCGCTGCAGCTTGGCGCGGAAACGCTCACGCAGAACCGGTTCCAGGCTGCGCAGTTGCTCCGGCAGGCGAATGTAGGTTTCCAGATAGCGCTGGTTTACCGAACGAATTTCCCAAACGGCTGTGCCCCAGTCGCCCTTGAATTCCTTGCGGGCGTAGGCGGTCATGCTGTGAATCATTGATTGTTCCGGGCTTGATGAAGTGTGCGGCCAGTATACTCAGCCCGGCCCTGCTCGTCAGCCGATGCCGTGGTTTTAGCGGCTGATATTTGGGGCGGGATCACTTATAATCCCCCGCCAATTTGAGCCAGCCCAGAGGTCCGTTCCATGTCACGTCCAAGCGATCGCAGTGCCGCGCAACTTCGCCCGGTTACCATTACCCGCAATTTCACCAAACATGCAGAAGGCTCAGTGCTGGTGGAGTTCGGTAACACTCGCGTGCTCTGCACCGCCAGCGTCGACACCAGCGTGCCGCGCTTCCTGAAAGGGAAGAATCAGGGCTGGGTGACCGCCGAATACGGCATGCTGCCGCGCTCCACCCACTCCCGGATGAACCGCGAAGCGGCCTCCGGCAAGCAGAGTGGCCGTACTCTGGAGATCTCCCGTCTGATCGCCCGCTCCCTGCGCGCGGCGGTAGATCTGACTGCGCTGGGCGAGCACTCCATCACAGTTGACTGTGACGTGCTGCAAGCCGATGGCGGCACCCGCACCGCCTCCATTACCGGTGCCTGCGTGGCGCTGGTGGATGCGCTGAACTGGATGGTCGAGAAGGGCATGATCAAGCAGAGCCCGCTCAAGCAGATGATCGCCGCAGTCTCCGTCGGCATGTATCAGGGCGAAGCCATCTGCGATCTGGAGTATATCGAAGACTCCGCCGCCGAGACCGACATGAACGTGGTGATGACCGAAGATGGTCGCATCATCGAGGTGCAGGGCACCGCGGAGGCCGAGCCCTTCACCCATGAAGAGTTGCTGGAGATGCTGGCGCTCGCCAAGGGCGGCATCGCCGACATCATTGCGCTGCAGAAGCAGTCGCTCTCCTGATTTTAAAAACGCGGCATTGACCGCGTTTTTTTATACCCCCACACAAGACAACGACAAGCCAAGCAAGGAGCCAGAATGAAAGCCTACCAGCGTCAATTTATCGAGTTCG
Source organism: Aeromonas sp. R2-4 (assembly GCF_040908365.1). NCBI lineage: Bacteria > Pseudomonadati > Pseudomonadota > Gammaproteobacteria > Aeromonadales > Aeromonadaceae > Aeromonas > Aeromonas sp. R2-4. The sequence goes on from NZ_JBFODO010000054.1 coordinate 18,263, forward strand.
CCCTGGAGAAACAGGTCCTCAAATTCGGTGAATTTACCCTGAAATCCGGTCGTAAAAGCCCCTACTTCTTCAACGCCGGTCTGTTCAACAGCGGCCGCGATCTGGCCCGTCTCGGCCGCTTCTATGCCGCCGCTCTGATGGATGCCGGTATCGAGTTCGATGTGCTGTTTGGCCCGGCCTACAAGGGGATCCCCATCGCCTCCGCCACTGCAGTGCAGCTGGTGGAGCAGCACGATGTGGATGTGCCCTGGTGCTTCAACCGCAAGGAGGCCAAGGATCACGGCGAGGGCGGCAATCTGGTGGGCAGCCCGCTCAATGGGCGCATCATGCTGGTGGATGACGTCATCACCGCTGGTACCGCCATCCGCGAATCCATGGATCTGATCCAGGCCAACGGCGCCTCGCTGGCGGGTGTGCTGATCGCGCTGGATCGTCAGGAGAAGGGCAAGGGTGAGCTCTCCGCCATTCAGGAGGTGGAGCGTGACTACGGCGCCCACATCATCGCCATCATCCAGATGAGCGACTTGATCCAGTATCTGGAAGAGAAGCAGGCCGAACAGCCGGAGCTGGCAGCGCAACTGGCGGCCATGAAGGCTTACCGCGCTCAGTACGGTATCTGAGTTCAGCTCACACCGCGCAATAGCTGAATGCGGCGCCCGTTTGTTCTCTGGCAGCAAACGGGCGCCGTTTTTTCATCTGCAAAAAGTGGATCATGTGGCTTGAGCTTGCCCTTACAGTAAAGGTTAGGGTTTGCCAGTCGGCGTTTTGTGGTGCCGACGGGTTCCGGGGAGGAACAACATGACCACTCATCTTCAATCACCCATTCATCTGCAGTTGCCGCTCAGCGGCATGAGCTGCGCCAACTGCGCAGGCCGCATCGCGACCAGCCTCAACAAACTCGACGGGGTATCGGCCACCGTCAACTTCGCGCTGGAGCAGGCGGCCATCGAGCTGGCCAGCCCCGATCGCCTGCCTGCGGTGCTCGACAGCATCAAGAGTCAGGGTTACGACTACGGCAGCGAGACCTTTTTGTTCCAAATTACCGGCATGACTTGTGCCGGTTGTTCGGCTCGGTTGAACAAGATGCTGGCCGCGCTGCCCGGCGTTATCTCGGCCGAGGTCAATTTCTCTATCGAACAGGCCCGCATCGTGCTGGTCCCCGGGATGCAGACGCCCGCCGCTTTGCGCGAGCAGATCGAAGCGCTCGGCTTTGGCGCCCAGCTGGCACAGGGTTCAGCCAGCGGCCGCCGCCAGCAGTTGCTGGAGCGGGAAGCGCAGGAGGCCGCCACTGCCCGTCAGGCGCAAACCCGGGTCATCGTATCGGCCCTGCTGACCCTGCCGCTGCTGGTGGGGATGCTGGCCATGGCTGGGTTGTTTCCCTGGCATCTGCCCGCCTGGCTCGAGCTGCTGCTCGCCACCCCGGTGCAGTTCTGGGTAGGCAGACGCTTCTATCGTGGTGCCTGGCTCGCCATCAAGAACCGCGCAGCCAATATGGATGTGCTGGTAGCAACCGGTACCAGCGCCGCCTACTTCTACAGCCTCTATCTACTGCTGACGCTGGGGATGGCCGCCAGCGGCAAGCTCTATTTCGAGGCGAGCGCCATCATCATTACCCTGATTTCGTTGGGGAAACTGCTGGAAGCTCGGGCCAGACGCAGCACCCAGTCCGCCATTCGCGAACTGATGGCGCTGCGGCCGGAAACCGCCACCGTCTGGCGTGGCGAGAGCTGGCAGAGCGTCGCCATCGACGAGGTGCTGCGTGGCGATCGGCTGCGGGTGCTGGTGGGTGAGCGGGTGCCGGTGGACGGCAAAATCGTGAGCGGCGCCAGCGAGCTGGATGAGTCTATCCTCACCGGCGAGAGTCTGCCGGTGCCGCGCAGTGTGGGCGACAAGGTGCTGGGTGGCGCTATCAACCGCTCCGGCGTGCTGGAGATCGAAGCCACTACCGTGGGGGAGGACTCCAGTCTCAGCAAGATTATCGCATTGGTGGAGAGTGCCCAGATGGGCAAGGCCCCGCTGCAGCAACTGGTGGACAAGGTTTCTGCCGTGTTCGTACCGGTGGTGATGGCCATCGCCCTGTTCACCCTGCTGGTGTGGTACGCCATCAGCAACGACTTCGGTCAGGCGCTGCTGGCAGCGGTGGCGGTGCTGGTGATCGCCTGCCCCTGTGCGCTGGGGCTGGCCACACCGGCGGCCATCGTCACCGGCACCGGCGTCGCGGCGCGCCACGGCATCCTGATCAAGGATGTGGATACCTTGCAGAAGGCCCACGCCATCAAGGCGCTTATCTTCGACAAGACCGGCACACTCACTCAGGGCAAGCCTGTACTGGCGAGCTGGAGTGGCAACGACGAGCAGCTGCGCCTCGCCGCCGCCCTGCAGCAGGCGAGCGAACACCCGCTGGCGCTGGCCATACGCGAGGCGGTCGGCAGCGGGGTGGCACTGCCTCAGCCGGAGGCGGTGGAGGTGCGGGTCGGTGCCGGCATAGTCGGTCAGGTGGCGGGCCACAGTGTCGCCATCGGCAATGGTTCCCTGCTAGCCCAGCTCGGCATTGAACCGCCGCAACAGGATGAACAAGCCGCCGATGGGGCGACCCGGGTTTGGGTTGCCATCGACGGTGCTGTGGTTGGTATCGCTGCTTTGGCCGATACGCTGCGCCCCGAGAGCCCGGAAGCCATCGCCACCCTGCGCCAGCGCGGCATCGCCAGCTGGCTGGTGAGCGGCGATGCACCGGCGCCGGTGGCCCATATCGCCGCCAAGCTGGGGCTGGACGGGGCCTTTGACTCCGTGCTGCCAGCGGGCAAGGTGGAGAAAGTGGAGGCGCTGCGGGCGCAAACCCGCGGGCTGGTGGCCATGGTGGGGGATGGGGTGAACGATGCCCCGGCACTGGCGGCGGCGGACGTCGGTATCGCCATGGGCTCCGGCTCCGATGTGGCGATGGAGACCGCCTCCATCACCCTGATGCGATCTGACCCGCGGCTGGTGGCCGATGCCATCGACATCTCGGCGGCGACCTGGCGCACCATACAGCAGAATCTGTTCTGGGCCTTCGTGTTCAATATCATCGGCATTCCGCTGGCGGCACTGGGCTACCTCAGCCCCGAGCTGGCGGGGGCGGCCATGGCCCTGAGCAGCATCACCGTTTTGAGCAATTCCCTGTTATTGAAACGCTGGCAGCCCAGGGCGGCGCACGGGCCAGCATCCAACCCGATCAGTAAGGAGGCATAAATGAACATCAGCAAGGTTGCCAAGGCCACTGGGCTGACCGCCAAGACCATCCGTTATTACGAGAGCATTGGCCTCATCACAGCCCCGGTACGCAGTGACAACGGCTATCGCAGCTACACCGAGGGGGCGTTGCGCGAGCTGCGTTTCGTCAAGCGGGCGCGGGAGACCGGCTTCAATCTGGAGGAGTGTCAGGAGCTGCTGGCGCTCTATCGGGACGAGCACAGAACCAGTGCCCAGGTGAAGAAGCTGGCGCAGGAGAAGATCGTCGATCTGCGGGCTCGCATCGCCGGCTTGCAGGCCATGCTTACCTCCCTGGAAGGGCTGGTCTGCTGCTGCCACGGGGATGAAAATCCCGAGTGCCCGATCCTCGACGAATTGGAGAAGGGGTGAGCAAGGACTCACCTGCCAGCGCAGAAGAAATCGTTATTGATTGATTAACTTCTTAATAAGCGGCGCTTTATTGTTGCGGGTCAGGGGGTAATGGTAGACTGCTCGGCTCTTGTACAGGAGTACTCAGTTGACCCAGAGTGTGACACGCCAGGTTAAGCAGGCCATTATGGCCCAGCTCTATACCCATGCATCGTTCAGTCTCCCCTGTTTGGGCGTGTTGGCATTTGGCTGGAGTCTGCTGTTTCACGACTATCTACCCGCCATCGAGGCGCTCGGTTGGCTGGCAGGCACTTTCCTGTGGTTGCTGGGGCGGGGCTGGCACCTGCGCTGGCGTCGAGCCCGCCTGCACCAGACTCCGCTGCCGGTGCTGGAGCGGGAGCTCTTTATCGGAGCCACCATCACCTCCATCATCTGGGCTCTCGGGGTGCTGCTCTACATGGACAAGCTGCCCGATACCTACCGGGCCGCCATGATGATGCTCTCCAGCCTCATTCTTACCGGCAGCGCCATCATGCTGTTTGGCAGCCGCCGCACCCTCTATGGTTCCGCCCTGCCGCTGGGCATGGCGATGCTGTTCGAGCTGGGCAATGGCAACGAGCAGGAGCGGATTGTCTCCTGCATGCTGGCGGGCTATCTGTTTGTCTTTCTGCCGACCCTGTTGCGCCGGATGCGGCGGGATCAGATCGCCTCGCTCCACCACCGTTTCTCCAACGCCGAGCTGGTGGCCGAACTGAAGGCGGTCTCCGAGCATTTGCGCCTCACCTCCCGCCTCGACGGCCTGACCGGCATCGCCAACCGCGCCCATCTCGACGACTCTCTGGAGCGGGCCTGGCGGCGCTGTCACCGCGCCCGGGCGCCGTTGTCGCTGGTGCTGGTGGATGTGGATTACTTCAAGCAGTTCAACGATCTCTACGGCCATCAGCTGGGGGATGACTGCCTGCAACAGGTGGCTGGCTTGCTGGCCGAGGTGGAGCGGCGTGAGGACGATCTGGCGGCCCGTTACGGTGGCGAAGAGTTTGCCTTGCTGCTGCCCTGCACCGGCATGCAGGGGGCACTGCAGGTGGCCGACAATGTGCGGCAGGCGCTCAAGGAGCTGGCCATCCCGCACCAGAAGTCACTGGTCTCCGGTCGGGTCACATGTAGTTTTGGTGTTGCGACACTGATACCGGACAACAGCATGAAAATCGCCGATTTGATCCAAAAAGCGGATGCGGCACTCTATCAGGCCAAGCATAATGGGCGGGATCGAATCGAAGTAGCCTTGATGGGTAAGGTTGCCTGAATTTAACGTGACAGATTAAAGAGGTTGTCTATGCAATGTCATCGTATCGAAGAGCTGCTGGAGTTGTTGCAGCCTGCCTGGATCAAGGAACAGGATCTCAGCCTGGTGCAGTTTGTTGCCAAACTTGCCCAAGAAGCGGGATTTGAAGGGCCTCTGTCCGAGCTGACCGACGACATGCTGATCTATCACCTCAAAATGCGGGAATCCGACAAGCAGGCGATGATCCCCGGTCTGGCCAAGGATCATGTGCCCGATTTCAAAGAGGCACTGCTCAAGGCACGCGGAATCAAGTGAATCTTTAACGGAAGCGCATCACCTTGGGGTGATGCGCTTTTTTGTTGCCAAAAATTGCGATCCAACCCCAATATTAGATACATCTAATCCACACAATTAGCATGCTGTTTAAGATATAATCCGCTCCATAACAAATAAGGGAGCGATGTCTTGCAATGGCCGACCACGATAAAATCGATATCAAGGACGTCACCGACAAGGGCGTAACCGGGACTTTCAACCCCAATACGTTCAAAGCCAGCGACGACAGATTCAACCCGGGCAACCGCATCTATGTGCGGGCCCAGAAAGGGTATTGGCAGCGGATGCGCAAGGCCATGGGCTGGTTCTTTGTGGCGCTGTTCGTGCTGCTGCCCTGGCTGCGTTACGACGGGCGACAGGCGGTGCTGTTCGACCTCGGTCACCAGCAGTTCCATATCTTTGGCGCCACCATCTGGCCGCAGGATCTGACCCTGCTCGCCTGGCTCTTCATGATCGCCGCCTTCGGACTCTTCTTTATTACCACCTTCCTCGGTCGGGTCTGGTGTGGCTATCTCTGCCCGCAGACGGTCTGGACCTTCATGTTCATCTGGTTTGAAGAGAAGCTGGAAGGGCCCGCCAACAAACGGCGCAAGCTGGACGAGGCACCCTGGAGCGGCGAGAAGCTGGCTCGCAAGGGGGCCAAGCATCTGGCCTGGCTGGCGATCTCTCTGGTGACCGGCCTGACCTTCGTCGCCTACTTCCAGGATGTAACTGAACTGGTGCCGGACCTCTTCACCCTGCAGGCCAGCGGATGGGTGCTGTTCTGGGTGATCTTCTTCACCATCATTACCTACGGCAACGCTGGCTGGATGCGTGCCATCATGTGTATCCACATGTGCCCCTATGCCCGCTTCCAGTCCGCCATGTTCGACAAGGACACCTTCATCGTCGGCTATGACACCAAGCGTGGCGAGACCCGTGGCGCCCGCTCCCGCAAGGCGGATCCCAAGGCGATGGGGTTGGGTGACTGTATCGACTGCGATCTCTGCGTGCAGGTCTGCCCGACCGGTATCGATATCCGCGACGGCCTGCAGTACGAGTGCATCAACTGCGGTGCCTGCGTCGATGCCTGCGACCAGACCATGGAGCGGATGGGCTACCCGAAAGGGCTCATCAGCTACACCACCGAGCATAAGCTGGCCAACGACTCGACCCATGTGGCGCGGCCCAAGCTGATTGGTTACGGGCTGGTGATGGCGGTGATGCTGGGGGTCTTTGTCTACAACGCCATGTCCATCATGCCGATGGGGCTCGATATCCTGCGGGATCGCAACCAGCTGTTCCGCGAGAACAGCGAGGGGCTGATTGAGAACACCTACACCCTCAAGATCCTCAACAAGACCCTGCAGTCCCAGACCTACCAGCTGGATGTGGAGGGCTTGCCCGAGTATCAGTGGTTCGGCCCCCGTGAAGTGACCCTGAAGGCGGGCGAGATCTACACCCTGCCGGTCAGTCTGGCGGTCGATCCTTACAACCTGAAACGGCCGGCGCTGGATATCCAGTTCGTGCTGAAACGGGAGGGTGCGGCGCCCGATGACAGCAAGGGCAACCTGCGCCAGGGCAGCAAGTTTATCAGCCGGTTGTAACTGCGTGTGGCTGCGGGTCGGGCGTGACACCAGTCCGGTCACCAGCGAGCACGGCAATGCCGGTCAGTAGTGATAGAATGGGGCGCAACGGCGCCCCTTTCTTATGGTGGATGACATGCGTTTCAACTATTCCGACCTCAATCCCGACCTCATCATGGATGCGCTCGATCTCAGTGGCCTGCGGCTCGACTCCGGCCTTATCGAGCTCAACAGCTACGAAAACCGGGTCTATCAGTTTCAGGATGAGGATCGTCGCCGCTATGTGGTGAAGTTCTACCGTCCCGGCCGCTGGAGCCGGGCCCAGATCCTCGAGGAGCACGAGTTTGCCACCCGTCTCGCGGAGGCTGAGATCCCGGTCGCCGCACCGCTCGCCTTCGCGGGCGAGACTCTGCTGGAGCACGAGGGCTACCCCTTTGCCATCTGGCAGAGCGTCGGTGGCCGCCAGTTCGAGGTGGATAACCTCGATCAGCTGGAGTGGGTGGGGCGTTTCCTCGGCCGCATTCATCAGATCGGCGCCAGCAAGCCGTTTCACCATCGGGTGCGGCTCGATGTGGAGAGCATGCTGCACGAACCGCGTCAGCTGCTGGCGTCTGGCGAATGGCTGCCGAGCGGGCTGGCGAAGCAATTCTTCGGGGTACTCGACGAGCTGATCAAGCATGTCAGCGACGCCATGACCCTGGATGTGGCGCAGATCTCCCTGCATGGCGATTGCCACCCGGGCAACATCCTGTGGCGCGATGGCCCCATGTTTGTCGACCTCGATGATTGCCGCACCGGCCCCGCGATTCAGGATCTCTGGATGATGCTGAGCGGCGAGCGCCACGAGCAGCAGATCCAGCTCGACACCCTGCTGGCGGGCTACGAGGAGTTTATGGAGTTCGACTCGCGGGAGCTGGCGCTGATCGAGCCGCTGCGGGCGATGCGCATCGTTCATTACATGGCCTGGCTGGCACGGCGCTGGGAAGATCCTGCCTTCCCCCGTCACTTCTCCTGGTTCAATACCGATCACTACTGGCGTCAACAGATAGCGACACTGCACGATCAGCTGGAGGCACTGAAGGCGCCACCGTTGAGTCTGATGCCAAACTGGTGAAATAGAAGGGATCTTGCGCGGCAAGGGGGACTCGATCTCCGGCCCTGACCATTGACGTCAGCATGGCGAAACAATAGGCTTGGCACTGCTTCGGTTCGCCGGGCGTGCCTCACAGTGATCCCTTAACAGGAAACATCATGAAAAAAGTTCTATTTTTCCTTGCTGCCATGCTGATGATCCCCATGGTTCACGCCGCCCCCGAGTTCAAGGAAGGCGTCAACTACGATGTGGTCAAACAGACTGGCAGTGCCCAGCCGGAAGTGATGGAGTTTTTCTCCTACTACTGCCCGCACTGCGCTACCTTCGAACCGATCGTTGAACAGTTGAAGGCCGGGTTGCCAGAGGGTGTTCCCCTCAAGAAGAACCCGGTTGCTTTCCTCGGTCGCGAGATGGGCCCCGAGATGCAGCGTGCCTATGCAGTTGCCAGCCTGCTCAATGCCGAAGCCAAGCTGACTCCGGCCATCTTCACCAAGATCCACACCCAACGTCAGCCGCCGATGAGCCGTGACGATGTGAAGAAGATCTTCGTGGACAACGGCGTACCGGCTGAAGAGTTCGACGGTGCCGTCGACAGCTTCGCCGTCTCCGGCATGGTCTCCCAGTTCGATCGCAACACCGAGAGCTACAACATTCGCGGTGTGCCGGCCTTCCTAGTGAATGGCAAGTACATGGTGAAGATTGAATCCATCACCTCTCAAGAGCAGTTCAACAAGCTGGTGCAGTTCCTGCTGGCCAAGAAAGACTGATACCCCTTGAGTCGATAAAAAAGCCCGTCGGTGCGAACCGGCGGGCTTTTTGTTTTCTGGTGATCGGGAAGATCAGACCCCGACGTGGAACGCCTGTTTGAGGTTGCGGATAAACTCCGCATCCCGACAGAGGGTCTTGCCCGGACTGTCGGAGATCTTGGCGACTGGGCCGCCATTGCACTCGATCAGCTTGAAGACGATGTTCATCGGGCTGACACCGGGCAGATCGCAGGTGAGCTTGGTGCCGATGCCGAAACTGGTGTTGATGCGGCCACGGAAGTGGCGGAACAGCTGCACCGCCTTGTCGAGGTTGAGCCCGTCGGAGAAGACCAGGGTCTTGTCGGTGGGGTCGATGCCGAGGCGCTGATAGTGGCTGATCGCCTTCTCGCCCCACACCACGGGATCGCCGGAGTCGTGACGCAAGCCCTGATAGCTGCTGGCCAGCTCGAAGTCGAAGTCGCGCAGGAAGGCATCCATGGTGATGCAGTCGGTCAGGGCGATGCCGAGATGGTCGGTGAACTCGTCCAGCCAGCTGGTGAGGGCGGCGCGCTGGCTGTGCTCCAGCGGGAAGCCGAGCTGTTGGTGCGCCTGGAACCACTCATGGGCCTGGGTGCCGACCGCGGGCAGCTTGTACTTCTGGGCCAGCATGTAGTTGCTGGTGCCGCGAAACGCCGGCAGCCGTTCCTTGAGGCGACCCACTACCGCATCCTGTACCGCGTGGGAGAAGCGGCGGCGGGTGCCGAAGTCGATGAGGTTGAACTCGCTCATCTCGTCGCTGCTCAGCTCCCGTTCCAGCTTGTCGATCTTCTGATCGAGCCGCTCCAGCGCATGACTGACGCCGAACTGGGGGTAGCGGAAGCGGTTGCGCATCTCGCTGATGATGGCGAGCACCGGGATTTCCCACAGGATCACATCCTGCCAGGGCCCCTCGACCCGCACATTGATGCGGCCATCCTGCTCGAACACCTTGAGCAGGGAGGCGTCGAGCGGCTTGCGGCGCAGGTGGTCGAGGTAGTCAGGGGTGAAGAAGGGGCGTTCGGCCAGAAAATCGAGCTCTGGCTTGGTCAGTCGCAGGGATCCGGCGAGGCGCAGTTGCTCCTCGATCTGGCCCATCATGGGCAGCAGATCCTCTTCATTGCGGCTGTGAAACTCGGCCACCACCTCGGCATCCGGATAGCGATGGAACACCGCCTGCTGCATATGCAGCTTGTAGGCGTCGGTGTCGAGCAGGCTGGTGAGGATTGGGGGCATATCAGGCTCCTCGCAGACTGGTGAGCACGATGGAGCTCCCCTGCCGCATATGTAACGTGCAGGCATCGGTGTCGAGCAGGCTGGTAAGAATCGGTGGCATATCAGGCGTCCAGCAGGCGTTGTACATCGATCAGGGTCTGGGCCAGTTCGGCCCCTGCCTCGATCATCTGGGTGTGGGCGCTGGCAACCGTCTCGGTGGCGATGCCACGGCAGGCATCGAGATGGACGATCACCCGGAAACCGGCGCGGCGCAGTTGCAGCACGCTGGTTTTGACACAGTAGTCGGTGGCGAGGCCGCCGACCAGCACAGTGGTGACACCACGGGCTTGCAGAAATTCGATGAGTCCGGTGCTGCGTCGCTCAGCCAGGTCGTGGAAGCAGGTGCCGTAGGGATGGAGATCCGGCTCGACCCCCTTCCAGACGAAGAAGTCATAGTCGATGGGGGCGGGCAGGCCGTCGAGCAGCTCGAAGCCCTTGCTACCCGGTACGCAGTGCACCGGCCAGGTGAGGTCGGCGTTGGGCAGATCCAGCGGCAGCAGCATTCCGGCGGGGTCAGAGACGGCCCAGTCGGCATTGGCGGGGTGAGAGTCCTTGCTGCCGATCCGCAGCGTGGCGAGGGTGGCCTGAGCGTTGAGCGCAGCCACAATATCATCACCGCCCGCGACGGGCAGTTCGTTCGGGCAGAGGGGGGTAAAGCCCTTCTGCGCATCAATATCCAGGCTGGCGACGGTTCCCATGATTGGCTCCTGCACATACTATTCGTGTGATATTATCTACCAAACATTAATGGAAGGCGAGCAGGGCGATCGGCATGCTGAGAATGAGTCTGGATATGGTGGTGCTGCGGTTGCATGAGGAGCGGCTCGAGCTGCTGCTCGAGACCCGCGATCGCCCCCCCTTTGCCCACTGCTGGCAACTGCCGGCGCTGCGCATCGACGAGACCCGGGATCGGGATCTGGATGCCGCCCAGCGCCGTCTGCTGGCGGAGTGGGGGCTCGGTCACTGCTACAGCGAGCAGGTCTGCACCCTCGGCAATCTGGAACGGGATCCCCGCGGCTGGTCCACGACCCTGGTCTATCTCTGTCTGGTGGATCCGGAAGTGGAAGCGATCCACGGCTGCTGGCATCCGCTCGCCAACCTGCCGGGGCTGAGCCTCGCTTTCGACCATGTCCAGCTCATCGCCAAGGGGTTGGAGCGGCTGCGGATCAAGAGCCGCTACAGCACCCTGCCGCTGCAACTGCTGGGGCCCGAGTTCACCCTCTCCGAGGTGCAGCGCGCCTTCGAAATCATCCTGCAAACACCCATGAATACGGCGGCATTTCGCAAGCGGATCCATCGCGCCGACATTCTTGTAGACACCGGCCGCAAGCGCACCGGCAAACAGCGCCCCGCTATTCTCTACCGGTTGGAGAGTCCCTGCTGCGTGATGTTCGATCAGGTGATGCATGGAGCGGAAGCATGAGTGAGACCGGCGTGCACAAGGTGCTGGTGAGTGCCTGCTTGCTGGGTCAGCCGGTGCGTTACGACGGTCAGAGCAAGGGGATCGTCAGCGACTGGCTGAGTGCGCTGGGAGCCGAAGGACGGGCGCTGGCCTTCTGCCCCGAAGTGGCGGGCGGTCTGCCGACCCCGCGTCCTCCTGCCGAGCGGCAGGGAGAGCGAGTGGTGACGGCGAGCGGACTGGATGTGACTGCCAAGTTTGACCGAGGCGCCGAGCTGGCGCTGGAAATCTGTCAGGCGCAGGGTATTCGCTTCGCCCTGCTGAAAGAGGGGAGCCCCTCATGTGGCAGCGGCCGTATCTATAACGGCCACTTCGAAGGTGTTTCTGTGGCGGGCGAGGGCAAGACCACCGCCCTGCTGCGCCGCCACGGTATTGCAGTGTTCTCCGAGGATCAGTTGGCCGAGTTGGCCTCGGCACTCTCTTTGGATTCATCCCCGGATTTGGCGGCAACCGGCAGCGGCGCCTGACCGCTCTGCCATCCCTCCAGCACCTCGTCCTTCTCCTGCCAGCGCTGGTTTAGCCACTCCTGAAAACCGCGCTTGAACTGCTTGTCGTTGAAGTAATCCCCTATCAGCGCCTCATCCACCGGCAGCTCCTCGATCCGTACCTGAATGCGTTTTACCCGCCCCATCAGGAAGTCCTTGAACGGGGTCTCGGCGTTGTCCGGATAGCGGATGGTGACGTTGATCAGGCTGTCGAACTGTTCGCCCATGGCTGCCAGCGTAAAGGCCAGCCCCGCCGCCTTGGGCGGCATCAGATGGCGGTAGCGGGAGCGTGATGCGTCCCGTTTCTGCTCGGTGAAGCGGGTCCCTTCCACGAAGTTGATGACGGTTGTGGGGATGTGGCGAAACTTCTCGCAGGCGTTGCGGGTGGTCTCGATATCCTTGCCGCGCAGGTGCGGGTTCTTCAGCAAAAACTCCCGAGAGTAGCGACGCATAAAGGGCATATCGAGCCCCCAGCAGGCGAGCCCCAGCAGCGGGATGTAGATGAGCTCGTGCTTCATGAAGAACTTGGGCACCGGCAGCCGGTCGCGGAACAGGTGGCCGAGCACCACGATATCGGTCCAGCTCATGTGGTTGCTGATGATGAGATACCAGCCATCCTTGCGCAGCTTGGTATTGTCCTCCACCTGCCAGTCAATACGGGTGGTGAGGCGGATCACCAGCGCATTGCAGGCAAGCCACAGTCTCATGAGGCGGTTGTTGAGGCGGCTGCAGGCGCGGCCAAAGGCCGGGATCGGCAGTACTAGTTTGGCCAGCGACACCAGCAGGATCAGGCTGGCGCACAAGGCGGTGAAAAGGATGGTCAGGCCCGCGCTGATGATCAGCACCAGCGGGCCGGGAAGCAGGGATAGCATGAATGTTTACTGCGCCTTGGTTGCCAGCAGTTGGCTCAGGGTCTGGTCCTTTTCGTGCCAGATCCCGTTCAACCACTGTTGAAACTCTTGTTGGAACTCGGGGTCATTGAAGTAATCCCCCACCAGCTTGCGGTCGATCGGCAAATAGCGGACCTGAACCTTGATTTGCCTGACCCGGCCACACATGAAGTCCCAGTAGCTGGGGATGCCGTCCGGATAGGCGATGGTGACATCCACCAGTTGATGCAACTGGTCACCCATGGCTGCCAGGGTAAAGGCGATGCCGCCCGCTTTCGGGAGCAGCAGATGACGATAGGGCGAGCCCTGCTTCTGATGCTTGCTGCCGGTGAAGCGGGTACCTTCGACGAAGTTCATCACACTCACCGGAATGTGGCGGAACCTGGCACAGGCTTTACGGGTTGTTTCAATGTCTTTTCCCTTCAGATGGGGATGCTTTTCCAGAAATTTCCTGGAATATCGCCGCATGAAGGGGAAGTCGAGCGCCCACCATGCCAGACCGAGAAAAGGTACCCAAATCAGCTCTTTCTTGAGGAAAAACTTCAGAAATGGGATTTTTTGGTTAAAAACCCGCTGCAGTACCAGTATGTCGACCCAGGATTGATGGTTGGCAATCACCATATACCACTCATTCCGGTGCCCTTTGTCCACTCCGACCACCTCGAAAGGGGTTTTGATGATGGTTTTCTGGATCAGATTGTTGAAACCGATCCAGCAGCTGGCACAGCCATCGAGCAGCCAGTTGCAGAGGGTGCGCCACCCCTTGAGGGGGAGCAGGAGCTTGAGCAGACCCAGCGAGAAGATGGGGACAAACCAGAAGAGGGTGTTGAAAAAATAGAGCAGGGTGGAGAGGCTGCCGCGCAGTCGCTCTGTCAGCTTGTTGGGCATGAGTCGGGTCCGTCTTGCTGTCGATAAAGGGCCATCAAGTGGTCAGATCTGTGGCCATAATATCAGCCGATTGCCCGTGAGACCATTCAGAGCCGTTACGGGGTTGGACTCACCCTTTCCCTTCTGTCAGCTGCTGCGCAATCGCGACAGCAGCCTGTCCATGGCGCGATAACCGAGCGCCTCGATAAGATGCTCCTTGCCGATGGCGGGTTGCCCGGCCAGATCGGCGATGGTGCGTGACACCCGCAGGATGCGATGCCAGGCCCGGATGCTGAGCCCCAGCTTCTGGATGGCGTTCTCCAAAAATTCGGCATCTTGTGGTGATAGTCGGCAAATATCCTCAATCTCGCGGCTATCCAGCAGGTTGTTGAGCTTGCCGTTGCGACTCAGCATGCGCTCTCTCGCCACCAGCACCCGATCGCGGATCTGCTGGCTCGACTCTCCCCGCTCCGCCTTGCCGGTCAGGCTCCCCTTGGGTAGCAGTGGCACTTCCACAGTCAGATCGAAGCGGTCGAGAAAGGGGCCGGAGAGCTTGCCGAGGTAGCGCAAGATCTGATCCGGGCTGGAGCGGGTCTGGCCGTCACCATAGTGGCCGCAGGGGCTGGGGTTCATGGCGCCGACCAGCTGGAAGCGAGCGGGAAAATCCACCTGACGGGCGGCCCGACTGATGGTGATGTGGCCCGTCTCCAGTGGTTCGCGCAGGGAGTCGAGCACCTTGCGCTCGAACTCGGGCAATTCATCCAGAAACAGAACCCCGTTGTGGGCCAACGATATTTCGCCGGGCCTTGGGTGGCTGCCGCCGCCCACCAGCGCTACTGCGGAGGCACTGTGGTGGGGCGTGCGATAGGGTCTGTGGTGCCAGTGACCGGCGCGCGGAGTGAGGCCGCCGATGGAGTGGATGGCGGCGGTCTGCTGCGCCTCCTGCTCGCTGAGCGGCGGCAGAATGCCGGGCAATCGGCTGGCCAACATGCTCTTGCCGGTGCCGGGCGGGCCGATGAACAGCAGGTTGTGGCTGCCGGCGGCGGCGATCTCCAGCGCCCGCTTGGCCTGTGACTGGCCGATCACATCCTGCAGATCCGGTACATCGGGCAGGCTCTCCGCGTTTTGGGGATCCGGTAGCGGCAGTTCGTACTGGCCCGCCAGCCAAGCTGTGACGGCCAGCAGCTGATGGGCGGTGCGCACCTCGGCATCCTGAATGAGGGAGGCTTCCGGGCCGTTCTCTCGCGGTACCAGCAGGGTGCGTCCCGCATCCCGGCAGGCGAGTACGGCGGGCAGCACCCCGAGTACGGGACGAATTTCGCCGGTCAGGGCCAACTCCCCCAAAAATTCATGATCGAGCAGGTATTTTGCAGGTATCTGCTTGGAAGCGGCAAGAATACCGATGGCGATGGCCAGATCGAAGCGGCCCCCCTCCTTGGGCAGATCGGCGGGGGCTAGATTGACCGTGATGTGCTTGCTCGGGAACTCGAAATTGCCGTTGAGCAGGGCGCTGCGCACCCGATCTCGCGACTCCTTCACCGAGGTTTCCGGCAGGCCGACCATGTTGAAGGCGGGCAGGCCGTTGGAGAGGTGAACTTCCACTGTAACTTGCGGGGCCGCGATCCCGAGGCTGGCACGGCTATAAACCACAGCTAATGACATAAATCCCGTCCTTGAGTTGATATATGTTCTGACTAACTGCTTATTGTTGGTTTTTTATTCCAGAGTTCCGGCTGGGGAATAGCCAAAATCAGTGGGTTGTCACAGAAAAAAGGCTTGCCCAATAAAAATCACCGTGCTAGTTCTAATAGCCATTCGCGGTAGAAACCGCCCCAATTTCACAGGATTTCCGGTTGTAACTATGAACATGGCCTCCCGTTTCGTCAGCATTATTGTGGTCCTAGTGGTGATTATTATCTCACCGCTCGGGGCTCGTTTAGCTGCACGGAACAAGGGATAGACCCACCACCGGACAGAACGAAACAAGCGACCCCCGAGCCTCACAGCTCGGGGGTTTTTTTTCGACCAAAGGACAGGATTTTCCACATGAACGGCGCGCAGTTTTTGGTACAGGCTCTCAAGAAACAGGGTGTGACCCAGGTGTTTGGTTACCCGGGCGGGGCCATCATGCCGGTCTACGATGCTCTGTATGACGGTGGTCTGGCCCATCAGCTCTGCCGCCACGAGCAGGGTGCCGCCATGGCCGCGGTCGGTTATGCTCGCGCCTCCGGTCAGGTGGGAGTCTGCATCGCCACCTCCGGCCCCGGCGCCACCAATCTGGTGACCGGTCTGGCGGAGGCGCTGCTCGACTCGGTGCCGTTGGTGGCCATCAGCGGTCAGGTGCCTTGTTCCGCTATCGGCACCGATGCGTTTCAGGAGGTCGACGTGCTCGGCATGTCCCTCTCCTGTACCAAGCACTCCTTCATGGTGACCGATGCCGCCGATCTGGGGCGCGTGCTGGCAGAAGCTTTCGCCATCGCCACCGAAGGTCGCCCCGGCCCTGTGCTGATCGATCTCCCCAAGGATGTGCAACTGGCCGCCGTGCCTGCCCAGAGCCCGCTGTTTGCAGTGGAAGAGCCGGAGGTGCTCAACCCCTCGGAGCTGACCGCAGCCCGCACCCTGCTGGCTGCCGCCAAGCGCCCGGTACTCTACGTCGGTGGCGGAGTGGGCATGGCCAATGCCGAGCAGCAGCTGCGTGACTTTGCCGCCGCCACCGGCATGCCAGCGGTCACCACCCTCAAGGGGATTGGCGCGCTCGACCCCGATAGCCCCGTTTACCTCGGCATGCTCGGCATGCACGGCACCAAGGCGGCCAACTATGCGGTGCAGCAGTGCGATCTGCTGCTGGTGGTGGGCGCCCGTTTCGACGACAGGGTGACCGGCAAGCTGGAAGAGTTCGCCCCCGAGGCCAAGGTGATCCATCTCGATGTGGATGCCGCCGAGTTCGGCAAGCGCCGCGCTGCCGAGGTGGGTATCACCACGGATCTCAAACAGGTGCTGCCGCGCCTCGCCATGACTCTCGACATTGCCCCCTGGCGTGAACACTGCGCCGCCATGGCCCGCGAATATGCATTTCGCTACGACCACCCGGGTCAGGCCATCTACGCCCCAGCCCTGCTCAAGCAGCTTTCTGCCAAGTTGCCGGAGAGCAGCGTGGTCGCCTGCGACGTGGGTCAGCATCAGATGTGGGTGGCCCAGCATATGCGCTTCACCAGCCCGCGCAACCACCTCTCCAGCGCCGGTCTCGGCACCATGGGGTTTGGTTTGCCCGCCGCCATCGGCGCCAAGATGTCGCGCCCGGAGGATGAAGTGGTGCTGGTGAGCGGTGATGGCTCTTTCATGATGAACGTGCAGGAGCTCGGCACCATCCGCCGGGCCCAGCTCAAGGTGAAGATGGTGCTGCTGGATAACCAGCGCCTCGGCATGGTGCGCCAGTGGCAGGAGCTATTTTTCGACGGCCGCTACAGCGAGACCATCCTCTCCGACAACCCCGATTTCGTCGCCCTGGCTGCCGCCTTCGGCATTCCGGGCGAGACCATCACATGCAAGGAGCAGATAGCCGGTGCCCTCGATCGCCTGCTGGCAAGCGAAGGCGCCTATCTGCTGCATGTGGCTATTTCAGAGGAAGAAAACGTCTGGCCCCTGGTTCCGCCGGGAGTCGCCAACCACAAGATGATGGAGCAACGCCCATGAACCCGCACACCCTTGCCCAGCCAGCATTTGCACAGCACACCCTGCATATCCATGCCCAACCCAGACCCGAAGTGATGGAGCGGGTGCTGCGGGTGGTGCGTCACCGCGGCTTCAATCTCTGCGCCCTCAACATGGAGCAGGATTGCCAACAGCTGCGGATCACGGTTACTGTCGAGTCGGTGCGTCCCATCCAGCAGTTGTGGAGCCAGCTGGTGAAGCTGGTGGACGTCTCCCGGGTCGATGCACTGGAACAGCAACCCCGGATCAGAGCTTAAGGAGCCAAGCCAATGTCACAGCCTTCCCAATCCGCCACTCACCCGCAATACATCTGGTTCAATGGCAAACTGGTGCCCTGGCAGGATGCCCAGGTGCACGTGATGAGCCACGCCCTGCACTACGGCTCCTCGGTGTTCGAGGGGGTGCGTGCCTACGATACCCCCAAAGGCACCTGCATTTTCCGTCTGCAGGAGCACACCCGCCGCCTGTTCGACTCCGCCAAGATCTACTGGATGGACGTCCCCTACAGCGAGTCCGAAGTGAATGAAGCCTGCCGCACCGTGGTGCGCGAGAACGGCCTGAAGAGCGGCTATCTGCGCCCGCTGGCCTTTGTCGGCAATGTGGGGCTGGGGCTGCATCCACCGCTGGATGCCAAGGCCGACCTGATGGTGGCGGCCCTGCCGTGGGGCGCCTATCTAGGGGAAGAGGGGCTGAAAAACGGGGTGGATGTCTGCGTCACCTCATGGAGCCGGCTCGCTCCCAACACCATTCCCACCGGCGCCAAGGCGGGCGGCAACTATTTGTCCTCCCAGCTGATCAGCCGCGAGGCCAAGCGCAACGGCTTCGCCGAGGGGCTGGCGCTGGATGTGAACGGCTACCTGAGCGAAGGGGCGGGGGAGAACCTGTTTCTGGTGAAGAATGGCGTGCTGTTCACCCCGCCCGCTACCGCTGCCATCCTGCCCGGCATCACCCGCGACACCATCATGACGCTGGCCCGCGATCTCGGTTACGAGGTGCGCGAGCAGGCACTGCCCCGTGAGGCGCTGTACGTCGCAGACGAAATCTTCATGACCGGCACGGCGGCGGAAGTGACCCCGGTGCGCTCCGTCGATCGGATGAAGGTGGGCGCTGGCAGCCGTGGCCCGGTGACCGAGCGGCTGCAAAACGCCTTCTTCGGCCTGTTCAATGGCAAGACCGAAGACAAGTGGGGCTGGCTGACGCCCGTCAACGACTGATGAGAGAGGGGAGGCGTCATGCCTCCCCGAGTCGCTTCCGGTGAGCGCTTCCCTGAGGAGTCTTCACCAGGATCGATTCCGATCCACTCGTATCATGACCGCATAACGCATCGAGCCCATATGGGCATTCAGGGAGTAGAGACAATGCCGAAGTTGAGATCCGCCACCACCACCCACGGACGTAACATGGCCGGGGCCCGCGCCCTGTGGCGTGCCACCGGAATGACCGATCAGGATTTCGGCAAACCCATCATCGCCGTGGTCAACTCCTTCACCCAGTTCGTGCCGGGCCACGTCCACCTCAAGGATCTGGGCCAGCTGGTGGCGCGCGAGATCGAAGCCGCGGGCGGCGTCGCCAAGGAGTTCAACACTATCGCCGTGGATGACGGCATCGCCATGGGACACGGCGGCATGCTCTACTCCCTGCCATCGCGCGAGCTGATCGCCGACTCGGTGGAGTACATGGTCAACGCCCACTGCGCCGACGCCATGGTCTGCATCTCCAACTGCGACAAGATCACCCCGGGGATGCTGATGGCGGCCCTGCGTATCAATATCCCGGTCATTTTTGTCTCCGGCGGCCCGATGGAAGCGGGCAAGACCAAGCTCTCCGACCAGATCATCAAGCTGGATCTGGTGGATGCCATGATCCAGGGCGCCGATCCCAAGGTGTCGGACGCCCAGAGCGAACAGGTGGAGCGCAGCGCCTGCCCCACCTGCGGTTCCTGTTCCGGCATGTTTACCGCCAACTCCATGAACTGCCTGACCGAGGCGCTGGGTCTCTCCCAGCCGGGTAACGGCTCCATGCTGGCGACCCACGCCGATCGCGAGCAGCTGTTCAAGCTGGCGGGCCAGCGCATCGTGACTTTGGCCAAGCGCTGGTATGAGCAGGATGACGAGACCGCCCTGCCGCGCAATATCGCTACCAAGGCAGCGTTCGAGAATGCCATGGCGCTCGATATCGCCATGGGCGGCTCTACCAATACCGTGCTGCACTTGTTGGCGGCGGCGCAGGAGGCCGGTGTCGACTTCACCATGGCCGATATCGACCGCATGTCGCGCAAGGTGCCGCAGCTCTGCAAGGTGGCGCCTTCCACCCAGAAGTACCATATGGAAGACGTGCACCGCGCCGGCGGCGTGGTCGCCATTCTGGGCCAGCTGGAAAAAGCGGGTCTGGTGCATGGGGATACCCGTACCGTGCTGGGTTGCTCCCTCGTCGAACAGCTCAATGAATATGATGTCAGCCGTCAGCCGAGTCAGGAGGTGGTGGACTTCTACCGCGCCGGCCCGGCCGGTATCCGTACCACCAAAGCGTTCAGTCAGGATTGTCGCTGGCCGGAGCTGGATCTGGACCGCGCCGAAGGCTGCATCCGCTCGCTGGAAAATGCCTACAGCCAGGAGGGGGGTCTTGCGGTGCTCTCCGGCAACCTCGCGGTCAATGGCGCCATCGTCAAGACTGCCGGTGTGGATGAGGAGAACCTCACCTTCCGTGGCCCAGCCCGGGTATTCGAGAGTCAGGAGAGCGCGGTGAACGGCATCCTCGACGGTACCGTGAAAGCGGGCGAGGTGGTGGTGATCCGCTACGAAGGGCCGAAAGGGGGCCCGGGCATGCAGGAGATGCTCTACCCCACTACCTATTTGAAATCCATGGGATTGGGCAAGGCGTGTGCCCTGATTACCGACGGCCGCTTCTCCGGCGGCACCTCGGGTCTCTCCATTGGCCACGTCTCGCCGGAGGCCGCTTCCGGCGGCACCATAGGTCTGGTGGAGGATGGCGACATCATCAGTATCAACATCCCGGCCCGCAGCATGGTGCTGGAGGTGGCCGACAGCGTGCTGGCCGCCCGCCGTATCGCCGTAGAGGCTCGGGGCTGGAAGCCGCTCGATCGTCAGCGTCAGGTCTCCTTTGCCCTGCGCGCCTACGCCATGTTCGCCACCAGCGCCGACAAGGGCGCGGTGCGCGATCGCACCCTGTTGGGGGAATAAATCATGGTCTCTGCGGCTGATTATCTACGCAAGGTGTTGCTCTCTCCTGTCTACGAGGCGGCGCGGGTCACCCCCTTGCAAACCCTGAAGAAACTCTCCGAGCGACTCGGCAACCATGTCAGCCTGAAGCGGGAGGATCTGCAACCGGTCCACTCTTTCAAGTTGCGCGGTGCCTACCACAAGATCGCTACCCTGACCGAGGAGCAGAAAGCGCGCGGCGTCATCGCCGCCTCTGCCGGCAACCACGCGCAGGGGGTCGCCCTGTCGGCCGCCAAGCTCGGTATCAAGGCGATCATCGTGATGCCCAAGACTACGCCGGACATCAAGATCGACGCGGTGCGCCGGCAGGGCGGCAACGTCATGCTGTTTGGCAACAGTTTCGACGAGGCCTACGGCGAGAGTCGCCGCCTCGCTGAATTGGAGGGCTACACCCTGATCCCGCCGTTTGACGACGTCGAGGTGATCGCTGGGCAGGGCACCATCGGCAAGGAGCTGCTGGAGCAGGATACCCACCTCACTCACGTCTTTGTGCCGGTGGGCGGTGGCGGCTTGGCCGCCGGGGTGGCGGTCTACATCAAACAGCTGCTGCCGGATGTGAAAGTGATCGGGGTGGAGGCGGAGGGCTCCGCCTGCCTCAAGGCCGCGCTGGCGGCCGGCGAGCCGGTCAATCTGGAGCGGGTCTCGCTGTTTGCGGACGGGGTGGCGGTCAAGCGCATCGGCGAGGAGACCTTCCGCCTCTGCAACCAGTATCTGGACGAGGTGGTGACCGTCTCCAACGACCAGATCTGTGCCGCGTTGAAAGACATCTTCGACGACTGCCGCGCCATCGCCGAGCCTTCGGGCGCCCTGTCGTTGGCGGGCCTCAAGGCCTACAGCGAGCGGGAGCAGGTCAAAGGGGGGCGGATGGCGGCCATTCTCTCCGGCGCCAACGTCAACTTCCACAGCCTGCGCTACGTGTCGGAGCGCTGCGAGATTGGCGAGAAGCGCGAGGGCATGCTGGCGGTGACCATCCCCGAGCGCAAAGGGGCCTTCCTCGACTTCTGCCGTCAGCTCGGGCCGCGCATGGTGACCGAGTTCAACTATCGCTACGCCGATGCCGAGCAGGCGTCGCTGTTCGTCTCGGTGCGCCTCACCGGCGGTGACGAAGAGCTGGGCCAGATCATCGATCAGCTCGGCGGCAACGGCTACCCGGTGGTCAATATGACCGAGAGCGAGCTGGCCAAGAATCATGTGCGTTACATGATTGGCGGCCGCCCGGCCCGGCCCCTCGGTGAACGGCTCTATAGCTTCAAGTTTCCGGAGCAGCCTGGCGCTTTGATGCGTTTTCTCGAGACCCTGGGCTGTCGCTGGAACATCAGCCTGTTCCACTACCGCAACCACGGTGCCGACTACGGCCGGGTGCTCTGTGCCTTTGAGCTGCCGGACGAGGACGTGGCCGCCTTCCACGACTACCTGCACGAGATTGGCTACGGCTGGAAAGAGGTGAGCGATGACCCTGCCTACCGGCTGTTTCTGGCCAGTTGAGTAAGGGGGCTTCAACAACTCATCAGGAGGGAGGCGTTATGCCTCCCTTGTTTTTAAATTACCCCATAAATATCGCTTTCATCAAAAGAAACAAGCGTCATGGAATGACGCTTGGTCGCAGATAATGTCTCCAGCAAGAATGAAAGAACCTGCACATTTCGTTTAGAGGTGTTCCATGCGGCAGTTATTGAAGAATTGCCTTGTGTTTTCCTCTTCATCAATCCTGCAGTCAGTATAATTTAAAGGGCCGATAAGCATCCAAGGCCAGTTATCGTAATGTTGAGCAGAGGGGGGGGAGAGGGCATTAATATAGATTATTTCATATACATAAAAATAAATAGTCTAATGATCTATTAATTCCATACATATCATAATCATGAAGGAAACTATTATTTCAATAAATTCTACACGATTAAAAATGCAGATGAAAATAAAACGGCAGTATTTATTGACTCGATATCAGGTAGAGAATTCTCTAAAGATGATCTTTTCTTCTACATTAAAAAAGAACATGGGTATTGCTTTGTGTACACATATCTTAATGATAGAAATACGAAGATTGTATATGGCATGTTATTTTTTAATGAAGAATCGGTTTATGACTTTCATGTTCACATAAGCAATCTGATGCTATGACGAGCACATATCCCATTTATTTAACAAAGAGTTTATTAACCATGTTAGTTAATGCAGAAGAATTGCTAAAAAACAAACTCATTGAGCACAACATTCCGTACGAGCATGTTGGAGATCACACGTGGATTGCATTAAGAGCAATCGACAGTCGTGTTGTTGAAATTATAAATAATGTGTTTTCGCCATACTTTTCATTCATAGCCTCAAAAGGCCTTGTTGCCTATTCATATAGTGATAAGCCGACGTTGTATTTTGCTGAACAATTTAATTTAAAAGCGATTAACAGCTATGGAGGATTTAGAGTCGTGAGCTCCCGCCTCGAAGCTGCGTATTCAACGCGGCAGCGAATAGCCGATGAACAAAAAACGTTCATGCAGGTAGCTGATGCGTCAGGTTTCTGTAAGCCTCACAATGAAAAAAAAGATTGGTATTATGCCAATCTAGATATGGCCGCAGCGTCTGAGTTAACAGCGCTAAACGAGGTGTGGTTCTCTTCATTCTCTGAAATTAGTAAGAATGTGGTTGCGGTTACAGGAAAAGTCACCATGCCTAGCCCGACCTCAATGGAAATTGCTATCAAGACGCTTGATAATGAAGTACTGGGTTTCAAGTTGAACAGCCCAAATGATATTAATTTGTCTATTGGTGATATTAGCTATCAAGCTGTTTTAAGACACACTGATAACAACAGCTATTGGATTAGTCCATTTTGTTTTAGAAATAGTAACAAGCTCAAACTTATTGATGTCTTGAGTAGCGCCGGTTTCAATAAAAATGATTCTGTAGATATTTATTTTACAGGACATAACGGGCGTATCTCTCCGGCAAAAAACAGTTCATCTGAGGCTGTTATTCTAAGTGCCAAGGTTATTAATAAAATAGAAATTAACCAGATACTATTTGGCCCTCCTGGGACAGGCAAAACCTATAACACAGTAGCAGAAGCGCTCGATATTATTGAGCCAGGGATTGTTGAGTATCATATTGATGACCGCGATGAACTGCAGGGCCGATTTGGTGAGCTGCTCGCTGAGCAGCGCATCCAATTTGTTACCTTCCACCAAAGCTTCAGTTACGAAGATTTTATCGAGGGTATCAAGGCGGAGAGCCAAGAGGGGGGGTTGCATTATCGAGTAGTCGACGGTCTGTTCAAACAGATCTGCCAACTGGCCGAGGCTGATCCAGAAAATCCCTATGTGTTGATTATCGACGAGATCAACCGGGGTAATATCTCCCGTATTTTTGGTGAGTTGATTACTCTGCTGGAGCCGTCCAAGCGCCTGGGTGCCGAAGAGGAGCTTGAAGTGGTTCTCCCCTACTCGAAGAAGCCTTTTGGCGTGCCCAACAACCTCTATCTGATCGGTACTATGAATACGGCAGATCGCTCGCTGGCTGGCTTAGATTTGGCGTTGCGTCGCCGCTTCTTCTTTAAAGAGATGCCGCCCCGTCCCGACTTGCTCGACAACTTGTATGTAGAGGGGATCCAGATCGGTAAATTGCTGCGGACCATCAACCGTCGCATTACTGCCTTGCTGGGCCGTGACTATTGTCTGGGACACGCCTTCTTTATGCCGCTGCAAAAGGATCCCGACTTGCAACACCTGGGGCGGATTTTCCAAAAACAGGTGCTGCCCTTGCTGCAGGAGTACTTCTTCGAGGATTGGCAGAAGATAGCCCTGGTGCTGAATGACCATCGCAAGTCCAAGGGTGACCGTTTTGTGACTCAGGATGATGATCTCGATCTGCAGAAGCTATTCGGTGAGGAGGCTGAACTGGGCAACTTGTCCGCCGGCTGGAAGATTAAACCGGAAGGGGATGCCGTCTGGTCACTCGCTCCAGCATACGCCGGAATAATATAATCATAGTAAGAACCTGTTGCTATTGTATACACAGAGAATTCATATGAAAGTTGAAGATATTTTAACCAACAACAGATTGGAAAAGCTATATCGGCAATGGCCAGAGGTTACCAAGAAACTATTTTCAGACTTTATTGATATCTTTGACGCTATTTTTCCGGTCTATGATGCTTTTGCTGTTAATAGTCCATCGACCCCTCTCCGATTTGGGGTGAAAGAGCCGAGTCTAAACCAAAAAGGAAAAGTCTTAGTTCGGGTTATATTTAAAAGTCGCACCTTTGGGATAAAAGTAAATAAAAGCGTATGTTCATCTTTTATTCCCAGCTTCGAACAGATGAGAGAAGTGAATGGAAAGTTAATTGTTGATGCTATCAGTGACGAAAGCACGTTGAAACATGTTTCAGCGTTTCTTCGCCAGCTGTGTCAAACGACAGATTTTATTTTCCCGTCAGGTCGCAAAGGATATGTGCCATCCGACTATCAGGAAAGTGAAGATCCTGATGATGATGTGAACATTGTACCTCAAGGAAAAAGTGGTGTAACACAAGCTATAAATCAGATCCTGTTTGGTCCTCCAGGGACCGGCAAAACCTATAACACAGTGACAGAGGCACTCAATATTATTGAGCGCGACTTTACCGACCACAATCACGATGATCGCGATGAATTGCAGGACCGATTTGGTGAATTGGTCGCTGAGCAGCGCATCCGGTTTGTCACCTTCCACCAAAGTTTCAGCTACGAAGATTTTATCGAAGGCATCAAGGCGGAGAGCCAGGATGGCGTATTGCACTACCGGGTGGTCGATGGCCTGTTCAAGCAGATCTGCCAGCGGGCAGAAGCGGATCCCGAAAATCCCTATGTGCTGATTATCGACGAGATCAATCGGGGCAATATTTCCCGTATATTTGGTGAGTTGATTACTCTGCTGGAGCCTGCCAAGCGCCTGGGGGCCGAAGAGGAGCTTAAAGTGGTTCTCCCCTACTCGAAGAAGCCTTTTGGCGTGCCCAACAACCTCTATCTGATCGGTACCATGAATACGGCAGATCGCTCGCTGGCTGGCTTAGATTTGGCGTTGCGTCGCCGCTTCTTCTTTAAAGAGATGCCGCCTCGTCCCGACTTGCTCGACAACTTGTATGTAGAGGGGATCCAGATCGGTAAATTGCTGCGGACCATCAACCGTCGCATTACTGCCTTGCTGGGCCGTGACTATTGTCTGGGACACGCCCTCTTTATGCCGCTGCAAAAGGATCCTGACCTGCAACACCTGGGGCGGATTTTCCAAAAACAGGTGCTGCCCTTGCTGCAGGAGTACTTCTTCGAGGATTGGCAAAAGATAGCCCTGGTGCTGAATGACCATCGCAAGTCCAAGGGTGACCGTTTTGTGACTCAGGATGATGATCTCGATCTGCAGAAGCTATTCGGTGAAGAGGCTGAACTGGGCTACTTGCCCGCCGGCTGGAAGATTAAACCGGAAGGTGATGTAGTCTGGTTTCAAGCGGGCGCTTATATGGGCATTACGGCTCACAACTGGCGCAAGGTTGAGCAATCGGCAGAGGTGGGGAGCGCGCAGTGAAAGGTCACGTCATCGTCCGTGAATACGCTCGTCTGACCTGTGAGCCGCTGGATACGCCTTCACTGGACCGCGCCCATATTAGCCGCTCGGCGTTTATGTGGTTGTGCGAGCTGGCGGGACAATTTAGCAAGCAGGGGGCGCCCATGCTCCATCTGGATGGGCGTCAGTGGCTTCGTCTCGACAACTATGTGGGTGTGTTGGAGTCACCCTGTGGCCAGATCATCGAGATCCTGCCCAAGACCCATGATGCGGCGCCGGATGAAAATATGGCGAGCGAGGTAAGCCGTAGCCGACGCATGCTCAAGAAGATGCTGGCCAGCGCGATGGATCTTCCTCTGCGCGAGGCAGAAGAGGCCGGTCTCGAGCTGGGTGAAGGTTCCTTGAGCGAGTGGGTGATGGGGCGATTTCTCTCCGAGCTGGAGCATCTGGTCAGGCACGGGCTGCGCTTTGATTATGTGCAGGTCGAAGAGGAGGCACCATTTCTGCGTGGGCAACTGGATATGGCGAGGCAACTGCGCCAACCCGCCGGGCGACAGCATAAATTCCGGATCCGCCACGACCTGTTCCAACCAGAGAGCGCAGAGCACAGATTGATCCGCCTTGCGCTCGATCTGGTCTGCAAAGCAACCAGAGTGGCGCATAGCTGGCGGTTGTCCTACGAGTTACAAGGCATGCTCCATGAGTTGCAGCCATCCCGCGAAATAGAGCGAGATCTGCGAGTCTGGCGCACCGACCGCTTGATGGCTCGTTATCAAGCCATCAAGCCCTGGTGCGAATTGATTCTGCAGCGACAGATGCCTATGGCGCTCCACGGGCAGTGGCGAGGACTCAGCCTGCTCTATCCCATGGAGCGACTATTTGAGGCTTATGTTGCTCGCCAACTGAGGCGTCAGCTCCCCTCAGGTCTTGGCCTGAAAACTCAATCGAGCGCTGAATATCTTTGCCACTATGGTCAACTGGGTCATGCTGAGGGAGCCATGTTCCAGCTCAAGCCGGATTTGCTGCTTGAAGGGCACGCCAGTCTGCGGGTTATGGATACCAAGTGGAAACGGCTCGAGCAGGATAATCGTCGAGACAAGTTCGGCCTTGGCCAGCAAGATTTTTATCAAATGCTGGCCTATGGGCAGACCTATCAGAAAGGGGTGGGAGATATGCTCCTTATTTACCCCAAATGGCGTGGGCTGAACCGGGTCATTGGACCATTCTTGCTGGCGAATGCGGCCAGGCAGCCTTTGCGGCTTTGGGCCGTACCGTTTGACCTGGATTCCGGGCAGATGCACCTTCCCGATGAGATAAGTTGGTCGTCACAGCGTCCAGTGGCCAGCTAGCTGTGTGCAGAATAATTGGCCAGCCCTTTACGCAGGCTGGCCAGCATGGTGTCGCGCAAGTCGGGCGGAGATATCACCTCGCTGATATCGGCAATAGACATCAGCCACCAGCGCAACTCTTCCGTGTCATTGACGGTGGCATGGATGATGAAATGGTATGAGCCGTCTGGTTCGATGCGCTGGTTTTCACTTAGCCAGCTCTCTTGCAGGTGATACCCCTTGATATAATCAACTCGCAATGCCAGCTCAATGCTGCGATGGCGGGCGAAGGCCAGGTTCCCCTTGGCCAGATAGTCGGTAAGACTAAATCCTGGGGGCGTGGTGACTGGCTTATCAATGATCTCGATCCGGGTTGCTCTATGGAGGGCAAAGTTTCGATATTCCCCGTTATCTACCAGCGTTGCGATGAGATAGAGGGTTGACCCCTTGGTTACCAAGGCAAGAGGATTAACCAGATAATGCTTGGCCGCGTTTGGCGGGCGGGGGGTATATTCGATATCGATAACCCGCTTTTCCAGCAGCGCCTGTTCGACACCTTCCAGCACAAGTGTATTCACTTTGGGTGGACATAACTGAAAACCTGCCGGATGGGAGGCAATGCAGTTGGGCCACATCGCCAGCTTCTCGTGGGAATTGGCGAGCCGCTGTTCCGCTTGGGCAAAGAAATCGGCCAGATTACCTTGTAACTGGCGTGGCAACAGCCCCTGCAGGTGTTGCTTGGCCATACAAAGTGCCAAGGCTGTACTGGGTGTCATATCCAGCCAACCTTTACTGCCTTGTTTGCGTGACCAGCGATACGGACGCACTGTCTCATCGCTGAGGATGCTATGACGGCAGCTCAGGCTCTCTAGGTCGCGCTGCACTTTGCGCAGGGTGACATCAAAGCCATCGCGCTCCAGTTTGAGTACGATTTCTGTCGTAGAAATTGATTGGGGTTCGTAAGGCAGATAGCTAAGGATAGCGAAATGGCGTTGGGTCTGGATATCGGACATGGCAATGGAGTCAGAGCCTATTGAAGAGGGGGCATACTAGCCCCCGGCTTTAGTCTGACTCAAGTGACACGTTGATATTTTCTGAACCAGAGCCAAGTTTGTTGCCAGAACAAGCTGTTGTTAGGTCTGATGTCATTTAACTCTTACGATTCCACCACGATGATCGACCTGAATGCGCACCAATTTTCGGCAATTGCGACACTGGCCGACACTGGTACCATTACGTGCTACGGAGGTGGAAACTGTGGTTGTCGTACCACAATGTGGGCAGAGGATGGTGAAGTAATGACTCATAGAACTCTCCTGCTAACTTTGTTGCTGTGATGTGTGCAACGTTATAAACGGGAGTTGCGTCACTCAGAGTTGTTGCGGCAAGCGTCACCGGATGACGTCAGTGTGTTATTCAATAACTGCCAGCCGATTAACCCGGAATGCTCCCATGCTGATGTTGATTACCGAGTCGCCGCCAATAGGTGTTGAGCCTGAAGGCATCCTTTATCGCACCCCGGATGAGTTGGCACATACAGATGCCAATACCCCTGTTGCTGTAGTGATTGACCTAGCTTCTCCCTCTCTCGCCTTTTTGGAATGGGTGGCAAACCGCACCAGGATTACTATCTGGTTATCCCCCTCGTTTCTGCCCCCGGAACACCAGTCACAGCTACATGCTCCTGGGCTTGATGGGGTGGCTGTTATCAATTGGTTGTATGGCTGGATGGCACCGGATGATTACTTGCAACCAGATCAATGTCATGAGGTTCAGACATTATTGCAGTCTCATCGTTATGGTTGGTTGTTGGCGCAGAATGATTTGCCGCGCCATGCCGCGTCTCTGCAAGGAATTGATTACTCACTGAAGATTGCTTCAGAGGAGGAATGCATAGGGATGACGTTAGAGGGTTTTGAGAGCCAGTATCAGGAACTTAAAGCAATGCTGGCACCCAAGGTGTTACACAATGCCCTGTTTAACTACTTACCGCAGGAAAGTTGCTTATTGCTGTCGAGGCATCCACGTCATGTCTTGCTCTGATAAAGCTAAAAAGCGGCGATTGGCGAGACTATGCAATCTCGGGATTGAATTCTATTACGGGGTCGGGTCGTCATTTGAGCGTAAACAGATCGATAAAAACCACGCTCGCCAATTGTGGCTACAGGGGGCGAGCGAAGGCTGTGCCGATGCCATGAATATGTTGGCGGGCACCAGTGAACACCCGATGGAAGGCCGCTACTGGTATGAGGCCGCTGCGCGGCAGGGAAGCGTAATCGCTATGTGTGCCCTGGGCGATATCCACTCTCTGGCGGGAGAGTGGGAGCAGGCAAACGCCTGTTTTCTGCAGGCAGCACAATTCGGGTCAGATAGTGCGATGTATTCTCTGGCTTTCAACATCCAGCATGGGCGGGGGTACCGTCAGGATGAGAAGTTGGCGATGTATTGGTATCGCCGGGCGGCAACCAGGGGGCATACATGGGCTATCTACTGCCTTGCCAGATTGCTTGAGTCCGGATCGCCGACAGAGCAGAAGGCATCTCGTGAATGGCTCAAGAAAGGTGTTAGTTTGCGGCATAAGGCGAGTGTCATGTGTTTTGCTTTACTGGAAGCCAAGAAGGGTAAGCGGGGGATTCAATGGTTAGAGATGGCATGTGTGATGCGGCATGTAACGGCAATTTCCTGGCTGGTTCGAGAAGTTGAGCAGGGAAGGCTTGCCCTAAGGGGGGACGTGACTTGCTGCCAGCTACGTACCTTGATTAGCGAGCTGTCATCCTTGCCTGATGACCTGTTGCCTGAAGAGCGATGTTTCTTGCCCTCAGATTATTGGGCCGAGATCACCCCCATGATTGATGAACAGTTGCCAGCTTGGCCGTTGGTACAAAACAGACCACTTTCCATACACCTGCCGCTCTCAAGCTGTTGGATGAAGATATAGTTAGCGACTACCTGCGTGAACTTGGTTGCGTTTGGAAAGAAGTGAACGACGCCCCTGCCTACCGACTGTTCCTGGCCAGTTGATGGTGCGATGAGGAGAGAGGGAGGCGTTGGCCTCCCTCAGTTTTTAGGCTGCAACTGGCCATTTTTGTCTTAGCCATTGAAATCCATGAGCCAGCACCATCAGTAGCAGGGTTCCGGGTAGTACCGTTTGCCACAGGAAGGCTGGCTCTTGTCCTGTCATCAGGATCAGTAAGGGATTGGCGCCCGCTGGAGGGTGGAGGATATTCAGTCCCTGCATCAGGGCGATGGCCAGCCCGGTTGCCAGCGCCATCTGCACTTCTGCGGGGAGGGGAAGCATGCCGATCACCAGTCCGACGCAGGCCGTCAGCAGGTGACCGCCCAGCACGTTTTTGGGGCGCGCCAGCGGACTATCTGGCAGGGAAAACAACAACACACAGCTGGCCCCGAAAGGTGCCATGACTAGCGCGACATGCCAGCTCAGATTGAGCCATCCCAATATGCCGATGGTGAGTGCGGCGCCCACGCCTGCCCATAACGGGCCATACCATTTTGTCATCATGCTTTCCTCTTGGTTTGCCAGAACTGATTAGGCACATTAGGTAGACAGATCGGTGTACTTCAAGAGGCAAATCATGAGTGAGAAGCGTCAACAACTGGTGGCGACGGCCTACCGTCTGTTCAACCGTCATGGCTTTCATGCCACCGGCATAGATCGCATCTGGGCCGAGGCGGGGAGTACCAAGCGCACCCTCTATCGCCACTTCCCGACCAAGGATGCCTTGATTGAGGAGGTGCTGCTCGCTCGTGACCGGGAGTTTTTCGCCTTGCTTGACCAGCGGCTGGCCGGTGTGAGCGGACGTGAAGCTCGCCTGCAGGCGCTGTTTGACGGCTTTGCAGAGTGGTTTGGCCGCTCTGATTTCTATGGCTGCAACTTTATCAACGCCAGTGCCGAGTTTGCAGACCCGCGCCATCCGGTGCGCAAGCTGGTGATGGCCCACAAGCAGGCGTTACTAGGCTGGGTGATAAACCAGCTCAACTGTTCTCTGGCACAGGCCACCGAGCTTTGCCTGTTGCTGGAGGGGGCGATCGTGATGGCTCACAGCTATCAGCAGCCACTGGCGCTGGAGCAGGCCAGAATGCTGGCAAAGACCATTTTGACCGACGATACCGCGATAATGCAGGCCGCTTCACACTCCTGAACTGCTGGTCATTTGAGGCTGCGTTCGGATGGGATACCCTGAATAGCGGAGAGGCCGCCTGACGGCTTCACACAGGGAAGAGTGCGCACTCAGGCGCCCATAACGACTTATTGCAGAGGCGAAAATATGAATAAATCCATGCTTGCCGTATTGGTCAGTGGTTTGCTGGCGGCCGGAGCCGTGCAGGCTGCCGCTCAGGACAATACCTGGTATGTCGGTGGCAAGGCCGGTTGGTCCAATTACTATGGCGTTGACCACAACCAGTATGCCGAGTCGATTGCCCAGACGTTGGGTAATACCAGCGAGAACACGGATGATCTGGGTCTGGGCCTGTTCGCCGGTTACCAGCTCAACCCCAACCTGGGTTTCGAGCTGGGTTATGACTGGCTTGGCAAATACGACACCACTTCGGGCACTGGCGCCAATACCCTCAAGACCGAAGCCAAGAGCCAGATGATTCAGGCCACCATGAAGATCAGCTTCCCGGCAACGAATGTGCTCGATCTTTATGGCCGACTGGGCGGTGCCTATGCCTGGACGGATAGCGAGATCAGCTTCGCCAATACCAGCGAGACCGGCAAAAAGCATGGCGCCGCCTTCGTTGGTGCGCTGGGTGCCGAATATGCCATCGATCGTGACTGGGCCGCCCGTCTGGAGTACCAGTACACCACGCCTCTGGGAGATGCCTCTCTCGATCGCTCCGGTATCGAGATGGATAACGGCCTGATCTCGTTCGGGATGCTCTATCGCTTCGGTCAGCAAGGTGGCGAGGTCGCTGCACCGGCGCCCGCTCCGGCAGCCGAACCGGCACCTGTAGCCGTGGTTGAGCCCAAGACCTTCAGTCTGAGTTCCGATGTGCTGTTCGAGTTCAACAAGGCGACCCTGAAACCGGCTGCCAATCAGGCGCTCGATGCCCTGTTCAGCCAGATTGTGGCGGCCAATCCGAAAGATGGCGTCGCAACTGTCATCGGTTATACCGACCGCATCGGTTCCGACAACTACAACCTGGCGCTATCCGAGAAGCGGGCCCAGAGCGTGGCCAGCTATCTGGTATCCAAAGGCTTGTATGCCGACAAGGTACGGGTCGAGGGGCGTGGCAAGGCCAATCCGGTCACTGGCAACAGCTGTGCCAGCCGCTCCAAGCAAGAGCTGATCGCCTGTCTGGCACCGGATCGTCGGGTGGAAATTCATCTGGAAGGGGTCTCCCAGCCTGTCCAATAAGCAGAGCGACGGGAGCGATAAATGTAAAAACGGGAGGCTTGGCCTCCCGTTTCTTATGGGGTGTTTACGATATCGAGCCTCAGAGCCCGAACAACGGGCGCAGGCGAATGCCGATCAGGCTGCCAGCGAGGGCCATCAGCATCCAGACCCAGCCGTGCAGGCTGCCAGAGGCGGTGCCATCGAAGAAGCCGCCGAGGTTGCAGGCGGCGTACATGGCGCCCATCCCCATCAACAGGCCGCCGATGATGGAGGCCAGACTGTTGCCGATCCGCATCGGGGCGAAGTTGCCGCCACCGCTCAAACAGCGCGCCAGCATGGCCCCCAGAATACCGAGCCAGAACATGCCGACCATGGGGTTGATAAAGAGTGGCTGTGCCAGCTTGGGGTTGCCCTCGAACAGGCCAAACAGGGAGGCGCCGCGCAGCGCCATGTCATAGACGGCGCCGGTGATGGTCCAGGCCGAGCCGTGCAGAGCGACGACAGTGGAGTTGAGTATGGCGATGATGATGCCGCCGGTCAGCACGGTGAATCGGCCATCGCGCCAGAACAGATTGCCGCCGCTGAAGAGGGGCTTGAGCTCGCCGGTACGCTTGAGTTCGCTGTTGCGAAACAGCAGGAACAGCGCGGCGACCAGCGCCAGGTTGAGCAGCATGCCGTTCCAGATATTGCCGGTCAAATCCTGGGCCAGCACCACATGGCTGGAGAAGGTAGCCTCCAGTTCGGGGCGGAACTGGTTGCTGATGAGGGTACCGATGCCGTAGCAGATCAGCACCAGCCAGAAGCGGGGTTGCCCCTCGCCGCAGCAGTAAAGAGTGCCGGTGGCACAGACGCCTGCCAGCTGCATGCCGATGCCGAACAGGAAGGCACCGACGATGAAGGGAATGCCGATAGCCATCACGTTACCCACCATGGCATCGCCAAACAGGGCGTGGCTAAAAGAGAGGAAGGTGGTGAACAGCAGAATTTCGATGGCGATGGTGAGCAGGTGAACCCGCACATAGTAACTGTTGCGCTTGGTCAGCATTTCGCGCCAACCGAAGACGATGCCGAAGCGGCTGAAGGAGAGGGTGAAGCCGAAGCCGAATCCGATCAGGGCCATCAGAGCCCATTTCATACCAAAGGTGTTGCCAAGCCAGAGTAACGCTCCCCCCGCGATTGCCACGATGGGGAGCGACCATTTTCGATTCATGTCTGTTGATCCTTGCAGTTGGTTTTCAGAGGGGCGGATCCTATTCCCTCGTGGAGTCCAATGCTACCCATTTAGTCAATGCAGAGAAAAAGGGGGGCGCTGACTCCCGTCAGCGCCGGGGATCAATGGCGGGTGGTGTCGAGATGGAAGTGGTGAGTCTGCCTGGTCAGGATGCGGGCGTGCTGGGCGACCATGGTCGCCTCTTCGGCGGCGTGACTGGCGCTCTGGTTGGCCTCGGCCGCCAACCGCGACATCTCGCCGACCTGATGGTGGATCCCTTGTATCAGCCGGGTCTCATCGCTCATCAACTGATCGACCTGAGCGATGCGCTGATTGATCTCCTCGCAGCTCTGCGCGATCCGGGCGACGCTCTGGCGCGCTGTCATCGTGTGAGTGACCGCCTGTTCGACCCGGGCCAGCTCGGTATCCATCTCGCTGGCGGCGCGCAGACTGACATCCTGGATCTTGCCGATGATGGTGTTGATCTCGGTGGTGGCGCTGCCGGTGCGGGTCGCCAGCGAGCGTACTTCATCCGCCACCACGGCAAAACCGCGTCCCTGTTCACCTGCCCGCGCCGCTTCAATGGCGGCGTTCAGCGCCAGTAGATTGGTCTGCTCCGCAATATCGTGAATGGCGCCCGCCAGCCCGGCTATCTGCTGCGAGAGGCCAGCCAGATCCGAAATGGTATGGGAGACCTGCTTCACTCCCGTGACTTGCTCCCCGATCACCTGTTCCACGGTGTGGATGGCGATCGTCGCCTCTTGTGCCCGCTCTGCTGACTGCAGGGTTTGCTCCCCTACCTGATGCAGCTGGCTACCCGCCTGTTCAATGGAGTGGGTGAGCTGTTCGATGGCCTGTTCGATATGGTGGGCCGCCCCGACCTGAGCCTGACTGTCATCGGTGTGCCGTTGTGCCATGGCGGTCAGGCTGGTGGCGCGATCATCCAGCGTACTGGCGCTGCGTTGCAGGGACTCCACCAGGGTTGCCAGCTGGTCACGCATGGCCCCGATCTGGCGGATCAGCTCGCCGATGGCATCAAGGCCCGGCTCCGGCATGGGGCGGTTCAACTCCCCTTCGGCGATGGCGGCGGTGGCTTTGCCTGCGGCCAGCAGCCGCTGTTGGGTGGGGCGTCCCAGCCAGAAGATGAGCCCAGCCCCTAGCAGTGCGGCGCACAACAGCAGTCCGTAGCAGAGTCGGGTGGTGTTGGCGAGATGGGCCATCTGCTCGGCGGCATATTCGTTGCCGCGGATGACTGTGGCGTCCACCCCTAGCCGGTGGGCGTTATAGAGGGTGTGCAGGCGTGCCGCAATCGCGCCCGCCTGCGCCAGATCCCCCGCCTTGATGGCGGGGACAAACTTGTCGTTGAGCAACTGCCAGAACAGTTCCCCCTGCACTTTTTGCTCCCCCAGCAGCAGCTCCCTGAGGGGCTCGTTCAGGCTGCTCTCTTGCCAGAAGCGGTTACGGCTCTCGAACTCTTGCTGCAGTCGGGCGAGGGTTTGCAGCAGGGCCTCCCGCTCCTCCGGTTTGGCATGGAGCAGGGTGTAGACCTGCAACTGGGATTCGATGAGGTAGAGAGGCGGCGGCAGAATATCGGCTACCACATCCTTCCCCTGTCCCATCTGATCGGCTGCGCTCCGGACCGAGTAAAGCCCGAAAAAGCTGATGGAGATCAGTGTGATAATGACCATGATCCCCAGAATCTGACCAAAAAGCAGAGATCTGTCGTGAATGTGCTTGAGCATGTTGCCTCCATTCGGCTCCGTTCATGGATAGCATAGCTCTCTGGCGGGATAGTGAGACTCGGGTGTGGTCTGTTGATGGCGAGTCGGATCTGGAGAAGGGGAAGTCGCAGTCTGAAGGCCGCTGGTGGCACGAAAAAGAACCCCGGCTGATGAGCCGGGGTCGCTGGTGGTGAGGCGGTGTCAGGTCCGGCTTGGCGCGGCTTTGCCGCTGCGCAGCCCCTCCAGACTGAACAGCACCAGCGCGCTCCAGATGCAGGCAAAGGTGAGCAGTTTGTCCATTGCCAGTGCTTCCCCATAGAGGGTAACGGCGAGGATGAACATCAGGCTGGGGCCTATGTACTGGAAGAAGCCCAGGGTGGAGAGCTTGAGCCGGGTCGCGGCGGCGGTGAAGCAGAGCAGGGGGGCCGTGGTGACGGCGCCTGCGGCGATCAGCAGCAGGTTGAGCTGCCAGCTGTTCTCCGTCATGTGGCTGGTCGGACTGTCGGCGAAGCCCCACAGATAGATGGCCGCTGGCGGCAGCATGATCATGGTTTCGATCAGCAGACCGGTGAGGGCATCGAGGGCCAGTTTTTTGCGTACCAGACCATAGATGGCGAAGCTCGACGCCAGCACCAGCGCAATCCAGGGCAACGAGCCAAAGGCGATGAGCTGGATCGCCACTCCGGCAAAGGCCAGCGCCACTGCCCACCACTGCAGGCGGCGCAGCTTCTCGCTCAGAAACACCATCCCCAGCAGCACGTTGAACAGCGGGTTGATGTAGTAGCCGAGGCTGGCATCCAGCATATGGCCGTTGTTGATGGCCCAGATGAACAGCAGCCAGTTGCCGCCAACGGTGACCGAGGTAAACGCCAGGGTGATCAACACTTTTGGCTGGCGCAGCACGGCCTGCACCTTGTGCCACTGACGGCCTGCCAGCGTCAGCACCATCAGCAGCACGCAGGACCAGATCATCCGGTGGGTCAGGATCTCGGCGGCCGGGACGGCAGAGATGGTCTTGAAATAGATGGGGGCTATGCCCCAAAGGGTATAGGCGCACAGGGCGTAGATGACGCCCTGACGCTGGATCTGTTGCGGCATGCGGATGACCTTTACTGAAGCGTTGGATGCGGGAAAACATCGCAAAAAATCAGTGTAGCGATCCTTTTGCGGGGAAAGAAGCGAATAAACGAAGTTTGAGGGGAAGGAGGCGAGTGGCTGGCCGGTCAGCCTTTACCGCGGCGGATCTTGTCGACGTCCATCAACAGCCACAACATCAGGGCGATGGCGGAGATCCAGGGGCCCCAGGTCACGTAGGCCTCGCCGTGCCCCAGCACGAAGAACAGCAGGGGCAAACCGATCACCAGAAAAAGTACGCTTCCCAGAAAAAATAGCATTTTTGTCTTTATATTTAACATGTTGGCTTTTTTATCATTATAAGGATTGAGCCCTGTGATGGAAGGCCAAAAATGCAAAAGGGGGATTTCTCCCCCTTTTTGATCCGATAGTGCTGCTTTGTAGTGTTATTCCAGCTGAATCCAGGTGCTTTTCAGCTCGGTGTACTTCTCCAGCGCATGAAGTGACTTGTCGCGACCGTTACCGGACTGTTTGAAGCCGCCAAACGGCATGGTCATGTCACCACCGTCCCAGTTGTTGACGAACACGGTACCGGCGCGCAGGGCGCGGGAGCCTTTCACCGCCTTGTTGAGATCCGCCGTCCAGATCGCCGCGGCTAGGCCGTAGTCGGTGTCATTGCCCAGCGCAATGGCCTCCTCCAGCGTATCGAAGCCGGTCACCGCCAGCACAGGGCCGAAGATCTCCTCGCGGAAGATGCGCATCTGCGGGGTCACGTCGTCGAAAATAGTGGGTTCGATATAGAAGCCGCCACTCTCCATATTGGTGCGGTTGCCGCCAAGCAGCAGCTTGGCCCCCTCCTGCTTGCCAATCTCGATATAGCGCAACACCTGCTCCATCTGGATGTGATCCACCATGGCGCCGATACGGGTCGCAGGGTCGAGCGGGTTGCTCGAGATCCACTCGCGGGCATGGGCCAGCAGTCGCTCCATAAATTGCGGCTTGATGCTGTTTTGCACCAGCAGGCGGGAGGCGGCGGTGCACACCTCGCCCTGGTTGTAGAAGATGGCGCCAGCGGCGCTCTTGGCCGCGGCGTCCAGATCCGGTGCGTCGGCCAGTATGATGTTGGGGCTCTTGCCGCCGCACTCCATAAAGGCGCGCTTGAGGTTGGACTTGCCGGAGCACTCCACCAGATGTTTACCGATCCTGGTGGAGCCAGTGAAGGTGATGCAATCCACATCCATATGCATGGCCAGCGCCTCACCCACGGTATGGCCAAAGCCCGGTAGCACGTTGAACACTCCGTCCGGAATACCCGCCTCCTTGGCCAGACCTGCGATACGCAGGGCGGTCAGGGGGGATTTTTCGGAAGGCTTGAGAATGACCGAGTTGCCGGTGGCGAGCGCCGGGCCCAGCTTCCAGCAGGCCATCACCAGCGGGAAGTTCCATGGCACGATGGCGGCAACCACCCCGAGCGCTTCGCGGGTCACCAGTGCCAGGGCGGACTCCTCCACCGGGGCGACCTGATCGTAGATCTTGTCGATCGCTTCGGCGTTCCAGGCGATACAGTTGGCGGCGGCGGGGGCGTCATAGCCCATGGCATCGCCGATGGGTTTACCCATATCCAGCGACTCCAGCAGCGCCAGCTCCACCTTGTTGAGGCGCATCAGCTCGGCGAAGCGCTGCATGATCTGTTTGCGCTGTTTCGGCGGCAGGCCGCTCCAACGCTTGTCGTTGAAGGCGTCACGCGCAGCCTGTATCGCCAGTTCGGCATCGGCGGCATCGCAGGCTGCTACCTTGGTCAGCAGCTTGCCGTTGGCCGGGTTGATGCAATCGAAGGTGGCGCCATTGACGGCATCCCGATAGCTGCCGTTGATAAAGGCTTGCGAGGGCAGGGTCAGATGGGAGGCCTTGTGTTGCCACTGGGCCAGGGTCAGGTCACTCATGTTCACTCCTTGAACCGGCAAAAGTCAGTTTCTGCGTATCAATATGCTAAACATCCTGCCGCTTGTAAATCCATCTTGTAACAATTCATTAAACATTGCTTCCCTGCCGATGCACCTCTGAATGTCAGAAACTGGCGGGGGTGTTGGCCGAGATCAGCACGCACTCCTGCTCGCCACTATTGCGAAAACGGTGGGGGGTGCGGCTGTCGAAGTAGTAGCCATCCCCGGCGCCCAGCAGGTAGATCTGCTCGCCCACGGTCACTTCAACCTCGCCCTTGATGACGATGCCGCACTCTTCACCCTCGTGGCTCAGCATGTCGTCGCCGGTGTCGGCTCCCGGTGGTAGCACCTCCTGCAACATGCCGATGGCGCGGTTGGCTCGGCTGTGCCCGACCAGCCGGTAGCTGATGGGATGCGTGCCGAGATCCGGCATATCGGCGGCGCGGAAGATCACTTCGGTGCCCATTTCAGTCTCTTCGGTGAAGAAGCTGGCCAGCGACATGGGGATCCCTTCCAGCACCTTGCGCAGGGAGGCGACAGAGGGGCTCACCTGATTTTTCTCGATCTGGGAGATAAATCCGTTGGTCACACCGGAGCGCTTGGCCAGCTCGCGCTGGGATAGGGCTGCCTTGGTGCGAACCGCCTTGAGGCGGTGACCGATATCCATCTATAGACACTCCTTGACTGTTTACTATTATTAAAATTGTGTTAAATATCTTATACCACCCTGCTGATGCGTCTAGCTAGGGGTGGCACCAGACAGGGCGATAACGGGCCCTTTTTTATGGATTCAGGTGTTTAATTTAATAGGCATTGGCCGACAGTTGCTAAACACCTTAAGGATGAGGTGACCATGAAACCGATCAGCGACATCAATACGCCCTCCGACATGTCCGCCTTCTGGATGCCGTTCACCGCCAACCAGCAGTTCAAGGCGGCGCCGCGTATCCTGAAGTCGGCAGAGGGGATGTATTATCACTCAGAGGATGGCCGCAAGATACTGGATGGCACAGCCGGACTCTGGTGTTGCAACGCGGGCCATGGTCGGCGCGAGATTGCCGAGGCGGTCTCCCAGCAGATTTCCCACCTCGATTTCGCCCCCACATTCCAGATGGGCCACCCCCTGCCGTTCGAGCTGGCCAACAAGCTGGTGGAGATCGCTCCCAAGGGGTTTGGCCACGTTTTCTACACCAACTCAGGTTCCGAGTCGGTCGATACCGCGCTCAAAATCGCGCTGGCCTGGCAGCGGGCTCGCGGTCAGGGCACCCGCACCCGGCTGATTGGCCGCGAGCGTGGCTATCACGGGGTCGGCTTTGGCGGCATCTCGGTGGGGGGGATTCCCGGCAACCGCAAGTGGTTCGGCTCCCTGCTGACCGGGGTGGATCATCTGCCCCATACCCTCAATATCGCCAAGAATGCCTTCACCAAAGGGCTGCCCGAGGAGGATGTGGCGCTGGCCGACGAGTTGGAGAAGATCGTCTTTCTGCACGATGCCAGCAATATCGCGGCGGTGATCGTCGAACCCATCGCTGGCAGTACCGGCGTGCTGATGCCCCCCAAAGGCTACCTCAAGCGGCTGCGGGAGATCTGTACCAAGCACGGCATCCTGCTGATTTTTGACGAGGTGATCACCGGTTTCGGCCGCCTCGGTTCCCCCTTCGCCGCGCAGGAGTTCGATGTCATTCCCGACATGATCACCTGCGCCAAGGGGCTCACCAACGGCGCCATCCCCATGGGGGCGGTGCTGGTGCAGAAGCACATTTATGACGACATGATGGCGGCAGGCAAGGGGGCCATCGAGCTGTTCCACGGCTACACCTACTCCGGCCATCCGGTGGCTGCGGCTGCGGGGCTCGCGACCCTCGAGATCTATCGCAACGAGAACCTGCTCAGCCGCGCCGCCGATCTGGCGGGCTACTGGGAGGAGGCGGCCCATTCGCTGAAGGGCTGCAAGCATGTGAAGGATGTACGCAACTACGGGCTGGTGGCGGGTATCGAGCTGGAATCGATGCCGGATGCGCCGGGCAAGCGCGCCTACGAGGTGTTCGTGCGCTGCTTCGAGAAGGGGGCATTGATCCGGGTGACCGGCGACATCATCGCCCTGTCGCCGCCCCTTATCATCGAGCGCAGCCAGATCGACGATCTCTTTACCCTGCTGCAGGATGCCCTGCAGGCACAACCTTAACCCATTTGATGGCCCCGCACTGGCGGGGCCTTGCGTTGATTTGCTCAGCGCATTTACCGCATCAGTTATCACGGAGGATACATGACATACAGGGTCAGCAACTTCATCAACGGCCAGCCGCAGGAGAGTCGCAGCGAGCGCCAGGGGGCCATCTTCAATCCCGCCTGCGGCAAGCAGCAGGGGAGCGTCGGGCTGTCCAGCGCCGCCGAGTGTCAGGAGGCGATCGCCATCGCCGAGCGCGCCTTTGCCGACTGGTCACAAACCCCGCCGCTGGTGCGGGCCCGGGTCTTTTTCCGCTTCAAGGAGTTGATGGAGCAGCACAGGGACGAGTTGGCCCAGCTGATCAGCCGCGAGCATGGCAAGGTCTTCTCCGATGCGCAGGGCGAGTTGACCCGCGGGCTGGAGGTGGTGGAGTTTGCCTGCGGCATTCCCCATCTGCTCAAGGGGGAGCACTCCCTCAACGTCGGTCGCGGGGTAGACAGCTACTCCATGATGCAGCCGGTGGGGGTTTGCGCCGGTATCACCCCGTTCAACTTCCCGGCCATGGTGCCGCTCTGGATGTTCCCGGTCGCCATCGCCTGCGGCAATACCTTTATTCTCAAACCCTCCGAGAAGGATCCCTCTCTCTCGCTGCGGATGGCCGAGCTGCTCAAGGAGGCCGGTCTGCCTGACGGCGTGCTCAACGTGGTGAACGGTGACAAGGAGGTGGTGGATGTGCTGCTGACCGACCCGCGAGTGGGTGCCGTGTCGTTTGTCGGCTCCACCCCCATTGCCCAGTACATCTATGCCACCGCCTCGGCCCACGGCAAGCGGGTACAGGCGCTGGGCGGTGCCAAGAACCACATGGTGGTGATGCCGGATGCGGATCTCGATCAGGCGGTCTCCGCCCTGATGGGGGCTGCTTATGGGGCAGCAGGCGAGCGCTGCATGGCGATCTCGGTAGCCGTGGTAGTGGGTGACGAGACCGCCGATGCGCTGGTAGCCAAACTGACGCCGCTGGTGGAAAAACTGCGGGTGGGCCCGGGGCTGGGCCAGAGCCCGGAGAACGAAATGGGGCCGCTCATCAGCAAGGAGCATCTGGCCAAGGTGCGTGGCTACGTGGATCAGGGGGTGGCCGAAGGGGCCGCGCTGCGGGTCGATGGTCGCACGCTGAGCCACGACGAGGGTTACTTTATCGGGGGCTGCCTGTTTGACGAGGTGACGCCGGATATGCGCATCTATCGCGAGGAGATCTTCGGCCCTGTGCTCTCCATCGTACGGGTGCCGGACTACGAGACGGCGCTGCGCCTCATCAACGAGCACGAGTACGGCAACGGCACCGCCATCTTTACCTGTGACGGCGACACCGCACGGGACTTCACGGCGCGGGTGCAGGTCGGTATGGTAGGGGTGAACGTTCCCATTCCGGTGCCGATGGCGTTTCACAGCTTTGGCGGCTGGAAACGCTCCATCTTCGGGCCGCTCAACATGCACGGGCCGGACGGGGTTCGCTTTTATACCCGGATGAAGACGGTGACGGCGCGCTGGCCCCAGAGCCTGCGCAGTGGTGCCGAGTTCTCCATGCCGACCATGAAGTGACGCGCTGGCGCGTGCTCATGGCCTAACCTCTTGCCCCCGCCGGTCAATGATTGGCGGGGGCGAACTCTGTAAAGGAACAACAGATGCGATTGGGAATTCTCGATTGTGACCGGCTCGATCCCGATCTGGCGGATCGTTTTGGCCCCGTTTACTCCGAGATGTTTATCAGGGGCTTTGCGGCCCTGGCCCCCGAGCTGGAATTTCGGGTCTGGTCGGCTCTTGATGGGGAATTGCCGGAGGATCTGCACGAGTGCGATGCCTGGCTCATCACAGGCTCGCGCCACGATGCTTACAGCGATATCCCCTGGATTCAGGCACTGCGGGCGTGGATCCGTCAGGCGCACGATGCCGACGTCAAGCTGGCAGGCGTCTGCTTCGGTCATCAGGTAATCGCCCAGGCGCTCGGTGGGGAAGTGGTGAAGTCTACCAAGGGGTGGGGGCTGGGTGTGTCGGTGCACCCCATGCTGGCAGATGAGCCCTGGATGGCGCCGGCGCGGGATCAGATCCGCATTCTGGCCAGCCATCAGGATCAGGTGGCCCTGCTGCCGCCGGGGGCGACCCGACTGGCGGGCAACGATTTTTGTCCCAACTTCATGTTTCTGCAGGGGAACAACATAGTGGCCATTCAGGGACATCCGGAATTTTCGGTGGAGTACAACCGGGCGCTGATCGAGCGGCGCCGCGGCCTGTTGCCCGACGAGCGCTACCAGAGCAGCCTCTCCTCGCTGGAGGGGGAGGTGGATTCGGCGACCATGATGCAGTGGCTGCTGCAGTTTCTGGGGATCCTGCCGCTGCGGGCTGGCGCGGCCTGAGCCCGGTTTGTCAGCCACCCCTTCGGATGCTAGATTTTGTAGCAAAATGAAGGATCAAGCGCTGAGATGTCGGGATCGGATGGTACACTGGCCGCCCATGTGGCGGCCTGTTTGTCTGGCTTGATTGCCGTCCCGGCCTGAGCCAAACCTGTCTGAGCCAAACCAGTGTGAGAGTGTGACGCCTTGAAACTACAGCAATTGAAGTATTTGATCGCGATCCGGGACCACAACCTCAATGTGTCCGTGGCTTCCGATGCGCTCTTCACCAGTCAGCCGGGGGTCAGCAAACAGATTGGCCTGCTGGAGAGCGAGCTGGGAGTGCGGATCTTCGAGCGCCGTGGCAAGCATTTGCACCGCATCACCCCGGTGGGTGAGGAGATCATCAAGTGTGCCGAGGCGATGCTCAACATCGAGAGCAAGATCAAGGCGATCTCCCGCGAGTATCTGGATCCGACGGTGGGCACCCTCAATATTCACACCACCCACACCATTGCCCGCTATCTGCTGCCCAAATCGGTTACCTACTTCACCAAGAAGTACCCCAAGATCTCGTTCCACCTCCATCCGGTGATGTCGGCGAGCAAGGAGCAGATCAGCAAGGGTTACTCCGATTTTTCCATCGTTGCCCACGAGATTGGCTTCGACAAGGAGCTGATCGCGCTGCCCGCCTACCTCTGGACTCTCTCGCTGGTGGTGCCGCAGGATCACCCGTTGGCCAAGGTGAAGAAGCCGACGTTGGAGCAGCTCTGCCACTACCCGATCCTCAGTTACGAGAGCGGCGCCACCGGTCGTCAGGTGCAGGACGAGGTGTTTCAGGCGGCGGGGCTGACCCCGAGTTACTACATGACGGTAATGGATGCCGGAGTGATCAAACGCTACGTGGAGCTGGGCTTTGGCATCGGCATCATCTCCTCGCTGGTGGCCAACGACACCGACAGCCCCGGGCTGGTCTCCATCAATCTGGAGCACCTGTTCAAGCCCTGTCCGGCGCAGATCTGTTTCAGCAAGAGCATCTTGCTGCAGAACTACATGTATGACTTCATCAGCTCCTTCTCGCCCCACCTCACCAAGGAGGTGATCCAGAGCGTGATGCAGCAGCCGAGTCAGGCGCGCATCGACGAGCTGCTGGCCGGGGTGGAACTGCCCATCTATTGATCCCGATCGGATTCCCGATCGCTGCCGGTTGTCTCTTCTGTCAGGCTGGGCTCTACTCGGGGTTCAGCCTGTCTCTTTTGGGCTATCTCCATCGTCCGAGGTCTCTATGTCCCGCATTTTGCTGCTTGCCAATCTC
The DNA here is from genome assembly GCF_040908365.1 of Aeromonas sp. R2-4. Classification (NCBI taxonomy): domain Bacteria; kingdom Pseudomonadati; phylum Pseudomonadota; class Gammaproteobacteria; order Aeromonadales; family Aeromonadaceae; genus Aeromonas; species Aeromonas sp. R2-4. The sequence continues at coordinate 62,881 of NZ_JBFODO010000054.1, forward strand.
AACTGTGATCATGTGCTCTCCCTCTCCGAACCTCTGGTGGCGGGGGCCCGGCTGCAATATGTGGATCAGGGGCGCAGGCTGGGAGGTGGCGCTGCCAATACCGGCATAGGGCTGGTGTGGGCGGGCCACGAGGTGACCATTGCTTCCCGTATCGGGCTGGACGAGACCGGCGACTGGCTGCTGGAGCAGGCGGCCGGTTACGGGTTGGATTGCAGCCATGTGGAGCGCTTTGGCGGCGAGACCGGCGAGCTGCTGATCCTGGTGGACTCCACCGGCGAGCGCACCATACTGCGCCGCCCGCGGCGTCCCGACCTGCCCGGCGATCTGCCGCTGGAGGGGATCGACTGCCTCTATGTGAACTATCCCGGCACCGCCATCATCAGCTACATGCGCCAGATGCTCGGCAAGAGCTTCGTGGTGGCCCAGTATCCCAAGGGCGGCCAAGCGCGCCGTCCCTGCCATGTGCTGGTGGCCTCCCGCTCCGATCTCGGCGAGGTGAGCGACCCCTGGCAGCATGCCCGCCAGCTGGCGGGGGAGCAGCTCGAATGGCTGGTGCTGACCGAAGGAAAGGCGGGCGCGGTTGCCATCCACGGCGATGAGCAGATCCGGGTCGCCGCTCGGCCCGTCTCGGTGGTCGATACTACGGGGGCGGGTGATGCCTTCGCCGGCGGATTGATCCATGGTCTGGCGCGGGGCATGGCGATCAAGGATGCGTTGCAGTGCGCGGTGGACTGGGGCGCGTTTGCCGTCGCCTCCGAGAGCTCCATTCCCTCGGTCGCGCTGAAAAATTGGCTGAAACAGCCCCACTGAACCACCTTTCTGGCGGTCGATTCAGGGGCGGTTCGCGGGCCATATGGCTGCTGGTCGAAGTGGCTTGGTGAAGGAGACTATTCGGGAGATTTACCCGCCATAAAGCGGGTAAACGCCGGGCTAACCCGGCAAGTTTGCGATCAATCAAAGAAAGTGTCGATTTATGTGCATCTTCATCGACACCCGGTTGTGCTGCTCTTAACCTGTCACTCCGCAACTCAGATTAAGAGACAGGCCCTCCTCTGGCGAACCAATGGGCAAACAGAGGCAAACCGGTTGTCTCCTGCCTCTTAGCTCAATGTTGTCGTCCTGATTCCTGGCTTGTAGTAAGAGGCAAGTGCGACCATGCAACTGACACGATTTACCGACTACGCCCTGCGTACCCTGACCTTCCTGGCGGTTCAGCCGGGGGATCGTCTGTCGACCATTACTGAAGTGGCCGATACCTTCGGCATCTCTCGCAACCACGTGGTCAAAATTGTGCACCAGCTTGGCATCAAGGGGTACATCGAAACGGTACGCGGCAAGCACGGTGGCATCCGCCTCGGTCGCTCGGCGGTCTCCATCAATTTGCGGGATGTGGTGATGGACATGGAGCATGTGCTCTGTCCGGTCGATTGCAAGCGTGAAAACTGCCGACTCTCCGGCGGCTGCCGCATTCAGGGCATTCTGCGCCGCGCCATGAACGCCTTCCTCGAAGTGCTGGGTGAGTACACTCTGGCCGATGCGGTGCGCGATCCCAATCGTCTCTGCCACCTGCTGGGTATCGAGCAAGAGACTATTGTGACCATGGCCTGACGGGGCGTGGAATATCGAACAAGATGTGAAAGGGGCCTGATGGCCCCTTTTGCTTTTGTACGCGGGTGGTTTTAGCGACTGCCCGGCTGGCGGATCAGGGTGATGGCGCCGTGCAGGCAGGCGAGGCCGCAGGCACCGCAGCCATTGCAGGCATCCATATTGACGTTGATGCCGTCGGCGGTGGCCTTGATCGCCTGTTGCGGGCAGGCATCTTCACAGAGCAGGCAGTAGAAGCCCTGCCGTGCCTGACAACTATCTTCAATCTGTACCCGGGTCTGCACCTGCCGACCCAGTTGCAGGTCGAGGGCGCCGGTGGGACAGGCTCTGGCGCAGCTGCCGCAGTAGCTGCACTGGCCGCAGGCGAGATCGAGCACCGGGGTACCGGCGATGGGGCTCCCCTCGTACTCCTCCTGGGTGGCCGGTTTGAGCAGGCCGCGCGGGCAGGCCTTGAAACACTCGCCACAGCGGGTGCAGAGGGAGAGGTACTGGGACTCCTCGATGGCCCATGGCGGGCGCGCTTCATGGCATACCACGGCGGGCTTGCGGGAAGCTTGCCAACCTTGTGTCAGCCAACGGAGGAAATAGTGAGTCATGCTCGCCCCTGATACCTATTAGGGGTTAATTTTATCGAAGTTTCGGGAAGCAGGCCAGAGAATAGCGGCCGTCAGGATCGCAAGCGCAGTTGCCCTTGTGTAAGCTAGGCGGGTCTTTTTACGTGGTTGAATGAAAACATATGTGGCTATTTCTCTGGCGTGCGTCCCTGCTCTATGTCTTTCCCCTGCTGATGTGGGCCTACTGCCGCATCAAGGATATCGAGTTCGCCGAACTCGATACCGGCGTCAACACCCACAAGTGGGTGGTGCTGGCCGCCTACCTCATCTACGTGGTGCTCTGGATCCTCGTTAACCGCTATCTCGAACTCTTCCTGCGTCAGCGGAGCCGCAAATGATTGACCCCGGACTCTGGGGGATCTTGTTGCCCGCCGCCGTGCTGGTCCTCGGGCTTGGCTGGCTGATCGGACGACGGGCCGCCACGGCGCAGGCTCAGGAGCTGATGCTGGCGCAGGAGCGTCATCAGGCGCTGCAGGATCGCTTCGACGAGTTGCAGGATGAGCGGATGCAAGGCCAGCAGAAGCTGGAGCAGCAGCAGACCCTGCTCATCAAGCTCACCGCCCGCCTCAAGGATGCGGAAGCGACCCTGCGCAGCGAGCGGCTTGCCGCCGCCGAGAAGCTGCAGCTGCAACAGGAGGCGGAGCAGCGCCTCAGCCAGCAGTTCGAGAATCTCGCCAACCGGATCTTCGAGCAAAACTCGGGCAACTTCCGCGAATTGAACCAGAACAGCCTCGATCTGCTGCTCACACCGCTCAAAGAACAGATCGAGGGCTTTCGCCGTCAGGTGGGGGAGACTCACGCTCAGGAGACGGCCCAGCGCCACAGCCTCAAGTTCGAACTGGAGCGCCTCGCCGAGCTCAATGCCCGCATGACCGAGGAGGCGGCAGCGCTAACCCGCGCCCTCAAGGGTGACAGCAAGCAGCAGGGCAACTGGGGTGAAGTGGTGTTGGCGCGGATCCTCAGCGAGTGCGGTCTGCGCGAGGGCCACGAGTACCACACCCAGGTCAATATCGAGGTGGAGAAGGGCAAGCGCTACCAGCCCGATGTCATCGTCCACCTGCCGCAAGAGAAGGACATCATCATCGACGCCAAGGTGTCGCTGACCGCCTACGAGCGCTGGTACAACGCTGAGGACGAGCTGGAGAAGGCGGTGGCGCTGAAAGAGCACGTCGCCTCGGTGCGCAACCATATCCGCGAGCTGGGTCGCAAGGATTACCAGCAGCTGCCCGGGGTGCGCACCCTCGACTATGTGCTGATGTTCGTGGCGGTGGAACCCGCCTTCCTCACCGCGATGGAGGCCGATCCCTCGCTGGTGCGTTACGGTCTCGACAACAATATCCTGCTGGTGAGTCCCACCAATCTCATGGTGGCGCTGCGCACCATCGAGAACCTGTGGCGCTACGAGCGACAGAACCAGAATGCCCGCCAGATTGCCGAACGGGCCGGTCGTCTCTACGAAAAGCTGCGGCTGTTTGTGGAGGAGATGCAGCAGATGGGCGGCAGCCTGCACAAGGCGCAGGAGAGCTACGACAAGGCGATGGGACGGCTGGTCAACGGTCGTGGCAACCTGATCGCGCAGGTCGAGCGTTTCCGCGAGCTGGGGGTGGAGGTGACCAAGAGCCTGCCAGAGCCGCTGGTGGAGCGGGCGCTGGAGCGTGACAAGGAGCGGGAGTAGTTTTTCCCCTTACAGCCATCAGCAAAGGCCCAGACCCTGTTTGGGCCTTTTGCTATCTGTCAGCTGGCCAAGTGCTTACCCATCATCAGAAATCCGCAAAGCAAACAGCCCACCGAAGTGGGCCGTTTCTATTTGCAGTGCCGGTGTGGATCAGCGGCTGGCGGCGCGGGCGCTCAGTTCGGCTTTCTCGCTATCGCTCAGGAAGGCAAGGGTCAGGCCGTTTTGCTGGGCAGTGCGGATCTCGCTGGCGGTCATGCCAGCGGCCGGGGCAGCCACCTCATATTCGTGGGGCAGGTCGATGCCCTCTACTGCCGGGTCGTCGGTGTTGAGGCAGGCCAGTACACCGGCAGCCAGGAACTGGCGGATCGGGTGCTCGGTCAGGCTCGCTACCGTGGTGGTCTGAACGTTGGAGGTGAGGCAGGATTCGATGCCGATGCGGTGTTCGGCCAGATAGGCCATCAGGGCCGGATCCTGAATCGCTTTGACGCCGTGGCCGATACGCTCGGCGCCCAGCTCGCGAATGGCCTGCCACATGCTCTCGGGGCCAGCGGCTTCACCGGCGTGTACGGTGACGCGCATGCCTGCATCGCGCACCTTGCGGAAGTGGTCGACAAAGAGTTCGCCCGGGAAACCCAGTTCGTCACCGGCCAGATCGATGGCGACCAGCTTGTCGCGGTGAGCCAGACAGGCGGCCAGCTCCTGATTGCACTGCTCGGTGCCGAAGGTGCGGCTCATGATGCCGATCAGGTTGGTCTTGATGCCGAAGTCACGGCTGCCTGCGGCCACGCCGTCGATGATGGCTTCCACCACGCCCTGCGGGTGCAGCTTGTGGGCCATCGCCATATAGGCCGGGCTGAAGCGCAGCTCTGCATAGTCGATACCGGCGCGCAGCAGATCTTCCACGTTCTCGTAGGCGACCCGGCGGCAGGTGTCATAGTCAGCCAGCACGGCCACACCCCAGTCCAGTTTCTTCAGGAAGGCAACCAGACTCGGCTCGTTTTCGACGATCTGTACGTGGGGGCGCAGCGCCTCCAGCTCAAAGGCGGGCAGCTGGATATTGTGTTGGCGACCCAGCTCGAGGATGGTTTGCGGGCGGATGTTGCCGTCCAGATGGCGGTGCAGGTCGGTCAGGGGGAGAGATCTGTCAATCATGGGGGCGCCCTCGTCGAGTCAGGTTTGAAAGCCTGCCATTCTAGGCGGGGCTTTCAAAAAAGATACCCCGTTTATGGTTAAACGGGGTTCTGGCGGACGGTGATTTGTCAGGGCGTGATGGGAATCGTTTTTCCCCGGGACTCAGGAGAGATCGAGTTCCTTCAGCTTGCGGGTCAGGGTGTTGCGGCCCCAACCGAGCAGGCGCGCCGCCTCCTGCTTGTGGCCGTGGGTGTGTTCCAGCGCCGTCTCCAGCATGATCCGTTCGAACTGGGGCATGGCATCGGCCAGGATGTCTGTCTCTCCCAGCGCCAGCTTGCTGGCCACCCACTCCTGCAACTGTTGCTGCCAGCAACCGGGCAACGCCGGTTGACCAGGTTCGGCGTTGTGGGTGATGGGGGTGAGCAGCTCGGCAGGCAGGTCGCCGACCAGCACTTCCTGACCGGATGCCATCACGGTGAGCCAGCGACAGACGTTCTCCAGCTGGCGCACGTTGCCCGGCCAGGGCAGGCGACTGATATAGGCCTGGGTATCGGGGTGCAGGCTCTTGGCCTCGACGTTCAGCTCTTTGGCTGCGCGCAGCAGGAAGTGGCGGGCCAGCTGGGGGATATCCTCACGGCGCTCCTTGAGGGCAGGAATATGGATGCGAATGACGTTGAGGCGGTGAAACAGATCCTCGCGAAACTCGCCATCGGCCACCCGTTTCTCCAGATTCTGGTGGGTGGCGGCGATGATCCGCACATCCACCTGCACCGGCTGGTGGCCGCCGACCCGGTAGAACTGGCCATCGGCCAGCACCCGCAGCAGTCGGGTCTGCACATCCAGCGGCATGTCGCCGATCTCGTCGAGAAACAGGGTACCGCCGTCGGCCTGCTCGAAGCGGCCGTGGCGGATGTTGTTGGCACCGGTGAAGGCCCCCTTCTCGTGACCGAACAGCTCGGATTCGATGAGATCTTTCGGGATAGCCGCCATGTTGAGGGCGATAAAGTTCTTGTGGGCGCGCGGGCTGTGCTTGTGCAGGGCATGGGCGACCAGCTCCTTGCCGGTGCCGCTCTGACCGTTGATCAGCACCGAGATGCTGGAGCGAGACAGGCGGCCGATGGCGCGGAACACCTCCTGCATCGCCGGTGCCTCACCGATGATTTCGGGAGTGGCGGTGGCTTCTTGCTGGCGAGACTTCCGCTTGGTGCGCTGCTCCTTGAGGTGATTCTCGGCGCGGCGCACCAGGGTCACCGCTTCGTCGATGTCGAACGGTTTGGGCAGGTACTCGAAGGCGCCGCGCTGGTAGGCGTTGACCGCGCTGTCGAGATCCGAGTGGGCGGTCATGATGATGATGGGCAGATCGGCCTGACGGCGGTGGATCTGCTCCAACAGGCTCAGGCCGTCGATGCCCGGCATCCGGATATCGGAGAGGATCACATCGGGCGAGCGCAGCTCAAGGGCGTGCAGCAGGGCTTCGCCATCGGCAAAGCTCTCGCAGTTGAAGCCTTCGCTGCCGAGAGTGCGCTCCAGCACCCAGCGGATAGAACTGTCGTCATCGACGATCCACACTTTGGCGGTCATGGGGTTCCCTTACTTGCGAAGCGGTAGAAAAATGGTGAATTCGGTGTGACCCGGCCAGCTGATGCAGTCAATCCGTCCCTTGTGCTGGTCGATCAGGTTCTGGGCGATGGAAAGGCCGAGCCCGGTTCCCCCCTCCTTGCCGGTGATCATCGGGTAGAACAGGGTGTCGCGAATGGCATCGGGAATGCCGGGGCCGTTGTCGATGATCTTGATCTCCGCCGCCAGCCGGTAACGCTGGCCGTGGATGGTGATCTGGAACGCGGTGCGAGTCTTGATGCGGATAAGCCCGGTCTGATCCCCCAGCGCTTCGGCGGCGTTGCGCACTATGTTGAGAAACGCCTGCTGCAGTTGATCCGGCTCCATCTCGAATTCGGGGATGCTGGGGTCGTAATCCCGCTCGATGCGAACAGAGGGAGGGAGTTCGAGCTCCACCAGTCGGCGTACCTGCTCCAGCACCGAATGGACATTGTGCATCTGGTGACGGCCGGGGCGCTGGGGGCCGAGCAGCCGATCGACCAGTACCCGCAGCCTGTCAGCCTGTTCGATGATGATGCCGGTATATTCGCGCAGCGCCGGGTCCGGCAGCTCCTTTTGCAGCAGCTGGGCCGCGCCGCGCAGGCCGCCGAGGGGATTCTTGATTTCGTGGGCCAGCCCGCGCACCAGCTCCTTGGCCGCCAGCTGCTGGGCATGTTGCTGCTGCTCCTGACTGATCTTCTTCTGCTGGTCGATCTTGCGCAGCTCCACGACCAGTAGACGCTGTTCGTGGTCGGCCATCGGGGTCGCGCTCAGCTCCACCAGTCGCGGTTCTCCCTCTACCACCAGAGTCACTTCGCTATCGGTAAAGCCCTGCCCTGACACGATGCACTGCTTGAGCCGCTGCAAATCGAGGGAGATATGTTCCAGCAGATGGGGCAGTTCGATGCCGATCAGCCTGCGTTCACTGAGGGAGAGCAGCTGTTCAGCCGCTGGGTTGACGAATTGGATGCAGAGCCGCTCATCCATCAGGATCACGGCGGTCAGCAAATTATCCAAGAGTGTTTTGGCGTTGTCCGAGCGGGTTGGCACAGGTTTCTCCCTAAAACGGTGCTACACACCTGTTATGCACCGATATGGTGCATAGAGTTTACCCGCATCGGTGCGCTATATCACCCCTGGTCGGCTTTGGGGGTGGGTTTGGGAGCCGGCGTCACGCTCGCTCTATGCAGGTAAAAGGTGACTGCACTGGATTTAGCAAGGATCGTACCGTCTTTGGCGAGCAGCTCGAGCTGAGCCTCGTGGGCGCCGCGATCGACGTTTTCGACCCGGACAGAGAGGCTGTTGCTGACGATGGGAGCGGCTTTGCCATCCAGGGTCAGGCGCACATCATACTGGGTCGGAGGTTTGGGGCTGATGGTGCCCTGAAAGACGATGTTGCCTGTGTTGTCGCGCAGGGTGCTGCCCTGTTCCGGGGAGAGCAGTTCGATGGTCAGCTTGGCCGCCTCTTTCTCTTTCTTGGCATCGGCGCCGGTCAGGCTGTTGAAGTTATCCACCTGCACCGATCTGGGCGCGCTGCTGCCCAGCAGCGGGGCGACCCGCAGATCTACCTCTTTGGCGTTTTTGCCGGGTGGTGGCGCATCCGAGTAGTGGGTGATGCCATTGCCATCGACCCAGGAGTAGACCTTGGCCGCGTCCGCAGCGAACGAGGTCAGCAACAGGAGGCTGAGCACCCCTATGCCATGCTTGTTGTTCATCCATCTCTCCTTGACGGTATTTTGCTTAATCCTATCAGAGAAAAAACCCGCCAGATGGCGGGTTTTGTCACGATTAAGCAAGCTGACCAGATTTAAACGGCCAGTCTGCTGAGCCTTAGACGGAGTAGTACAGTTCGAACTCCAGCGGGTGCGGGGTCATGCGCACACGGTCAACATCCTGCTGTTTCAGTTCCAGGTAGGAGTTGATGAAGTCATCACTGAACACGCCGCCGCGGGTCAGGAACTCGCGGTCAGCATCCAGAGCGGCCAGGGCTTCGTCCAGAGAACCGGCAACGGTCGGCACTTCTGCGGCTTCTTCCGGCGGCAGGTCATACAAGTTCTTGTCCATGGCATCGCCCGGATGGATCTTGTTGATGATACCGTCCAGACCGGCCATCAGCTGGGCAGCGAAGGCCAGGTACGGGTTGGCAGCCGGATCCGGGAAGCGCACTTCGATACGACGGGCTTTCGGGCTCGGTACCACCGGGATACGGATGGAGGCAGAGCGGTTGCGGGCAGAGTAGGCCAGCATGACCGGTGCTTCATAACCCGGAACCAGACGCTTGTAGGAGTTGGTGGTCGGGTTGGCGAAGGCGTTGATGGCCTTGGCGTGCTTGATGATACCGCCGATGTAGTGCAGAGCCATCTCGGACAGACCGCCATACAGGTCGCCAGCGAACAGGTTGACGCCGTTCTTGGCCAGGGACTGGTGGCAGTGCATGCCGGAGCCGTTGTCACCGAACATGGGTTTCGGCATGAAGGTGACGGTCTTGTTGTAGGCGTGAGCCACGTTGTGGATCACGTACTTCAGTACCTGTACTTCGTCAGCTTTCAGCGTAAGAGTGTTGAAGCGGGTAGCGATCTCGTTCTGACCGGCAGTGGCCACTTCGTGGTGGTGAGCTTCAACGACCTGGCCCATCTCTTCCAGCACCAGACACATGGCGGCGCGGATATCCTGGGAAGAGTCGACCGGTGCAACCGGGAAGTAACCGCCTTTCACGAACGGACGGTGACCCTTGTTGCCATGCTCATAGGCAGTGCCGGAGTTCCATGCGGCTTCTTCAGATTCGATTTTCACGAAGCTGTGGCCCATGGTGTTGGAGAAAGTAATGTTGTCGAACATGAAGAATTCCGGCTCCGGCCCGAACAGCACGGTGTCAGCGATGCCGCTGGACTTCAGGAAATCTTCTGCACGTTTGGCGATGGAGCGCGGATCGCGATCGTAGCCCTGCATGGTGGCAGGCTCCAGCACGTCACAAACGATGTTCAGGGTGGTCTCTTCGGTGAACGGGTCCAGCTTGGCGGAGGCTGCGTCCGGCATCAGTACCATGTCGGATTCGTTGATGCCCTTCCAGCCGCCGATGGAGGAACCATCGAACATCTTGCCGTCTTCGAAGAAATCTTCATCAACCTGGTGAGCAGGGATGGATACATGCTGCTCTTTACCCTTGGTGTCGGTAAAGCGCAGATCAACAAACTTGACTTCGTGTTCCTGGATCAGGGCCAAAACGTTCTGGGCTGACATGCTAAGTAACCTCCGGTGTTAAAACTCTCTGGGTGAATGCGTCGTCGTATTCACATAAGCCAGTATCGTGCCAAGTTTGTGACAGCTTGATTTCAGGGCAATCTCGCTGAAGAGGCTCCCCAAAATCAGGCGATCTCGACTCGCGTTGCATCAATTTAGTGCGATGGTGGATCGTTTTGGTGCACTGTAATGGTGCGCGAAATACGGTCACCGCCCATCTAAGCAGGGTTTGTCAGAGAGGTCTATGATCCAGATCTGTTGTTATGCGCGAATGTACTGCAATTCTGCTAGGCAGATCACAAAGGCAAGAGTACAATTAGCGCCCAATTTTACCCGGTGATTGAGGCGAGAATGTTAGAGAATTTACGCAATATTGCGATTATTGCGCACGTTGACCACGGCAAAACGACTCTGGTTGATAAGCTGCTGCAGCAGTCCGGCACCCTGGACCGCTCCACGGAAGGCCAGGAACGGATCATGGACTCCAATGATCTGGAACGGGAACGTGGCATCACCATTCTCGCCAAGAACACTGCGATCCGCTGGAATGACTACCGCATCAACATCGTTGATACCCCGGGTCACGCCGACTTCGGTGGTGAAGTAGAGCGCGTACTGTCCATGGTTGACTCCGTGCTGCTCCTGGTTGACGCCGTAGACGGCCCGATGCCGCAAACCCGTTTCGTGACCCAGAAAGCGTTCGCTCAGGGTCTGAAGCCGATCGTGGTCATCAACAAGGTTGACCGTCCGGGTGCTCGTCCTGACTGGGTAATGGATCAGGTATTCGACCTGTTCGACAACCTGGGCGCGACTGACGAACAGCTGGATTTCAAAGTTGTTTACGCCTCTGCACTGAACGGTTGGGCCACCATGGATCAGGACGTCGAGTCCGAGAACATGGAGCCGCTGTTCCAGGCTATCGTTGACAACGTTGAAGCGCCGAAGGCTGATGCCGAAGGTGGTTTCCAGATGCAGATCTCCCAGCTGGACTACAACTCCTACGTGGGCGTTATCGGTATCGGCCGTATCACTCGTGGTCGCGTCAAGACCAACCAGCAAGTCACCATCGTTGGTGCCGACGGCAAGACCCGTAACGGTAAAGTCGGTCAGGTGCTGGGTTACCTGGGTCTGTCCCGTACTGAAGTTACCGACGCGCAAGCGGGTGACATCATCGCTATCACCGGTCTGGGCGAGCTGAAAATCTCCGACACCATCTGTGACAACGGTGCCGTTGAAGCCCTGCCGCCGCTCTCCGTTGACGAGCCGACCGTGAACATGACCTTCCAGGTCAACACCTCACCGTTCGCCGGTAAAGAGGGCAAGTTCGTGACCTCCCGTAACATTCTGGAGCGTCTGAACCAGGAGCTGGTCCACAACGTGGCCCTGCGCGTGGAAGAGACTGATGATCCGGACAAGTTCCGTGTATCCGGTCGTGGTGAACTGCACCTCTCCATCCTGATCGAAAACATGCGTCGCGAAGGTTACGAACTGGCTGTGTCCCGTCCGGAAGTAATCCTGCGTACCGTTGATGGCGTTCTGCAAGAACCGTTCGAAACCGTAACTGTGGACGTTGAAGAAGCGCACCAGGGTTCCGTAATGGAGCAACTGGGTCTGCGTAAAGGCGAAATGACCAACATGACGCCGGATGGCAAGGGTCGTGTCCGTCTGGACTTCATGATCCCGAGCCGTGGCCTGATCGGTTTCCAGACCGAGTTCATGACCATGACCTCAGGTACCGGTCTGCTGTACCACACCTTTGACCACTACGGTCCGCACAAGGGTGGCAGCATCGGCGAGCGTCAGAATGGCGTGCTGATCTCCAACGCTACCGGTAAAGCACTGACTTACGCCCTGTTCGGTCTGCAAGACCGTGGTCGTCTGTTCATCGGTCACGCGACCGAAGTGTACGAAGGCCAGGTGATCGGTATCCACTCCCGTTCCAACGACCTGACTGTTAACTGCCTGAAAGGCAAACAGCTGACCAACATGCGTGCCTCCGGTACCGACGAAGCTCAAGTGCTGACTCCGCCGATCCGCATGACTCTGGAACAGGCTCTCGAGTTCATCGACAACGATGAACTGGTAGAAGTGACTCCGAAGAACATCCGTATCCGCAAGAAATTGCTGACCGAGCTGGATCGCAAGCGCTCTGGCCGTGGTTAATGCCATGTGCTGAGCCTCGACAGCCTTCGTGGCCGCTGACGGTTCACTGATAAACGGACCCAAACCTCTGGTTTGGGTCCGTTTTTTTATGCTTGTGATCCGTTATGGCCATCCTGATGAGCTCGTTCAGGCCATCCGGTAATGGGGCTGATGAGCGTTGAGCGAAGGTCGTGGGGATGGGTGAGATAAAAAAGCCGCAGCGGATGAACGCTGCGGCTTTTTGATGGCTTGCAGTAAGGGGTTACTGGCGCCAGAAGGAGGGGAAGAAGAGCACGGCGACCGTCAGGATCTCCAGTCGTCCCAGCAGCATGCCGAATGACAACAGCCATTTGGCCGATTCCGGCAGGCTGGCAAAGTTGGTGCTGGGGCCGACCACAGGGCCCATGCCCGGGCCAACGTTGGCGACAGCGGTGATGGAGCTGGAGATAGCCGTCAGGGGGTCAAGCCCGATGGCGCCCAGTAGCGCGGCTATCACCAGAATGATGGCGAAGTAGGCCAGTACGAAGGAGATCATCGAGCGGATGATGGCGTCATTGACCGTCCGGCCGTTGTACTTCTGGGGGAAGACGGCAGAGGGGTGCATCAGCTGGCGCATCTGCTTTCTGAACAGGGCGAATGCCACCTGTACCCGGAAGATCTTGAGGCCGCCCGCAGTGGAGCCTGAGCAGGCCCCCAGCGCCAGCAGCACGATGAAGACGATGCTGGCGAGCGGCCCCCAGGTGCCGAAGTCACCAAGGCCGTAGCCGGTGGTGGTGAGCACCGAGACGATGTTGAAGCAGCTGATGCGCAGGGCATCCCAGAAGCCGAACAGGTCTCTCTCCCACAGATAGAAGGTCATGATGACGGTGACCCACACCACCAGCCAGAAGAAGCCGCGCACCTGGGCATCCTTGAACAGGCTGTAGTCCCTGTGGTTGAGGCTTTGCACATAGAGCAGGAAGGGCAGGCCGCCGAGGAACATGAACAGGGTGCCAATCCAGTGTGCCGAGTTGGAGAAGTGGGACATAGATTGATCGGAGGTGGAGTAGCCGCCGGTACTGAGAGTGGTCATGGCGTGGTTGATCGCCTCGAACATGTTCATGCCGCTGGCCCAGTAGGCCATGAAGCAGAGCATGGAGAGCACCAGATAGACGACGACGATGTTGTTGGCGACTGTCTTGGCACGCGGGGCGCTTTTGTCCGACCAGTCCGAGCTCTCGGTCTGGAACAGCTTCATGCCGCCGACGTTGAGGTAGGGCAGCACGGCTACCGCCATCACGATAAAGCCGACCCCGCCCAGCCACTGCAGGATGGAACGCCACAACAGGATACTGTGGGCCATGTTGTCGAGGCCGGAGAGCACGGTAGAGCCCGTGGTGGTCACTCCCGACATAGTCTCGAAGTAGGCGTCGGTGAAGTTGATGTGGGTGATGAAGACAAAGGGCAGGGCGCCGAAGGCGCAGGCCACCACCCAGACCGAGGTGGTGAGCAGGAACATCTCCCGCACCCCCAGATGAAACTCCGCCTTGCGACCATAGTGGAGGCAGAGCAGGGCGGCGCCGTGGGTGATGAGCACGGACTTGAGAAACTCGACAAATCCCTCTGACCCGGTGAGCAGTGCTAGCAAGGTGGGCAGCCACATGAAGAGCGCCAGCTTGGAGAGCACCAGCCCGAGGGTGAAGATAATGGGACGCAGCTTGATCATGTTCGATAACCTGGTCGTTGATTAACAAAAGACCCGGACCATCCCCTTGGGGGAGCTGAGCCGGGTCTGGTTTGACAGCCTGTGCGCATGAAGACGTTACAGGAAGAAGGGGCTTGGCTGGAACAGCCGCTCCACTTCCGGGATGTACTTCTTGTCCACCAGGAACATGACCACGTGGTCATCCTGCTGGATCTTGGTGCGATCGTGGGCGATCAGCACCTCATCTCCGCGTACTACGGCACCTATGGTGGTGCCCGGCGGCAGCTTGAGCTCGCCCACCGTCTTGCCGACCACCTTGGAGGTGTTCTCGTCACCGTGGGCAATCGCCTCGATCGCCTCGGCCGCGCCGCGGCGCAGGCTGTAGACGTTGGCGATATCGGCCCGGCGCACGTGGGTCAACAGCGCCGAGATGGTGGCCTGCTGGGGCGAGATAGCGATATCGATGGAGCCACCCTGCACCAGATCGACGTAGGCGCCGCGCTGGATCAGCACCATGGTCTTCTTGGCGCCCATCTTCTTGGCGAGCAGCGCCGACATGATGTTGGCCTCATCCTCGTTGGTCACGGCGATGAAGACGTCGATCTGGTCGATGTGCTCCTCGGCCAGCAGCTCCTGATCCGCCGCATCGCCACAGAAGACGATGGTGTTCTCCAGCAGTTCGGAGAGCTGCTCCGCCCGCTTCTGGTTGCGCTCGATGAGCTTGACGCTGTAGCGCTTCTCCAGCTGGCGGGCGAGACCGGCGCCGATGTTGCCACCACCGACGATCATGATGCGGCGGTAGGGGCTCTCGAGGCGCTGCAGCTCCGACATCACGGCACGGATATGGCCTGCGGCGGCGACGAAGAAGACCTCGTCATCCGCTTCGATGATGGTGGTACCTTGCGGACGGATCGGGCGGCCCTGACGGAAGATGGCCGCTACCCGGGTCTCGATGTTGGGCATGTGCTCGCGGAGGGTGGAGAGGGCGTTGCCCACCAGCGGGCCACCGTAGTAGGCCTTGACCGCTACCAGACCGACGCGGCCACCTGCAAAATCAACCACTTGCAGGGCGCCCGGATATTCGATCAGGCGACGTACATAGTCGGTCACCAACTGCTCCGGCGCGATCAGGTGATCCACCGGCACCGATTCCGGCAGGAACAGGCGATCCCGCTCGGTCAGATAGGCTGGCGAGCGGATCCGTGCCACCTTGTTCGGGGTGTTGAACAGGGAGTAGGCCACCTGACAGGCGATCATGTTGGTCTCGTCACTGTTGGTGACCGCGACCAGCATGTCGGCATCCTGAGCGCCCGCTTCGCGCAGCACCTTGGGGTGGGCGCCGTGACCGTTGACCACCCGCAGGTCAAACTTGTCCTGCAGTTCGCGCAGGCGTTCGCTGTCGGTGTCGACGATGGTGATGTCGTTGTTCTCCCCGGCCAGGTTCTCGGCCAGAGTGCCGCCGACCTGGCCGGCTCCCAAAATGATGATCTTCATAGGGAACGTCTACTCACGTTGATGCTGTAAAGGGGAGCGCCAGAATGGATCTGGCAGCTCTCCCGAATGAGGTTTGTCATGCCCGGCTCAGAGCTTGACCAGTTTGGCGTAGTAGAAGCCATCCATCTCGGCTTCACCCGGCAGGAACTGGCGACCCGGGCAGTCCGGGGTATCCTGTTCGTGCAACGGTACCAATTTGGCATCTTTGGTCGCGGCAAGGAAGGCGCGGATCTGGTCGCGGTTCTCTTCCGGCAGGACGGAGCAGGTGGCGTAGAGCAGGGTGCCGCCGCTTTTCAGCTTGCCCCAGAGGGCGTTCAGAATACGGCGCTGCAGCTCGGCCAGCTCGCGGATGTCCTGATCACGGCGCAACCACTTGATGTCGGGGTGGCGACGGATAACACCAGTGGCGGAGCAGGGGGCATCCAGCAGGATGCGGTCGAACTGGCCCTCCGGCCACCACTGTTCCGGTGCCGCGGCATCGCCGTGGATCACTTTGGCGGTCAGGCCGATGCGATCCAGGTTCTCCTGCACCCGCTTGAGGCGGTTCTCGTCGGCATCAACGGCAACCACGCCAGCCAGCTTGGGCTGACGCTCCAGCAGGTGGGCGGTCTTGCCGCCGGGGGCGGCGCAGGCATCCAGCACCCATTCACCCGGTTGCGGGTCGAGCAGGGCGGCAGCCTGTTGTGCTGCACCATCCTGTACCGAGCAGTCACCGACCTCGAAGCCGGGCAGCTTGGTCACATCGCAGGGACGCTCCAGCAGGATGCAATCCTCGCCCTCTTCACCGGCCACGGCATTGATGCCGGCTTCGGCCATGCGAGCCAGCATGGCATCGCGGCTCTGGCGCTGGCTGTTGTTGCGGATCCACATGGGGGGGCGCTGGTTGTTCGCCTCCATGATGAATTCCCACTCATCGTGATAGGCCTGACGCAGGCGCTTGGTGAGCCACTCCGGATGACCGAGGCGAATGCTGGGAACACGGTCGATACGCAGCAGAATGACTTCGGCGCTGCGCTGGAAGTTGCGCAACACGCCGTTGATGAGGCCACGCAGGGAGGTACCCTTGAGCAGTTTGACGGCGTTGACGGTCTCGGCCACCGCGGCGTGAGCCGGAATGCGGGTGTAGATGAGCTGATAGAGACCGACCAGGATGAGGTAGTGGAAAATGCGGCTCTTGTTCTTGAGCGGCTTGTCCATCATCTCGTTGACTGCCGCATCGAGGCGGGGTAGCCAGCGCAGGGTGCCGTAGCAGAGTTCTTGCAGGAGAGCGCGATCGCGAGGCGCAACCTTCTCCTGGGCAGCAGGCAGAACAGCGGAGAGGGATTGACCCTGATCCAGCACCTGTTGAATAACGAGAGCGGCCTGTGCACGTGTTTTCATAGAGTTACCTTAGATGCGCAAGTCGGGGCCTGGGCCCCGCTTGTGTCAATTCAATCCAGTTCAATTCAATTGCGTGCCGGGTTCAAACCAGTCGCGGCGAGAGTTGAGCAGATCCGAAACGGACATCGCCTTCTTGCCGGGCGGTTGCAGGGTCAGCAGGCGCAGTACTCCTTTGCCGGTCGCGATATCGATCCCCTGCTTGTCGGCCTTGAGCAGGGTGCCGGCGGGTTGGCTGTGGTCGCTGTCAATGACGGCGGCTTGCCATACCTTGACGGTCTGGTCAGCCACTTCAAACCAGCTGATGGGCCAGGGGTTGAACGAGCGGATGCAGCGTTCGATGGCAACAGCCTCCATCGACCAGTCGATGCGGGCCTCTTCCTTGGAGAGTTTTTCGGCGTAGCTGGCCAGCGCATCATCTTGCGCCTCGGCAGCGGTTTCACCGGCGGCCATGGCATTGATGGTGTCGACCAGAGCCTGCGGGCCCAGCTCGGCCAGCTTGTCATAGAGGCTGGCGGAGGTCTCGTCGGCGGCGATGGGGCAGCTTACCTTGCGGATCATGGCGCCGGTATCCAGTCCCACATCCATCTGCATGATGGTGACGCCGGTTTCGGCATCGCCCGCCCAGATAGAGCGCTGGATCGGTGCGGCACCGCGCCAGCGGGGCAGCAGGGAGCCATGGACGTTGATGCAGCCCAGCCGCGGGGTATCGAGTACCACCTTGGGCAGGATCAGACCATAGGCCACCACCACCATCAGGTCGGCACCCAGTACAGCAAGCTCGGCTTGCGCCTCTTCCTTGCGCAGAGAGGCAGGTTGGTAAACCGGCAGGTTGTTGGCCAGTGCCAGCTCTTTGACCGGGCTGGCGGTGAGCTTCTGACCACGGCCAGCAGGCTTGTCAGGCTGGGTATAAACGGCAACGACCTCGTGGTCGGAAGACAACAACGCCGCCAGGTGACGGGCGGCGAAGTCGGGAGTACCGGCAAAAATCAGTTTCAGCTTATTCAATGGGGCAGATCCTCAGAGGACTTTGCGATCTTCACGGGCCATCTTTTCCAGCTTCTGGCGAATGCGCTGGCGCTTGAGCGGGGACAAGTAATCCACAAACAGCTTGCCGACCAGATGATCCATCTCATGCTGGATGCAGATGGCGAGCAGATCGTCGGCTTCCAGCTCGAACGGCTTGCCGTTGCGATCCAGGGCGCGGATTTTGATCTGTTCGGCGCGAGGCACCAGAGCACGGCTGCCGGGCACGGAGAGGCAACCCTCTTCAATGCCGGTGCTGCCGCACTGCTCGATGACCTCCGGATTGATCAATACCAGAGGATCTTCACGGTTTTCAGAGACATCGATCACTATGATGCGCTGGTGAATGTCGACCTGAGTCGCGGCCAGGCCAATGCCTTCCTCCGCGTACATGGTTTCGAACATATCATCTACAATCTGTTGTAACTCGGGTGTAAAGGTCTCGACAGGGGCTGCAACGGTGCGCAGGCGCTCATCGGGAAAACGCAATACATCTAGAATGGCCATAGTTTTTTCTTTAGTTTCGTATAAATGCAGTCAATATTGGCGTAATTCTAGTCATTTACGCCGACAAAAAACAGCAACACTTTGCGTACAGAAGTAACAGGGAGTGTTATGTATCTGAAGCAAACCATCCTCGCCTGCCTGCTGGTGACCGTGAGTCAGGCAGCAGTGGCCGATCAGCTGAGGCTGAAAGCGGGTTACCCCGAAAGCTATGTAGTGCAAAAAGGCGACACCCTGTGGGATATCTCCGGCAAGTATCTTTCCGAACCTTGGCTCTGGCCCCGCCTCTGGAACATCAATCCGCAGATTGCCAATCCTCACTGGATCTACCCCGGTGATGTACTGCATCTGAACTGGGTCAATGGTGAACCCCGACTCGGCAAGGCGATGCAGGGTGGCAAGCAAGTCATCCGTCTCGGCCCGAAAACCCGTTACGAGAACAAAGCCAACCCCATTCCGACCCTGCCTATCAGCGAGATAGGCCCCTTCCTGCAAACTGACCATATTCTGGCAGACAGCCAGCAGCAGAAAACCTTGCCCTATCTGCTGGGGTCGGATCAGAAGCATATCGGCATGCTGGAGGGGGACACCCTCTATGTGCAGGGCTCCCTGACGCCGGGGCAGGTTTATGGCATTTATCACCCCGGAGTGGTCTACAAGGATCGCGAAACCGGTGAACTGCTGGGCCAGGAGGCGATCTTTGCCGGTGTGGTGCGGGCCGTGGCGCGTCTTGATGGCGATCGGACTGAGGTGACTCTGACTCATAACCAGCGCGAAGTGCTGCAGGGCGACAAGGTGATGCCGCTGCCGGCTCAGGAAAACATGCCCGCCGTCTTCACACCGAAAGCGGCACCTGCCATCACGCCGGGCTATATCATCGATTTGCCGAACAAGACCCGGGGCGGTGGCAAGTTTGATGTGGTGCTGATCAATCGGGGTGGCCGTGATCAACTGGTCGCCGGGGATGTGTTGGATGTCAGACGACCCGGTGCTGCTCTGGTTACCAAGAATGGCGATGTACAGTACAAGGAGCTCTCGTCGGTTTTTAACCGGGTGTTTTACAGCAGCAACAAGAAGGCACCACTGCCCTCTGAAGCGATTGCCCGTGTCATGTTGTTCAAGGTGTATGACAAGCTGAGTTACGGTCTCATCATGCAGAGTAACGACATGGTGAGTGCGGGCTATCAGGTCACTCACTTCTGACGTGAACTACCCCGACGCGCGTCTGGCGCTCTGGCTAACCCTGGATGCGGTCACCGGTATTGGTCCGGTGACCGCAGCGCGTTTGCTGGAGCGGGTCGGGGGAAGTATTGAGACCCTGTTCCAGAGCGATGAA
Organism: Aeromonas sp. R2-4; assembly: GCF_040908365.1. Classification (NCBI taxonomy): domain Bacteria; kingdom Pseudomonadati; phylum Pseudomonadota; class Gammaproteobacteria; order Aeromonadales; family Aeromonadaceae; genus Aeromonas; species Aeromonas sp. R2-4. Next base: position 82,305 of record NZ_JBFODO010000054.1, read on the forward strand.
GCGCAACTGCATGGTATGGGGTTGTCGTCAGAGCAGATCAAACAACTGCGCTGGCCCTCGCCGGTGGTTGAGCAGAGCCTGGCTTGGGCCGCTTTGCCTGACAATCTCCTTATTCCACAAGATCACCCGATTTATCCACCCTTGTTGCGGGAAATTCCCGCGGCACCCCTGTTGCTCTACTGTCGTGGCGATCTTGCTGCGCTGTCGCTACCCCAGCTGGCTATGGTGGGGACACGCCATCCTACCTATGCAGGCAAAGATAATGCTTCCCGCCTTTGTAGCGAGCTGGTTGGATGCGGGTTAGCGATCACCTCGGGCCTTGCGCTCGGTATCGATGGTGTTTGCCATCAGCAAGCGCTGGCTTGTAGCGGTATCACCCTTGCCGTGTTGGGTTCCGGGCTGGATTGCCTCTACCCCAAACGCCATCAGGGGCTGGCTGGTCAGATTCTGGAGAGCGGTGGTTTGCTTATCTCCGAGCTGGCGCCGGATAAAGGACCGCTGGCTGAACATTTTCCTCGTCGCAACCGTATTATCAGTGGTCTGTCGCTGGGAACTCTGGTGGTGGAGGCGACCGAGCAGAGCGGTTCGCTGATCACCGCTCGCTATGCGCTTGAACAGGGGCGCGAAGTGTTTGCGGTACCCGGCGCCCCGCAAAATGCCCAGGCGATAGGGTGCAACAGATTAATTCAGCAGGGAGCCAAACTTGTGCTGAGTGCGGCCGATATAGTGGAAGAGCTGCCAGAGTGGGTTGCACGGCCACATCCGTCGGTCATACCATCTGAGCAACCGCATAATAGCGAATTGCCTTATGCCGATTTGTTGGATAACGTAGATTATGAGACCACGAGCGTGGATACCGTTGCCGAGCGGGCCCAGCTTCCTGTCGAAGTGGTATTGGGCAGGTTGGTAGAGCTGGAGCTGGCCGGTGCAGTGATGGCGGTAGCCGGTGGATACGTCAGAGCGAGGAGGGCGAATCATGTTTGATGTATTGATGTACCTTTTCGAGACCTACATCCACAGCGATGCAGATGTGATGGTCGAGCAGGATGAGCTCACCGATGAGTTGAGCCGGGCCGGTTTCGATAAAGAAGAGATCGACAAGGCGCTCGACTGGCTGGAGCGACTGGCCAATCTGCACGATAGCGAGCGGGAGGTCTATGTCACCGCCAGTGCGCAAGGCTCGATGCGTATCTATGCTCCGCAAGAGCTGGCGCGCCTCAGCACCGAGTGCCGCGGCTTCCTGCTCTTTCTGGAACAGGCCCAGGTGCTGAATGCCGAAACCCGCGAGATCTGTATCGAGCGTCTGCTCGAGCTGGACAAGCCGGATATCGAGCTGGATGACCTGAAGTGGGTCGTCATGATGGTGCTGTTCAACGTACCGGGCAGTGAAAATGCCTACCAGCAGATGGAAGAGCTGGTGTTTGATGAGTCAGACGGCGTCATTCACTGACAGTCCGGTGCCGCGCTGGTAGAATTCAGGCCATCTGGATTTCAAGGCGCGGCCCATGTCAAAAATCGATCATCACCTCTTTTCAGCCCACGAACATGCCTTCGAGCGCGAGCCGTGCCCGCAGTGCGGGGCCGAGCTGGTGATCCGCCAGGGCAAACATGGCCCCTTTCTCGGCTGTTCTGCCTATCCAGCCTGTGATTACATCCGCTCCCTGACGCCATCCGGCCGCGACATCGAAAAGGTGCTCGAAGGCTCTGCCTGTCCCGATTGCGGAGAGCCGCTGGCGATCAAGAAGGGGCGTTACGGTCTCTTTGTCGGTTGTACCCAGTATCCGGCCTGCCAGCATATCGAATCCCTGCAGGAGAGCGATGATACCCAGATCCTCTGCCCCGAGTGCGGCAAGGGGCATCTGGTGAGCCGTACCTCCCGCTACGGCAAGCAGTTTTACTCCTGTGATGGCTATCCCCATTGCAAATATGTGGTGAACGACAAGCCGATCCCCATGCCTTGTCCCGCGTGTGGCTGGGGCATCATGATCGAGAAAAAAGTGAGGGGAACTCTGCGTTGGGTCTGTCCGCAAAAGAAATGCGGCCACCAAAGTGAGCAGGTATAATCCCGCCGCCGCAACCGGATTGAAACGTTTTCGGCGAACTTCAACCCCCCACTTGGAGTAAGGAAATTCCCACCATGAATAAACCCTTTGTTGCCGTATTGATGGGCTCTGATTCTGATTTCCCCGTGATGCAGACCACCCTCGAGGTGCTCAAGTCATTTGATATCGCAGTGGAAGTCAAAGTCACCTCCGCGCACCGCACGCCGGCTGCGACTCATCAGTATGTGACCGATGCCGAGGCCCGTGGCTGCAAGGTCTTTATCTGTGCTGCCGGTCTGGCGGCGCATCTGGCGGGTGCCGTAGCCGGCATCACGACTCGTCCTGTGATCGGGGTACCCATCGATGGTGGCCCGCTCAAGGGGCTGGATGCGCTGCTCTCCACCGTGCAGATGCCGGGTGGTGTACCGGTGGCGACCGTGGCGATCGGCAAAGCCGGTGCCAAGAACGCAGGTTATCTGGCAGCCCAGATGCTGGCAGTAGCCGATGATGAACTGGCGGCCAAGGTTCGGGCCGAACGCCAGAAGAATGCCGAAGAGGTGATGGCCAAGGATGCCGCCCTGCAGGCTCAACTCAAGTAAGTGAACGGGTGGCGATCCGGATGTGTCGTATTTTCCTATGCAACAGCAAAACGTCACTTTGCCATGGTCGCCGCCATGCGGATTCAACTTGCTACTAAGTGACGAGGCGGCAGCCTGGCTGCCGCATTTTTCCTATGCCAAATGAATTTGAACAGGCGGTTGCTGCTCTCCAACAGGAAGGGGTGATTGCCTATGCGACCGAGGCCGTGTTTGGTCTGGGGTGTGATCCCGACTCCGAAGTTGCGGTGCAGCGACTGCTGGCCATCAAACAGCGTCCGGTAGAGAAAGGGTTGATCCTGATTGCTGCCGACGTGGCGCAATTACAGGATTACATCGATCTGAGTCAGCTTAGCGGTGAGCAACTGGCTCGGGTTGAAGCCAGCTGGCCCGGTCCTTTTACCTGGATCATGCCTGCCCGTGCAACGACGCCGGCCTGGCTGACCGGGCAGTTCGAGACCCTCGCGGTACGCGTGACGGCTCATCCTCAGGTGCAGGCGTTGTGTCGCGCCTTTGGCAAGCCGCTGGTCTCTACCAGCGCCAACCTGACCGGTGAGGAGCCTGCCCGTCGGGTGGCCGATATCGGTGAGCGGCTGGCAAGCAAGTTAGCCTATATCCTGCCCGGTGAAGTGGGTGGTCAAGCTAACCCGTCCGAGATCAAGGACGCCCGAACCGGAGCCATTATTCGCCCCTCCTGAGCAGGCGGATACGTCATGATTTGCTATCAATCCGCTGAGCGGTGAGCTCATCGGATTGATTTAACTATAAAAATGGACAGGGCGTTCACGATCCTGCCTGACTGGAGACAAGATGAGCAAACCGGATGTGGCCCAGGTCAAGGCCTTCCTGTTGCAGTTGCAGGACGAGATCTGCCGTGGTCTGGAGCAGGCCGACGGCAGTGGACACTTTGTGGAAGATACCTGGAGCCGTGAAGGCGGTGGCGGTGGTCGCACCCGTGTGCTGCGCCACGGCGCGGTGATCGAGCAGGGGGGCGTCAACTTCTCCCATGTCTATGGCGATGCCATGCCTGCCTCTGCTACAGCCCATCGGCCCGAGTTGGCCGGTCGCAAGTTCGAGGCGATGGGCGTGTCGCTGGTGATCCATCCGCACAACCCCTATGTGCCGACCAGCCACGCCAACGTCCGTTTCTTCATCGCCGAGAAAGAGGGTGAAGAGCCCATTTGGTGGTTTGGCGGTGGCTTCGATTTGACGCCCTTCTACCCGTTTGCCGAGGATGTGCAGCACTGGCATCAGGTCTCCCATGATCTCTGCCAGCCCTTTGGTGATGAGATCTACCCCGAGTTCAAATCCTGGTGCGATCGCTACTTCTTCCTCAAGCATCGCAACGAGACGCGAGGGGTGGGCGGCCTCTTCTTCGACGATCTGAATCGCTGGCCTTTTGCCGACTGCTTTGCCTTTATGCAGGCGGTAGGTCGGGGATATCTTGATGCTTACCTGCCGATCATCGAACGACGCAAGGCGCTGCCCTATGGCGAGCGGGAGCGGGAGTTCCAGCTCTATCGTCGCGGCCGTTATGTGGAGTTCAATCTGGTGTATGACCGTGGCACCCTGTTCGGGCTGCAGACCGGCGGACGTACCGAGTCGATCCTGATGTCGATGCCACCGCTGGCACGTTGGGAGTATGACTGGCAGCCGGAGGCGGGCACTCCTGAAGCCTTGCTCTACACCGATTACCTAACGCCGCGAGAGTGGCTGTGACCAGAGGGACCATGATGGTCCCTTTTTACTGGCCGTTATTCGGCTTGTTCCCGAGTGCGAAAACCCGTTAAATCGGAATATTGCCCTCTGATGGAACTCTTTGATGGATCGTTATCTGGTTTTTGGCCACCCGGTGCGCCACAGCAAGTCCCCCTTCATTCACACCCTGTTTGCCAGACAAACCCAGCAAGAGCTGGAGTATGGGCTGGCTGAACCCGCCGTCGACGAGTTTGCCCAAGCCCTGTGCACCTTCTTTGACCAAGGGGGCAAGGGCTGTAACGTCACTGTGCCGTTCAAGGAGCAGGCATTCGCGCTGGTTGATCGGTTGAGCCCAAGGGCCAAGCGGGCGGGCGCGGTCAATACCATCAAGCTGACCGATGATGGCGTGTTGCTGGGGGATAATACCGATGGCGCCGGATTGGTCGCCGATCTCAAGTCCCATGGTGTGACGCTGGCGGATAGCCGGATCCTGCTGCTGGGGGCCGGTGGCGCGGCTCGTGGTGCATTGGCGCCGCTGCTGGCTGAGTTGCCGAGCGAGCTGGTGATCGCCAACCGCACCCACACAAAAGCGCAACAGTTGGCTGCCGAATTCCACGATCTGGGGCCTGTGACTGCCCAGACCTATGAGCAGTTGGCAGGGCCATTCGATCTCGTCATCAACTCTACCTCCGCCAGCCTGCAAGGGGAGCTGCCGCCGTTGGCCCCTGCCCTGATCCACACTGATATTGCCATCTACGACATGATGTATAGCGCCTCGGATACGGCGTTTATCAGTTGGGCCAAACAGCATGGGGCCAGTCAAACCATGGATGGACTCGGCATGCTGGTGGAGCAGGCCGCCGAAGCGTTTACCGTGTGGCGCGGAATTCGTCCCGGGACTAAACAGGTATTGAGAGAGCTGAAGCGTAACTTGGGGGTGATATGAACCAGGGTATTCTGTTTCCCGATCTGGTCGAGTGGCAGGCTGACGAACAGCGGGTGCGTTTTCCTGCCCAGCGGATGGGGGCGCTGATAGATTGTTACATCAGCCTGCGGCGACTGGAGAGAATGACAGGTCTGGCGCTGACGAGGGAGGATGATATTGTCAGAGCCTTCGAAAGTGTACGTTTTGATATTGAAGACATGGCTGAAAAACTCATTGAAGAACAAGAGTTTGCTGAAGATGGCGCTATCTATCTCTGATTTTTCAAAGTTTTTTTGTTTTGTAGCGGAACTACTTTGAAATGGCGCTGACTAACTAGATAGTTGAGGAAGTGCTAGCTAGTCACCTTTATAACTCCCCGGTATTCGTACTGGGGATTTTTTTATCTACATGAAAATAAAAGATTTTTTATCAATCTGTAAGTTGTGAAACTAAATTACATAAATTACTTTCACTTTCTGCTGCTTTGCTGTACAGTTGTCTGCGTAGGGTACAGAGGTAAGATGTTCTATCTTTCAGACCTTTTATTTCACGTAATTGAATGTGGCTGAATAGCTGCCCCGATGAGGTTCTCGTCGGGGTGTTTTTTTATGCGTGCAATTTAGAGTAAATGCTTTAAATTGGCGATGCATTTGATAGAATGAGGCTGCTTCTTGAGGAATACCTGTCGTCTGGTACTCAAGATTCAGCTTCTTCCCAATTTTTTGAACTTATTATTTCAGGCTGGATGGCATCACTGTCGTCCGGCCTCATTTTTATCCCTTTTAGTTAGATCTTGTAATTAAATTTCATTTTTGTCTCTTTTTGTAATTCTGGTTCGTTTTGAAAGAACGAATTTGAAAACGCTATCAACGTCTCCTGAAGTTAATTTCTAATGTGAATTAACTACCTATCTATATGAAATGTAAGCTGTATTGGATATGGCAGGGGGGGGCGAATGCAGGGTGTTTGTTGTGAGGCAGGTGAAAGCGGCAATCTGAAACCCTTTCAATCAGCGGAGGAGTGCTCCGCCAATTGCAAGGAGAGCGAGGAGTAGATTACTCCTCGACAGGTTGCTGTTCGTCAGCGTTCAGCAGGTCGGTATCGTCACCACTGACGTACCATTCGGTCAGGGTTTGCGCCAGCTTCTCCACACCGATATTGGTGAGAGAGGAGAATGCTTCGACCTGGATCTGGGAACCAAGGTTGGCAACGGCCTGGCGCACCTTGATCACCTGGTTGTTGCGCGGGCCGGGGCTCAATTTGTCAGCCTTGGTCAGCAGCAGCATGACGGGCAACTGACGGTGCGAGCTCCACTCCAGCATGTTCATGTCGGTATCTTTGAGCGGGTGGCGGATGTCCATCAGGATCACCAGACCTTTCAATGACTCACGGCGCTGCAGATACTCTGCCAGTGACTTTTGCCACTTGAGCTTCATTTCCAGCGGAACTTGCGCATAACCATAACCCGGCAAGTCGACCAGACGCTTGCCCGGTTCCAGCTCAAACAGGTTGATCAGCTGGGTACGACCAGGTGTCTTACTGGTGCGCGCTAGGTTCTTGTGTTTGGTTAAGGTGTTCAATGCAGATGACTTACCGGCGTTGGAACGGCCGGCAAACGCGATCTCGACACCCCCATCATTTGGCAGGTGACGGATGTCGGGTGCGCTGGTCACAAAATGCACCTTATTGAAATTCAGAGTTTGTGTATCCAACGTAAATTCCCCATGGAGATAGAGGGTTATAGAGTTACTTTTTTGTAAAATGGTGTAAAATAGCGTCGCTTAAACGCGTTTATTTTAACATGCCTTCAGCGGCATGGGATCTGGAAGCCTAATAACGAAAAGTTGGAACGCCATGAAGAACCTAGTCATTACTCTTGCTCTGATGGTTGGCGTAACGGGGATGGCACAAGCCAAGGGCGATGCCGCTGCGGGACAGACCAAGGCTGCCGTTTGTGCGGCTTGTCATGGACCGGACGGAAACAGCCTGGTTGATATGTACCCCAAAATTGCTGGTCAGCACGCATCATATATCAAAAAGCAGTTAGTTGAACTGAAGGCTGCCGCTTCTGGTCAAATTGGCCGGGTTGCGCCAGTGATGGGGCCGATGGCGTTACCTTTGTCGGAACAGGACATGGATGACCTGGCGGCTTATTTCTCCAGCCTGAAGGTTACCCCTATCGCTGTCCCTGACGACGTGGTCGAAGCGGGCAAGGCGCTCTATATGGGTGGTGACATGAGTCGCGGTCTGGCAGCTTGTACGGCTTGCCATGGTCCCCGTGGCTCGGGTGTCGAACAGGCGAAGTATCCCAACCTGTCCGGCCAGCATCCTGCCTATATCAAAGCTCAGCTCACCGCATTCCGTGCCGGCACGCGTGACAACGATCCGAATGGAATGATGCGGGACGTTGCCAAGAAACTGACTGATCAGGATATCGAAGCCCTCTCCAAATATGTGGCGGGCCTGCACTGATATAGTCGATACGGTTGATTTGAGTTGAAACGGGGAGCTTGGGCTCCCCGTTGTTTTTATGGCTTTCAGATAATTCTCGGTTTAATCCCCCCGTTCTGTAAGAGATCTCCCATTCTCAAGGCAGGCCAAGGCTCATAAAATTGCATAAAATATTAAATAATCATTATTTATCAACAGATTATATAAATATTGATATTTTTCGACATGTTGAGAATGTTTTGAGTGGATTGAGCCGCTTTATAGAGTTGGTACAGTAGGCTTAATGGATTCACCCACGGATTGGGTGGCGGTTTCACGACAGGGTGTTGTGAGCAGAGGACGGCTGGCGTGGCGGGATGCCATGGGCTCGGATGAGCTGGCAAAGGATTGAAGGATCAGGATGGTGACCATCTCCGGAGCGGGATGGGGTTGCGGGATGCAGACTCCCCGGCACGATGGCAGGATGCGGTCGAGACGGGTCAAACAGGCACACGCACATTCAGGAACGACCAATATAAGGTCAGGATGACCACACAACGATATGATGCGGCGACAAGTTGTCACGGAGAGGACGAAACAGATTGTTTTGCCATTCAGGATGACGCACGCATGAACATATCAAGGCAGCTTCGGCTGCCTTTTTTCTTTTGGGTCATTAACCCGATTAGCCATTCTGTGTCAAAATACCAGCAACATGCCCAGAGGATACCGATCCTGCGGTGTTCAGTGGCCTGATTGGGCCTGATTGGTGCGGGATCCTGCTCTTGTTCCAGCCTTACTGTTCCTCGCATCGTATCCCACCGGGTGAGATCATCCCGGGTACGGGTCAAACCAGTTATTTTCGGAGTTAGCCATTCATGTCTGCCAAACAACCCACTCGCAAGCCTACTGGCAAGCGCAAAGAATCTGATGTCAGTGCTCAGGAAGGCCGTGAGCGTAAACGGGCTGCCAAGCGAAAGGGCCTGAAGGCTGGTTCTCGTCAGCAAGTTGAACAGCCGAAGAACAAGTCTGGCAACAGCCAGTCCAAAGATCCGCGTATCGGTTCCCGCAAGCCGGTAGTTCTGGTGGTGGATGACAAACAGAAGAAGCCGGCAGCACCCAAGGCGGTGAAAGAGAAGAAGCTGGTGATGACGCCCGAGCAGGAGCTGGCTTCCATCGAAAACGATGACCACTTGAATGATCTGCTGGATCGTCTTGATGCCGGTGAAACCCTGGAAGCGGCCGAGCAGGCCTGGGTTGATCAGCGTGTCGACCGTTATCAGGAGCTGATGGATGAGCTGGGCATCATCGACAATGACGATGATGAAGATGACGATCTGCCGTTTGATGATGCCGAGTTCGACGAGCAGAAACCGGCCTCCGAAGAGGAGCTGTGGGACCGTTTCAACCAGGTCGATTTCAAGCCGGAACCCAAGCCTGAGCCGAAGAAAAAGTGATGAGTGGATGGATGCTGGCCGCCCTGTTGGGCGGCCTGATTTTGTCAGGGTTGGCCATCTATGCAGGCATGCTGCTGGCCAGACTGAGACGACAGCAAGCGATGCAGTTGCAGGCTATTACAGCTCGCAATGAACGAATTCTGGAGAGCGTGCGGGTCATTGCCCATGCGGTGCAGGAGGGGCAGTGCGATTACTCCGAAGGCGCCATTCGGCTGACCAATCTGCTGGATGCGTTGCAGATCAAGGGGGGGCGGGCGTTCGTTGCCGAGTTCCCGGGTCTGTACGGGCTGTATGAGAAGGTGAAAGATATGCCGACTCATGAGGCCAGACGCGCCCTCAAGCGCAATGAAGTGATGAAGATGGATCTCGAACGCAGCGGCTACGAGGCCGAGCTGGAAGCTCAGATCCTCAAGGATGTGGCCCAGCTGAAGGATTTTCAGTTAGGTCGGTGAGCCAACAATAACAACAAGAGAGGAAGCGAGCGTGCAAGCAGAACAGATTGTGTGGGATCAGGCCCTGATCGAAAAATATAACTACAGTGGCCCGCGATACACCTCTTATCCCACTGCGCTGGAGTTCAACGAGAGCTTCGGCTATCCGGATTTTGTCCGTGCTGCCGGTCAGTATCCCGAGCGCAATCTGTCGCTCTACGTGCACATCCCTTTCTGTCACAAGCTCTGCTACTACTGCGGCTGCAACAAGGTCATTACCCGTCATCAGCACAAGGCTGACGAGTATCTCGACTACCTGGAGCAGGAGATCAAGGCGCAAGCCCCGCTCTTCAAGCGCCGTCTGGTCACCCAGCTGCACTGGGGTGGCGGTACACCCACCTATCTGGATGAAGCGCAAACGCGCCGCCTGATGGCCATGCTGCGTGAGCACTTCCATTTCGCCGAAGAGGGGGAGTTCAGCATCGAGGTCGATCCGCGCGAGATTGCCATTACCATGCTGGATGTGCTGCGAGACGTCGGCTTCAACCGCATCAGCCTTGGGGTGCAGGACTTCAACAAGGATGTGCAGGTTGCGGTCAACCGCGAGCAGGACAACGACTTTATTAAAGCCATGTTGGAACGGGCCCGTGAACTTGGCTTCCGCTCGACCAACCTCGACCTTATCTATGGCCTGCCGCATCAGGATCGTGCCAGCTTCCACCATACGCTGGAAGAGGTGCTCAAGACGGATCCGGCGCGCCTCTCCATCTTCAACTATGCCCATCTGCCGAGCCGCTTTGCCGCCCAGCGCAAGTTGAAAGAGGTGGATATGCCTGCGCCGCAGGAGAAACTGGCCATGCTGCAGGACACCATCGCCTTCCTCACCGGTCAGGGTTACCAGTTCATCGGCATGGACCATTTTGCCAAACCCGATGACGAACTGGCGGTCGCGCAGCGCGAGGGCAAGCTGCACCGCAACTTCCAGGGCTATACCACTCAAGGTGATTGCGATCTGCTGGGGCTGGGTGTCTCCTCCATCAGCATGATCGGTGATGCCTACTCCCAGAACCAGAAAGAGCTCAAGACCTATTACGCACAGGTTGCAGAGCTGGGTCATGCCCAGTGGAAAGGCTGCTCGCTCAATCAGGATGACTTGATCCGCCGTGAGGTGATCAAGCGGCTCATCTGTGATTTCCGTCTGAACTTTGCCGCTGTCGAACAGGCGCACGGGCTCAATTTCAGAGAGTATTTTGCCGACGATCTCAAGCTGCTGCAGACCTTCATCAACGATGGATTGGTGCGTATGACGGAGGATGGTCTGGAGGTCTCTTCCACGGGGCAGCTGCTGATCCGCAATATCTGCATGTGTTTCGACGTGTACTTGCGCAACAAGGCACGCCAGCAACAGTTCTCTCGCGTGATATAAGCTTATTTGCCGATTAGAAAACAGAGAAGGGCGCTATCTTGGCGCCCCTTTCATATGTATTTTTGCTCAAGCAGCGCGTCGGGAAGGTTCTGGTAAGAAGTCTCTGCGCTGAGGCAAGCAATTGAGAGCCAAGCAAGGGGACGGTGAAATGCAGATAAAAAGATGGGGGCGACTTGCGTCGCCCCCGGTAGTCGTATCGCTCAGATCCTTGAACGAAGTTGCTCCCTGCAATCCCTGACTGTTTACCTCTTCCTTTAGGTTTCCCCTTCCCAATCCTTTGGGGTGTCCTTTAGCCATCTTGGCCTGACGAGTCATCCTGTCCCGTCGCACTTTCTCCGTCCTGGGAGGTGTCCTTTACCACATCCTGTGGTGAGTCCATTTGCCCAACCCTGGCAGCCAGTCTTCCTGACCGACTTCATTGCGTCCGTGCATGAGTAACTATAAGGATTTTCTAACCGGCTACAACGCCAGATTGGAAAACGTTTTTGTCATTAGCTATTTCGAAAGTGATGAGTTTCTATTTATTCATTTATAAACAGCTAGTTAAGTTTATCACCTTCATATTTTAAGATCTTATCTTCCGATTATCTCGGGGATCTTTTCGGCTGTTGGCTTACATATGGAATGGCAGATCTCTTACAGCGCGTTTTGGTTGCTTCAGAAACAGATTTTGCAGTCTGATGATGGTCATTCGGGGTGAGTTGGCGAGGCACACAAAGAGCGGTTGAATGGAGAAATTATGAGCGCTGGTTGAGCCGCTCATAGATGGTCTGGCGCTCTTCAGGAGTCAGCGAAGAGAAGTAATGGGTAAAGAGGCGCAGCAACAGGGACTTGTTCATGCCATCTTGCTGGGTCAGATTACCCAGTTCGTCGATGGCCACCGTGCTCATGGAGAAGGTGGCTTTTTTGTAGCTGGGCTTCAGGTGCTCGCCACTCTCGATAAAGGCCAACGCCGACAAGGCCTCATCACGATGCAGGCCCAGTTCGAGGCTGACCACCTTGGGTTTGCCCTTGGCGTAGAACTCCGCATCTTCGATAAATTCGTCGACGGTGAACTTCTTCTGGTGATGCAACTGGTGCTTTTTCTTCAAATCGGCCAGACCCATCTCACACCCCCACTTGCAGGAACTCTTTGGCGATGGCCCGGATCTCTTCGGCGGATTTGCCATCCGGCTCGATCTCCATCACTGATAGTCCCTTCTCTTCGCTGTCGTCATAGACGTTGCGGCCATAGGTGATGGCATTCAGGACGTCGACACCGAACGAGGAGCAAACCTCTTTCGCTTCCAGAATGCGTTTTACCTGATTGGGCAGGGCGGGGCACTGGGTCAGCACTACGGCTGCATTGAGGGTCGGATTGACCATCTTGCAGGTAGTGATGAGATCTTCCATGTGGGGTAGGGTCTTGAGGTCGCGGCGTTTCGGACGCAAGGGGATCAGGGCGTGGGTGGCGACAGCCATAGTGGAGCGCAGTGCCCGGTTGTCTTGCCCGCCGCAATCGACGATGACGTAGTCGTAGCGGTTTTTCAGGCTGAGCAGGTCGTTGCGAATATTGCCATAGAGCTGTACGCAGTTGATTTGTGGCAGCTCCGGGTTGTCATTGCGCTCCTGAATCCAGTCAGAGGTGGTGCGCTGCGGGTCGCAGTCGACCAGTAACACCTCCCCCTGAAATTGGGATCTGAGGTAGACCGCCAGATTTTGTGCCAGGCAGCTCTTGCCACTCCCCCCCTTCTCTCCACCGACCAACAAGATCATGACGTTCCCCTATCCATGAGAAAACCGCTGATTTCAGTATAGGAGGGGGCTGTCTCATCACAAGGCGAGAGGAGTGATGCTCCTCTCGTTGTTTCGACTAGTAATGAACGCTGCCTCCCTGCCAGCGGCAGACATAGTCAGGCACCAGCATCTGGGGGGCCTTGTCGACATGGCATACCACCATGGGCATGGCAGGGGCTCCTTCAGCCTGACTGAGGGTGGGGAGCGCAGAGAGCAGCAAAGTCGCGAGCAACAGCATGGGTTTCATTTTCATAACAACTCCTTGGTAGTGCCATTCCTGTGTGATCTGGATCACTTTCTGAGTTAAGTCGAGGTTGGCGCCAGCGCAAGGTGAGACGAATAAATTCAATTAATGAAAAAAGTATCAAAAGGCGTTGTGGTGACCGACGAGGATGGCTGCCCACCTTGATGCGGACTTTGTGCATATTAAGTTGAACTGCACAAAGAGGTGATGACTTATAAGGCCGAACCTGATGGGGTTGGCATCAATGCCATGATCTGGAACAAGAAAAGATTTATGCAGTGAATATGGTAGATGTGAGTATTTATTTCTCCCGCGTTCCTCCCGTCACGGCGATGTATTCAATACCTGGGGAGTAATATTCAAATTCTATTTGTAAAGTTATTTACAGTAATGATTTTTAACGGTTTTTGTTATTTGCATTTAATCACTCCAGTGAACTGGCATGAATAAAAAATGAATCAATCTGAAATATAGCAGAGTGGTTTTGCATGGTTATTCGGTTTGCCTTGTGTGGAAAATGCGCAATTTGTTACCGGGGTCATAGATTGGATGGTGAATATATTCAGTTCTGAGTGAATGTGATCAATCTCTAAGTTTGCAGTGATTGGCAGGTCTAACCTCGCTCTCGAAAGGCAAGGGCAGGATAGAACATAAGCCGATTACCCTACATAAAGAATATCCCGCCTTAGCCACGAGCATGAATAGAAGGAATCTATTCAATCACTCGCAGGGACCACTGCTAGACGGAATATAATCATGAGCAAATTTTATGTAGGTTCTGAAGTTGGCCAATTGCGCCGTGTCATGTTGCACCGCCCCAACCTCAGTCTGAAGCGTCTGACTCCTTCCAACTGCCAGGATCTGCTGTTCGATGACGTCCTGTCTGTTGAACGTGCCGGTCAGGAGCACGACAAATTCGCTCAGGTACTGCGCGATCAGAATGTCGAAGTTTTCCTGCTGACCAATCTGCTGGCCGAAACACTTGATGTGCCGGAAGCCAAAACCTGGCTGCTGCAACACCAGGTCTCCGACTACCGCCTCGGCTCTTCTTTTGCCAACGACGTGCGCTGCTTCCTGGCTGACATGCCGCACCGCGAGCTGGCCCGCATTCTCTCCGGCGGCCTGACCTACTCCGAGATGCCCTACAGCGGCGTCAACATGGTAGTAGGCATGCACGCACCGACCGATTTCATCATCGAGCCGCTGCCCAACCACCTCTTTACCCGCGACACCTCCTGCTGGGTTTACGGTGGCGTTTCCATCAACCCGATGGCCAAGGCCGCTCGTCGTCGTGAGACCAACCATGTGAAGGCCATCTACCGCTGGCACCCGCAGTTCGCCGGTCAGGACTTCATCAAATACTTCGGTGATGAAGATCGCGATTACGACAACTCCACCATCGAGGGTGGCGACGTGCTGGTCATCGGCCGCGGTGCTGTGCTGATCGGCATGTCCGAGCGCACCACCCCGCAAGGTGTCGAACACCTGGCTCGCAGCCTGTTCAAACACGGTCAGGCCAAGCAGGTCATCGCCATGGAGCTGCCGAAACACCGCAGCTGCATGCACCTGGATACCGTGATGACTCACATGGATATCGACACCTTCTCCGTCTATCCGGAAGTGATCCGCAAGGATGTGCAGTGCTGGAGCCTGACTCCGGGCGGCGCCACCGGCATGAACATCAAGGAAGAGGGTTACTTCGTCACCGCTATCGAGAAAGCACTGGGCGTGGATCAGCTGAAGATCATCACCACTGGTGGTGACAGCTTCGAAGCCGAGCGCGAGCAGTGGAACGATGCCAACAACGTGCTGACCGTACGTCCCGGCGTGGTGGTGGGTTACGAGCGCAATACCTACACCAATGAGAAATATGACAAGGCCGGTATCACAGTTCTCTCCATCCCGGGTGATGAACTGGGCCGTGGCCGCGGCGGCGCCCGCTGCATGAGCTGCCCGATGGAACGCGACAGCATCTGATGAGACGGCGTGGCGCCGGCAGAGGCTGGCGCCACACAGAACCAAACTCGAGATTAACCACTATGAAAAAACCAACTGTCGTCGTCGCTCTGGGTGGCAATGCACTGCTCCGTCGTGGTGAGCCACTGGAAGCGGATATCCAGCGCAAGAACATCGCAACTGCCGCCAAGACCATCGCCCTGATCGCTCAGGAGTACAACGTGGTGCTGGTGCATGGCAACGGCCCGCAAGTCGGCCTGCTGGCCCTGCAAAACAGCGCCTACACCAAGGTATCCCCCTATCCGCTGGATGTGCTGGGTGCCGAGTCTCAGGGCATGATCGGCTACATGCTGATCCAGGAGCTGAAAAACCTGATGCCGAGCCGCAACGTCACCGCGCTGCTGACTCAGGTGCAGGTCGATCCCGAGGATCCAGCATTCGCCAACCCGACCAAATTTATCGGCCCCGTCTACGAAGAGGCTGAAGCCCGCGCCCTGGCAGAAGAGAAGCACTGGGTGGTCAAGGCTGACGGCAAGTTCTTCCGCCGCGTAGTGCCGTCCCCGCTGCCCCAGCGCATCGTCGAAGGCGACGCCATCGAAACCCTGATTGCCCAGGGCCACCTCATCATCTGTACCGGTGGTGGTGGTATCCCGGTGACCTGGGATGGCCAGAGCCTGACCGGTATCGAAGCCGTCATCGACAAAGACATGTCTGCCGCCTATCTGGCCAAGCAGATCAAGGCCGACGCCCTGCTGATCCTGACCGATGCCGATGCCGTCTATCTGGATTGGGGCAAACCGACCCAGCGTCCGCTGCGAGTCACCAGCCCGGACGAGCTGGCCGGGGTCAAGTTCGATGCAGGTTCCATGGGACCAAAAGTCGAAGCCTCCTGTGAATTTGTCAAAGCGACCGGCGGCATGGTCGGCATCGGCTCGCTGGAAGATGGCCTCGCCATCCTCAAGGGTGAAGCCGGCACCAATATCGTCGCCACCCGCACCGTACATGCGTAATTACCGATATCTGTACTGAGAATGCGTAGTCAACACTACTGCCCTAACTGGTCTGAAACATATAGAGAGAACTCATCATGGCTTTTAATCTGCGTAACCGTAACTTCCTGAAACTGCTGGACTTCACCCCGCGCGAAATCCAATACATGATCGATCTGGCCATCGACCTGAAGAAAGCCAAATACGGTGGCTACGAGCGCAAGCATCTGGTCGGCAAGAACATCGCCCTGATTTTCGAGAAGACCTCCACCCGTACCCGTTGTGCGTTTGAAGTAGCGGCCTTCGACCAGGGCGCTCAGGTCTCCTACCTTGGCCCAAGCGGTTCCCAAATCGGTCACAAGGAGTCCATGAAGGACACCGCCCGTGTACTGGGCCGCATGTATGACGGTATCGAATACCGCGGCTACGGTCAGGAGATCGTGGAAGAGCTGGGGGCCTACGCCGGTGTTCCGGTCTGGAACGGCCTGACCAACGAATTCCACCCGACCCAGATCCTGGCCGATTTCATGACCATGCTGGAGCACGGCAAGGGCAAGCGTCTGGATCAAATCAAGTTCGCCTACCTGGGTGATGCCCGCAACAACATGGGTAACTCCCTGATGGTCGGCGCCGCCAAAATGGGCATGGACATCCGTCTGGTCGCGCCGAAAGCCTTCTGGCCGGAAGAGGAGTTGGTTGCCAAGTGCCGCCTGATCGCCGAAGAGACCGGCGCACGCATCACCCTGACCGAAGATGTGAAAGAGGGTGTGCTGGGTGCGGACTTCCTCTACACCGACGTCTGGGTATCCATGGGTGAAGCGAAAGAAGCCTGGGATCAGCGCGTCAAACTGATGACCCCGTATCAGGTCAACATGGATGTCATCAACGCCACCAAGAATCCTGATGTGAAGTTCATGCACTGCCTGCCGGCGTTCCACAACGACGAGACCACCATGGGCAAGGAAGTTGCTGACAAATATGGCATGAAAGGCCTGGAAGTGACCGAGGACGTGTTCGAATCCGAGCACAGCATCGTGTTCGACGAGGCCGAAAACCGGATGCACACCATCAAGGCAGTGATGGTTGCTACGCTGGGCGACTAAGGTCGCAGTAGTGGTGCCGGGGGGCGACCCCCGGCTTTTCGACCATGTGACAGCGGCATAATACCTCTAACCCTACAACCCGCAGCCTGCATGGATACCACACCCACAGAAGGAAGCTGGACCATGACCAAATTCAAGTTCCCGTCAGCCTACACGATACTGTTTGTGCTGATCGCCCTGGTGGCCGCCCTGAGCTGGATAGTGCCGGCCGGCAAATACGAGATGACCATGAACGAAGCCCTCGGCAAAGAAGTGCCGGTGGCGGGTACCTACAAACTGGTGGAGGGGAATCCCCAGGGGATCGTCGACGTGCTGCTGGCACCTATCGATGGCCTCTACAACCACGACACCTATGAGGCAGGTGCCATCGACGTCTCCCTCTTTATCCTGATCATCGGTGGTTTTCTTGGCATTGTGACCAAGACAGGTGCCATCGATGCCGGTATCGAACGTGTGACCGACCGTCTGCGTGGCCGTGAAGAGTGGATGATCCCGATCTTGATGGCGCTGTTCGCCGCAGGCGGCACCATCTACGGCATGGCCGAAGAGTCGCTGCCTTTCTACACCCTGCTGGTGCCGGTGATGATGGCCGCCCGCTTCGACCCTGTGGTGGCAGCGGCAACCGTATTGCTGGGGGCCGGTATCGGTACTCTCGGTTCCACCATCAACCCGTTTGCCACCGTTATTGCGGCCAACGCCGCCGGTATCTCCTTCACCGACGGTATCTGGCTGCGCGTCGCCATGCTGGTCGCTGGCTGGCTGCTCTGCGTTGCCTACGTCATGCGTTACGCCAAGATGGTGCGCAGCGATCCGAGCAAATCTCTGGTGGCTGACAAGTGGGAAGAGAACCGTGCCCACTTCCTCGGCAACAAGAGCGACCAGATGCTGGAGTTCACCCTGACCCGTAAAATCGTGCTGGGTATCTTCGTCGCCGCCTTTGCCGTGATGATCTATGGTGTGGCCGTGCTGGGCTGGTGGATGGCGCAGATCTCCGGTGTGTTCCTGGCTGCCGCTATCATCGTTGGTCTCATCTCCCGCATGAGCGAGGAGGAGTTGACCTCCAACTTTATCGACGGTGCTCGCGACCTGCTGGGTGTGGCGCTGATCATCGGTATCGCCCGCGGTATCGTGGTGGTAATGGATAACGGTATGATCACTCACACCATTTTGCACAGTGCAGAAGGGATCGTGACCGGCCTCTCCACCATCGTCTTTATCAACGTGATGTTCGTGCTGGAAGTGGTGCTCTCCTTCCTGGTGCCGTCCTCCTCCGGTCTGGCCGTACTGACCATGCCGATCATGGCGCCGCTGGCCGACTTCGCCAACGTGGGCCGCGATCTGGTGGTGACTGCTTACCAGTCTGCCTCCGGTCTGGTGAACCTGGTGACCCCGACCTCCGCCGTGGTCATGGGCGGTCTGGCCATCGCCAAGGTGCCTTATGTGCGCTGGCTGAAGTGGGTGGCTCCGTTGCTCGGTATCCTGACCGTGTTGATCGTGGTCTGCCTGAGCCTGGGGGCCGTGCTCTCCTGAGGGATAACAAGCAAGATGAAACGGGAGCCTGCGGGCTCCCGTTTTTTATGGGCGCAAGAAGTGATGGGCACAAAGTAGCAGGTAACAAAAAGGCGACCCGCAGGTCGCCTCGATGTATTTAGGGGAAATAGCTTAGCGGGCCTGCGCCAGTGTACGCACTACGGCGGCGTGGGCCTGACGGGTGCGGCTGATGTGGCGCGGCGCGACCAGCACCACGTCATTGCCCGCGACGGCGCCCATGATCTCGGGATTGGCGTTGCGATCCAGCAGGCGAGCCACCACGGTGGCGGCCCCCGGAGTGGTGTGGATCAGCACCATCTGCTGGTTGTGTACCACTTCGCGCACCATGTCGTGGATCGAGCGGGTACTGCCGGCGGGCTCCAGCTGCTCATCGACTAGGGTGTAGACCTTCTTGCCGTTGGCATTCTGCGCCTTGGCAACGCCGAGGCGGCGCAACAGGCGGGAGATGGTGGACTGGCTGATGTCGGCAAAGCCGCGCTCCGACAGCTCGCGGCGGATCTCTTCCTGGGTGCTGTAGCAGTGCTGACCGATGATCTGGCGACAGGCATCCAGCTGGGCCAGATCGGGCTCTTGGGCAACGGGACGACTGAGGGTTTTGACCACGGCGAATTCCTTTGATGATGACCGGAGGTAAACGCGCGATATTTGCCATAGTAGTCAGTTATCAGGCAAAAACACTGATAATCCATCTATATGCAGGGAATGAGCGGGCATTACCATCTTGCGATGGCAAATTATAGCTGACTGGAAATTCGGTGATGTGACAGGGTTCAAAAATGGGCCCCGCGGGGCCCAATCAGATATCAGTAACGCTCGCTGACGATGTCCTGAGTGAAGGACTTCTCGCAATATTTGCACTTCATCCGCACCACGCCTTTCACTTCGCGCACCCGGAAGTAGCTGTCCACCGGCTCGTTGTGGGAGATGCAGTTGGAGTTGGGACAGTGGAACACCCCGGCAATGAACTCCGGCAACTCCAACTGGTGCTTCTTCACCACATTGAAGTCTTCAATGATGTTGACGGTCGCTTTCGGGGCGAACAGCGCCAACTGGTTGGCTTGTTGCTCGGTCAGACGGGTGTTCTCAATCTTGATGAGATCCTTCTTGCCCAGCGCGCCGGATTTCAGGTTGAAGCCGACGGTGATCCGCTCCTGGGTTTCGACCAGCTGGAACAGCTTGAGGATCTTGATGCCCTGGCCAGCGGGGATGTGATCGATGACGGAGCCGTGACGGATGGCTTCGACTTGCAGTTGGTTCTTGTCAGACATGATATTCCCCTAAACTCAGACAGTTTCGTTCAGTACCAGTGCCAGCAGCGCCTGGCGTGCATAGACCCCGTTCTCCGCCTGCTGGAAGTAGCAAGCGTGGGGGGTCTTGTCGACCGCCACATCGATCTCGTCGACGCGGGGCAGGGGATGCAGGATCTTCATGGTGGGCTTGGCCCCTTCCAGAGTCGCCAGCTCCAGAATGAACTTGGCGGCCATGTGCTTGTATTCGGTCTCGTCGAAGCGCTCTTTCTGGACGCGGGTCATGTAGAGGATGTCCAGCTCCGGCATCACCTCTTCCATGGTCTGGTGGACGCTGAACTGGATACCCTTCTCTTCCAGCTCTTCGCAGATGTAGTCCGGCATCGCCAGCGCTTCCGGGGAGATGAAGAAGAAGCGGCAGTTGAACAGGCTGAGGGCCTGGGCCAGCGAGTGCACGGTGCGGCCATATTTCAGGTCACCGACGAAGGCGACGTTGAGGTTGTCCAGACGGCCCTGGGTCTCATGGATGGTGAACAGGTCGAGCAGGGTCTGGCTCGGATGCTGGTTGGAGCCGTCGCCGCCGTTGATGACCGGCACGCGGGAGAACTCGGAGGCCAGACGGGCCGCGCCCTCTTTCGGGTGGCGCATCACCACCGCATCCGAGTAGGAACCGATGATCTTAATGGAGTCAGCCAGCGTCTCGCCTTTCTTGGCGCTGGTGTTGCCACCATCGGCGAAGCCGATGATGTTGCCGCCAAGGCGCTGTACCGCGGTCTCGAACGAGAGGCGGGTGCGGGTGGAGGCTTCGAAGAAGCAGCTGGCAACCAGCTTGTCTTTCAACAGGCTGGTGTCAGGTTCAGCCTTCAACCGTTGTGCGGTTGAGACTACCAGTTCCATTTCTGACCGGGTCAGGTCCGAAATGGAGATGACATGTTTCTTATAGAGTGGATTGGTCATCGTCTGCATTCCCTTTGACATCATTGGAGGTTTTTCGGGCACAAAAAAAAGCCCCTGAAACAGGGGCTTTTTTTAAAAATAACTGGGGATCGTTGGGGTGGGAACCGGAAACAACGGGGCCGCTCTGGTGCGCACCACCCGTCTGCAAGGCTGTTTTCTGAATCAAAAACTGCATCGTTTCGTCCCGACCTTTTTCAAAACCGGACAGATTATAGGGCCGCATTTTTAATTGTCAAAATTTTATTTCCGGTGCCAATTTCAGCATGAAAAACGTTTAAGTGGCGGAAACATGACGACAAATCCACACTCTGTGCGTCTCTTGCAGCGATTCCCCATCGCGGGCCATGGCGCGCAAATAACCGAGTCTGTGGTGTCCTTCCAGCAGGCAATAGGGGCGGGGCAGGGGATGACCGTTCGGGTAGCTGGCACCCTCCTCCGGCACCAGCACGATGACAGGTTCGGGCCAGGTGCCGTCGTTCAGCATCTTCTCGCCGAGCCAGGAGCGACGCACATAGCGGTTGCTGCGCAGCATCTCCCCCCAGCGCTCGATCACCTCCATATGGCGGGAGTCCACCTGATCCACCAGTTGCGCGGTGGGCCAGCTTTCACAGGTGAACTGATGGTTGGCGAGATCGATAAAGCTCCAGTTGGACTCAAAACCGCGCCAATGACGGTAAATCCACTGGGAAAGCACATTTTCAGGAATAAAGGGCACCAGCGGCGCGACCCGTTCAAGATAGGCGGGCAGGGACTCTGTTTTGCGTTCATCCCTGAAGTTGAGGGGCGCCAGTTGTTGGAGCAGTCGGTAATTGAGCATAAGTGGCCTCCCGGTACCTGATTTCACCCTACCCCCATTTATGTTCCATTCCTACCCCGGCAGGGCTGCAAATACAGCAAGTTATCCCGCTTTGCTGCACAAACAAGCGCGACTTGTTCGGGATTTGTGCAATCGCATCGAAAGCGTAAAAAAAGCCTTTACCTTTGATCTCCACTTTGTATACTACGCCTCGTTTGTTGCAGGGGCGTAGTTCCAATTGGTAGAACAGCGGTCTCCAAAACCGATGGTTGCGGGTTCGAGTCCTGCCGCCCCTGCCATTTTCAGAAAGGCCAGCTCATTGAGCTGGCCTTTCGCATTTCCGGCGTTCGCCAATTTATCCCTCTCTCCTTTCTCTTCTCCTTCTTGCCGTTAGCAGTCCGGTGACTGTGGCCACATTGATCTCGATGTCTGCCGCAAGAGTGTTCAATGTGCAGCAACCCGCTGTTTCAGGACGGTGACCAGCCGCTGGTGGCGGGCGGGGAGTGGCCACTCTGCGCGGTAGATCAGCCAGAGGGTGTCGATCACTTCAATGCTGCTCTGGATCACCCGGATCTTCTCCTGCTGGGCAAAGGCGGTGACGGCGAAGCGGGGCAGCACGGTAAAGCCGAGGCCACGGGCGACCGGCTCCAGGATCAGGCCGATCTGGTTGGTAAAGCCGCGCAGCGGGATCTCGTCAACGCGCTGGCCGGGGTAGCGTCGTCCCAACAGGCGTTGTGCCATACTGCGGCCATCCGGGTGGTCGATAAAGCCGAGCTGACAGAGGTGCTGCCAGCTCGGCTCCTTGCCATTGTTGGGCACCACCAGGCAGAGGGGTTCGCGGGCGAAAGGCTCGGCGGCGATGCTGGGGTGCTCCGGCGGTTGATCCACCAGTCCCAGATCGCTGCGCCCTGCCAGTATCGCCTGCACTATGTCGGGGGTGGGGGCAAAGCGGTGCTGGATGGTGAGTCCGGGGTGCTCCTGTTGCTGGTCGAGCAGCAGGGGATAGAGCAGCAGGCCGATGCTGCCGGGGGTGGACAGGGTGATGGCGCCGCGGTGAGGGTCATCGTCAGAGAGGCGCGCCCGCAGCTGTTCGGCGGCCTGCGCCTGCTGGCGGGCGAAGTCGAGCAGCACCAGCCCGCGCGGAGTGAGCTCCAGCTGACGAGGCTTGCGCAGCAGCAGGGTGCCAAATTCGGCCTCGAGGCGCGAGATATGCTGACTGACGGCGGCCTGGGTGAGATCCAGCCGCTCGGCGGCGCGGGTAAAACTGCCGGTTTCATGCACCACCACCAGGGTGTGGAGCCAGAGTGGATTAACCATAAATTTAATTTATGCCTTCCATTAGTTTGACCTTATTTTTCATTATGTCGCCCCTTCCTATCATGTCACCTGTTTTCCACACACAATTTCAAGGTGACGTATGACCTATCCACGCAACTTCTCCCATATCGGTATCACGGTGACTGACCTCGACAAAGCGGTCGAGTTCTATACCAAGGTGATGGGCTGGTATCTCATCATGCCGGCGACCACCATCACCGAGGATGACTCCGCCATCGGCGTGATGTGCAACGACGTGTTCGGTCCGGGCTGGGGTTCTTTTCGCATCGCCCACCTCTCTACCGGCGACAAGATCGGCATCGAGCTGTTCGAGTTCCCCAACAGCGAGCGCCGTGAGAACAACTTCGAATTCTGGAAGACCGGAGTGTTCCACTTCAGCGTGCAGGATCCGGATGTCGAGGGGCTGGCGGCGCGCATCGTCGCGGCGGGCGGCAAGCAGCGGATGCCGGTGCGTGAGTACTACCCGGGCGAGAAACCCTACCGCATGGTCTACATGGAAGATCCCTTCGGCAATATCGTCGAGATCTACAGCCACAGCTATGAGCTGACCTACTCCGCCGGTGCATATCAGGGGTAAGTGACAGGTCGCCTTCGGGCGGCCTGCTGCTTTGTTGTTACAAGAGTCAGTAGCATGGAATAGCGATCTGGTTCACACGAATAGCGCGTTCTGTTGTTGATAGATGGGAAAATATACAGATTCACTAAAGTCTGTTCATATTGCGGCCGATAGCCTTTGATACATCAGGGTTTTCCCTGCCTGACACAACAACAAGGATTCGTCGTCATGACCCTCTCTCTGCGCGGCAAGCTGCTGGCCACCAGTCTTGGCGTAGTGCTGCTGATGGCATCACTGCTCGGTATCGTTGCCTTTCACACCCTAAAATCCCGCACCATGAGCGCCATCCAGAGCGAGGCGGTCAACTATGGCCACGCCTACTCGGTCGCCATCGGCGAATGGATGACGGATCGCAAGAACACCGTCCATGCGCTGGTCAATCTGATCAGCGATAACCCCCAAGCCGAGCTGGTGCCCCACCTGAAGCAGGCCTACACCTCCGGTGGGTTCGGCCTCACCTATTTTGGCTCCGCGCAGGGGGTGATGACCCGGCAGGATCCCTCCCTCAACACCGGCAACTATGACCCGCGCGAGCGCCCCTGGTATCAGGATGCGGTGAAGGCGGGGCAGCTGATCGTCACCGCCCCCTATGTCAGCGTCACCATGCAGAAGCTGGTGGTCACCCTCTCCGAGCCGGTGCGCCATCAGGGGGAGCTGGTCGGTGCCGTGGGGGCCAACCTGGCGCTCGACAAGCTGATCGACGAAGTGCTGGCGATGAAGGTGCAGGGTGAGGGCTACGCCATGCTGCTCGACAGCAGTGGCCTCATCGTCGGCCATCCGCAGAAGGAGCTGGCGCTCAAGCCCATCGCCGAGCTGGCGCCGGGGCTCTCTGCCGCCACCTTCCAGCAGTGGGGCCGCGAAAACAGCGAGCTGCACGCCGCCACCCTCGACGGGCGCGACGTGCTGCTGGCGGTACAACCGGTACCGGGCACCGACTGGCTGCTGGCCATGGTGATGTATCGCGATGTGCTGGAGGCGCCGCTCAGCAGTCTGCTGTGGGAGCTGGTGGGGTTGACCCTGGTGCTGATGCTGGTGTTCAGTGCCCTGCTCACCGCTACCTTCAAATACCTGTTCGCCGATCTCGGTCGGGTCGCGCACGCCCTGCACGACATTGCCCACGGCGAGGGGGATCTCACCGTTCACATCAACACCCACAGCAAGGATGAGGTGGGTCAGCTGGCCCAGAACTTCAACCAGTTCGTGGCGCGGCTGCACGGCATCGTCAGCCGGTTGCGGGATGTGACCGTCGAGCTGGCGGCACAGTCTCGCGCCCAGGCGGCCGGGGCGCAGGCCCGCAGTCAGCGGGTACGCCAGCAGCAGGACGAGATCGTGATGGTGGCGACCGCGGTGACCGAGATGGCTTCCGCTACCCAGGAGATCGCCGGCAACGCCGAGTTTGCCGCCACCACCGCCACCGATGCGGTCGCACTGGCGGTCGCCGGTCAATCCCAGGTTGGCCAGAGTCAGCGCAGCATTACCGGTTTGGCGGACGAAGTGGCCGATGCCAGCCAAATCATCAATGAGCTCGACAGCCATGCCCAGAAGATCAGCGGCATTCTGGCGACCATCAGCGGCATCGCCGAGCAGACCAACCTGCTGGCGCTCAACGCCGCCATCGAGGCGGCCCGGGCCGGTGAGCAGGGCCGCGGCTTCGCGGTAGTGGCGGACGAGGTGCGGGTGCTGTCGCGCCGTACCCACGACTCCACCGACGAGATCCAGCAGATGATCGAGACCCTGCAGCAGACCACCCGTCGCGCCGTGGGTGGCATGGAGACCAGCCGTCAGCTGGCGGGTACCAGCGTCGAGGATGCGGAAGCGGCCAACCAGAGCCTTGCCCGGATCAACGAGGCGATCGGCTCCATCAGCGACATGGCGACCCAGATCGCGGCGGCGGCCGAGGAGCAGACCTCGGTGACCGGCGAGATCAGCCGCAATACCGAAAATATCCGCCACGTCTCGCAAGAGCTGGCCGAGCAGGCGGGCAACGAGGCGGCGCAGGCGGCCGAACTCAAGTCGCTGACCGAGCGGCTGGAGCAGGAGATCGGCCGCTTCCGGCTCTGATCATCCCGCCATGCCAGCAACAGAAAGGGCAGCCCGCGGGCTGCCCTTTGTTATTTTACGACTGGCTTAAGGGGTCTGCTTGACCCAAATCAGCTGGTCGGTGGCAAAGCCCAGCGACTTCGCCTTGGCGACCAGCGCATCCACCTTCGCCTTGGGCGGGTTGGGTGAGCGGGCGAGGATCCAGAGGTAGTCGTGGTTGTAGCTGGTCACCAGCGAGAGCTGGTAATCGGGATCGAGGTCGATGACGTTGTAGCCGCCGTAGAAGGGGCCGAAGAAACTCACCTTGAGCCGCGCCTCGTCCGGGTTGCCGACGAAGTAGGCCTTGCCCTCGGCTTCGCGCCAGCTGCCATCGCTCTGCTTGCCGCGGTTGAGCACCTTGACGCCGCCATCGTCCCGCAGGCTGTAGGTGGCGCTCACCTGCTCCAGCCCCCGTTCGAAGCTGTGGTCGAGGCGGGCGATTTCGTACCAGGTACCGAGATAACGATCGAGCTGGAAGCCGGTAACGGGGCGAATGCCATCGGCAATCCCGGTACAGGCCGTCAGCAGTAAAGCGGTGAACAGGCAAAGCAGTGAACGCATAAGTAATCCCTCTCTTGTTATCCCTCGATGATGCGCAGCTGGCCATCCCGGAAGCGGGAGGCCTGATCCGTCGGCGTGCTGCCGAAGAAGCGCTTGTACTCCCGGCTGAACTGGGAGTTGCTCTCGTAACCGACTCTGGCCGCCGCGGTGCCCGCCTTGATACCGTCGTGCAGCATCATCATCCGCGCCTTGTGCAGGCGAAACGACTTGATGTACTGCAGCGGCGAGGTAGCGGTGACCGCCTTGAAGTGGTGGTGAAAGGCGGAGACGCTCATGTTCACCTCCCGCGCCAGCTCCTCCATGGTGAGGTTGTCGGCATAACGGGACTCTATCATACGCAGCACCCTGGCGATCTGGCCCACATGGTTGTGGCGATTGGCGAGCGCTTGCAGCGCCGGGCCGCCCCCCTCGGTGAGAGCGTGGAACAGCATTTCCCGCACCGTCTGAGGCCCCAGCACCCTGGCGTGCAGCGGGTTGTCCATCAGCTCGATCAGTCGCTCGGCAGCGCAGAACATGGTTTCCGACAGGGGGACCGAGTGGACGCCGCTCTTTTGTGGCGCGGGGGCGGGCAGGGCATCGCCCAGCTCCAGCAGCAGCTCTTGCAGGGTTACCAGATCGATCTCGATGGTAAAACCGATAAGCGGCTGCTCGGGGGAGGCGAAGCACTCGCACTCGCAGGGCAGCGGCAGGGTCATCAGCAGATAGTGGTTGGGGTCGTAGCGAAACACCTGATCCGCCAGATAACCCACCTTGTGCCCCTGCAGGATTACGATCATCCGCGGTTGGTAGAGCACCGGGGTGCGGCCATGGTGTTCGGTGGTATAGATGAGGTTGACCTGTTTCACCGGTGATGGGGTGATGCCGGGGGCGGTGACGTGGCGGGTCAATCTGGTTGCGAGGTCGCTGTAACGGTTTTGCATGGGGGCTCTTTGATTCGACAGTTCTGGTTTTCGCTGCTTTGTAGAAATAGGCAAGAATCAAGCAGGATGTTGTCTTGATGGTAGTCTGGTTCTGGAGAAAAATGCAATCACGATTTCGCGGCCAGGCCGCCCTGACTATCAGAAGAAGGCAATGTCGATGAACAACTTTACTCTCCATACCCCGACCAAAATCCTGTTCGGCCAAGGGCAGATCGCCCAGTTGCGCGAGCAGCTCCCGAGCGATGCCCGCGTCATGATCACCTATGGCGGCGGCAGCGTGGTACGCAGCGGCTTGCTGGAGCAGATCCGCAACGAGCTGGCTGGCATGACCCTGTTTGAATTTGGCGGCATCGAGCCGAACCCGGCCTACGAGACCCTGATGGGCGCCGTGGAGCTGGCCCGTGCCGAGCGGGTCGACTTCCTGCTCGCCGTTGGCGGTGGTTCCGTGCTCGATGGCACCAAGTTTATCGCCGCTGCCGCGCACTACGATCTGGCCAAGGATCCCTGGCACATTCTCGAGACCGTCGGCAGCGAAGTGCGTTCCGCCATCCCGCTCGGCTCAGTGCTGACCCTGCCGGCGACCGGTTCCGAAATGAACATGGGCGCCGTCATCACCCGTCGCAGCAGTGGCGACAAGGTGCACTTCTTCTCGCCGTTCGTGATGCCGCGCTTCGCCGTGCTCGATCCGGTGCTCACCTACACCCTGCCCGAGCGTCAGGTGGCGAACGGGGTGGTAGATGCCTTTGTTCACATCGTGGAGCAGTACCTCACCTATCCGGTCAATGCCAAGGTGCAGGATCGCTTCGCTGAAGGCTTGCTGCTGACCCTGATCGAAGAGGGCCCCAAGGCGCTGGCCGAGCCGCACAACTACGAGGTGCGCGCCAACATCATGTGGAGCGCCACCATGGCGTTGAACGGCCTGATCGGCGCCGGTGTGCCGCAGGATTGGGCCACCCACATGCTGGGTCACGAGCTGACTGCCCTGCACGGCCTCGACCACGCCCAAACTCTGGCGGTGGTGCTGCCCGCCCTGCTGCAGGCCAAGCGCAAACAGAAGCATGCCAAGCTGCTGCAATACGCAGAGCGGGTGTGGGGTCTGAACAGCGGCAGCGAAGCGGAGCGCATCGACGATGCCATCGCCGCGACCCGCGACTTCTTCGAGCGGATGGGGGTCAAGACCCGGCTGCGCGACTACGGTCTGAAAGATCTGGGTATCGACACCCTGATCGGCAAGCTGGGTGAGCACGGTATGACACGTCTGGGCGAGCACGGCGATATCGATCTGGTGCAGAGCCAGCATATTTATGAAGCGGCCTGGTAAGGGCCGCCAATCGGTGCCAAACGGGCGAAACGATTGAATTGCCGGGGCCCTCTCCCGCTATCTGGCGGCTGAGCGGCCCCGCTTTTGTTGGGAAAATGTTACTTTTCGGCGTTTCGCTGCGAGAAGTGAGACGAAAGCGGATTTCGTAAGAACAAAAAACGCTAAGATAGAGGGCCGGTAAAACATTTTTTTTGACTGGTTGGATCACTTTTTTCAGCCGTTTTTACTGGTATAAGCCTCTAATTTGGTTTGTTTTTTTTAATCGTAGCCAGGGATGGGCTGAATTCTGTACGAGTGCCGTCGGGACTGCGGTTGTAATAAAACTCCAAAATTTGATACTAATCACCTTCGCGCCTGAAAAGCGGGGGCCTGACCATGACAGGAGGTTGAGGTAAAGCCTACTGATTTTCATAACAAAGAGCCCTGGACCTGCACTTTGGTCATGTCTTGTTTCGTCAGAAGTGAGACACTGGGCAGCGATTGTTTATTAACCATCAGGGAATAGTCATGCAGATTGGAATACCGAGAGAGAGTCTCGCCGGTGAGACCCGGGTCGCAGCGACCCCGGCTACCGTCGAGCAGCTGAAAAAGCTCGGCTTCGAGGTCGCCATCGAGACCGGCGCAGGCCTGTCGGCCAGCTTCGATGATGCCGCCTTCGAGGCTGCCGGTGCCAGCGTGGTGCCGAATGTCTGGCAAGCCGACCTTATCTTCAAGGTCAATGCGCCGACCGATGCCGAGATCGCACAAATTAAAGATGGCGCCACTCTGATTAGCTTCATCTGGCCTGCCCAGAACCCCGAGCTGGTCAAGAAGCTGTCCGAGCGCAACATCAATGTAATGGCGATGGATATGGTGCCGCGGATCTCCCGTGCCCAGTCCCTCGATGCCCTCTCCTCCATGGCCAACATCGGTGGCTATCGCGCCGTGGTTGAAGCTGCGCACCAGTTCGGTCGCTTCTTCACCGGTCAAATCACCGCAGCCGGTAAAGTGCCGCCTGCCAAGGTACTGGTGATCGGTGCCGGTGTTGCCGGTCTGGCTGCCATCGGTACGGCCGGTTCCCTCGGTGCCATCGTGCGTGCGTTCGATACCCGTCTGGAAGTGGCCGAGCAGATCGAATCCATGGGTGGGGAATTCCTCAAGCTGGACTTCGGTGGCGAAGACGGTGCATCCAGCGATGGTTACGCCAAAGTCATGTCCGATGAGTTCATCAAGGCCGAGATGGAGCTGTTCGCCCAGCAGGCCAAAGAGGTGGACATCATCATCACCACCGCCCTGATCCCGGGCAAGCCGGCTCCCAAGCTGATCACCAAAGAGATGGTCGACAGCATGAAGCCGGGCTCTGTCATCGTGGACATGGCCGCTCAGGCTGGCGGTAACTGTGAATACACAGTGCCGGGTGAGCTGCATGTCACCGACAACGGCGTCAAGGTGATTGGTTACACCGATCTGCCGGGTCGTCTGCCTGCCCAATCCTCCCAGCTCTACGGTACCAACCTGGTCAACCTGATGAAGCTGATGTGCAAGGAGAAGGACGGCAACGTTGCCATCGACTTCGAAGACGTGGTTCAGCGCAACATGACGGTGATCCAGGCCGGTGAAGTGACCTTCCCGCCGCCCGCCATCTCCGTCTCTGCTGCCCCGCAGAAACCGGCCGCCGCCAAACCGGCAGCCAAGAAGGAAGAGGCCAAGCCTTCCAACAAGAAGTTCGTGTTCGGTGCCCTCGGCATCGCCGCCTTCGGCTGGATCGCCTCCGTTGCCCCGGCAGCCTTCCTCTCCCACTTCACCGTATTCATCCTGGCCTGTGTGGTCGGTTACTACGTGGTGTGGAACGTCTCTCACGCCCTGCACACGCCGCTGATGTCGGTCACTAATGCCATCTCCGGCATTATCGTGGTCGGTGCCCTGCTGCAGATCGGGCAAGGGTCGACCCTGGTCACCGCGCTGGCGTTCATCGCCGTGCTGATTGCCAGTATCAACATCTTCGGCGGCTTCACCGTCACTCAGCGCATGCTGAAGATGTTCCGTAAGGATTAAGGGGGTTTAACGTGTCTCAAGGACTGGTAACAGCATCCTATATCGTTGCCGCCGTGCTCTTCATCCTCAGTCTCGCGGGACTGTCGAAGCAAGAAACGGCCAAGCATGGCAACCTGTTCGGTATTGCGGGTATGGCTATCGCCCTGCTCGCCACCGTATTCAACCCGGAGACCAGTGGCGTTCACTGGATTATCCTGGCCATGGTGATCGGCGGTGCCATCGGCGTGCGTCTGGCACTCAAGGTCGAAATGACCGAGATGCCCGAGCTGGTGGCCGTGCTGCACAGCTTCGTGGGTATGGCGGCAGTGCTGGTGGGCTTCAACAGCTTCATCGATCTGCACCCTTCTGCACCTGCTGAGGTTGTCGTCTCCGTCGGTTCCAATCTGGATGCCACCCTGGCAGCCGCCCGTGCGGCGTTCGAGCAGGCCAACAGCGTTGCCCAGGTCGAGCACCTGACCGGCGCTATGCTGAACATCCATCTGGTCGAGATCTTCCTGGGCGTCTTCATCGGTGCCGTAACCTTCACCGGTTCCGTGGTTGCCTTCGGCAAACTGCGTGGTCTCATCTCCTCCAAGCCGCTGATGCTGCCGCACCGCCACAAGCTGAACCTGCTGGCCGTGGTCGCCTCTCTGGCGCTGATGGTCTACTTCGTCAACGCGGGCGGCTCTACCTTCGCCCTGCTGGTGATGACCCTGATCGCCTTCGCCTTCGGCTGGCATCTGGTTGCCTCCATCGGTGGCGCAGACATGCCGGTCGTGGTCTCCATGCTCAACTCCTACTCCGGTTGGGCGGCAGCGGCGGCGGGCTTCATGCTCTCCAACGACCTGCTGATCGTCACCGGTGCTCTGGTAGGTTCCTCCGGTGCGATCCTCTCTTACATCATGTGCAAGGCGATGAACCGCTCCTTCATCTCCGTGATCGCCGGTGGCTTCGGCTCCGACGGCGTGGCCTCCACGGCTGATCAGGAGATGGGCGAATACCGCGAAACCAGCGCCGAGGAAGTGGCTGACCTGCTGAAGAACTCCAGCTCCGTCATCATCACCCCGGGCTACGGCATGGCGGTGGCGCAGGCCCAGTATCCGGTGGCTGAAATCACCCAGAAGCTGCGTGATCGTGGCGTCAAGGTGCGCTTCGGTATCCACCCGGTGGCCGGTCGTCTGCCTGGCCACATGAACGTGCTGCTGGCGGAAGCGAAAGTGCCGTATGACATCGTGCTGGAAATGGACGAGATCAACGACGACTTCGCCGATACCGATACCGTGTTGGTGATTGGTGCCAACGACACCGTCAACCCGGCCGCGATGGAAGATCCGGGCAGCCCGATCGCCGGTATGCCGGTGCTGGAAGTGTGGAAAGCGCAGAACGTCATCGGTTTCAAGCGTTCCATGAATACTGGCTACGCCGGTGTCCAGAACCCGCTGTTCTTCAAGGAAAATACCCAGATGCTGTTTGGCGATGCCAAGGCCAGCGTCGAGGCAATCCTGAAAGCACTGTAAGTGCCACTCAGAGACTGGATATCAAGGAGGCTTCGGCCTCCTTTTTTATTGCTCATCCCTTGTATATCCTCAATCCATACGGACCATGAGGGATCTCCATGATGTGGTGTCAGGGTTGGCGAAGGATCGGGTGGTACGGCTGGCTACTGGCCTTCCTGTTTGGTGCTGGTTCGGCCGTAGCGGCGGACGAGCCGCCGACTCTGACGCTGCTGACCGAGCTGTGGCCCCCTTATGTGATGCGTGGTGACAATGGCGAGCTGGCTGGCGCCGATCTCGATCTGGCCTGTACCGTGTTGCGCCAGATGGGTTATCGCACTGAAATCAGGGTGCTGCCCTGGAAGCGGGTTCTGCAGCAGGCCCGTCTCAGGCAGGGGGATGCGGTGCTCGATGTCTTCTTTGAACCTTCCCGCCAGCATTGGCTCCACTATCCCGAAGAGCCGCTCTCTTACAGTGGAGAAGTGCTCTTCTATCCATCGGCCCGTCCGGTGGATTTCAAACAGCTCTCCGACCTCAAGGGTCTGCGGATAGGTATTCAGGAAGATTATGCCTACAGCCCCGATTTTCTGACCGATCCCGGGGTGATCCGGATGCCGATGACGGGGGAGGGGAATGCCATCAAACAGCTGCATCTGATGATGGCAGGTCGGCTGGACGGGGTGGTGCTCAACGAGCGGGTCGGTCGCTACTTGCTGCATACCCAGGGGTTGCAGGATCAGGTGAACCACGGCTCGCGCCTGCTGACCGACGACAACCGCAACTTCCTCGCGTTTACCCACAAGCCCGGCCACGACCAGCTGGCTATCCGCTTCTCCTCTGCCCTCAAGGCGTTCAAACAGACTCCCGCCTACAAGCAGCTGCTGGCCCGCTATCACCTCTGAGTTGCCGCCCTGCTGTGCGCCGCTTCACAATTTGTCGCACTTTGTTAAAAGGTGGGCATAATGGCGAGCAAAAAGGGGATGCCGCTCAACATTAGTTGATCTTGTTGATAGTAGAATCAACTGCGGTTTACTCAAAGTTACTCATATATGTCCACAGCAGCCACCACTGACCAGATCAATTCGTTAACGGATGAAGAACGTCATCTGATCGCCAGTTTCGAGCCCGCGGTCGAGGCGCTGGCCGCGCTGTTTGGCGCAGGGTGCGAGGTGGTGTTGCATGCGTTCGATACGCTGGATGCATCGGTTATCAAGATTGCCAACGGCCATGTCACCGGTCGTCGGGAGGGCGCGCCGGTCACCGACTTTGCCCTCAACCGCTTGCAGGGGGAGGCGGGCAGCCAGTGGAGCAGCTACTTCAGCCGTACCCGCGACGGGACGCTGATGAAGTCATCCTCCATCACTATCAGCAACCGGCAGGGCAAGCCCATCGGCATGCTCTGCGTGAACTTCAGTCTGGATACCTCCCTTGGCAGCCTGCTCGATACCTTTGCGTTGCCAGCGGCACCAGCGCCGCTCAACAACGAGACTTTTGCCAGCTCGGTGGACGATCTGGTGACCCAGGTGATTGAGAAGGTGGATCGGGACGATTCGCTCTCCTGCACGGTGCGCAACAAGGAGATAGTGATCCGGCTCTTCGACATGGGGATCTTCGAGATCAAGGAGGCGGCCCAGCTGGTTGCCCGGATGCTCGGCATCTCCCGTCATACTGTTTATCTGCATATCCGTAATCACAAGGCGGATCTGAACAAGCAATAACTGCCTGCGGGCACTCTGAACATGAGAAACACTGCGATGAAAGCACAATGGACCGACTTTATTACCCTGCTCAAGCGTGAAGTGGTGCCGGCCCTGGGCTGTACCGAGCCGATGTCGGTGGCGCTGGCAGCGGCCAACTGCCGCAAGTTGCTGGGGGAGACCCCGACTCGCATCAGCGTTTGGGTCAGTGGCAATCTGTTCAAGAACGGCATGGGGGTCGGAGTACCGGGCACCGGCATGATCGGCCTGCCGGTAGCCGCTGCGGTCGGTATAACAGGGGGCAATCCCGATGCCGGGCTGGAGGTGCTCAAGACCCTCACACCAGAACAGGTAGAAGCGGCCAAGGCGCTGCTGCCGGTGATCAAGGTGGATGTGAAGGATGTACCGGATGTGCTCTACGCCGAGGTGCTGGCCGAAGTTGAAGGCCACAGTGCCCGGGTGGTGATCTGCACCGACCACACCCGCATCATCCTGATGGAGAAGGATGGCGAGGTGCTGATGGAGCAGGCCAGTGCCCCCGGCGTGCAGATCCAGCCAGCCAAATCCGCCAAACCGGCCATGACCCTGCGGGAGATCGTCGATTTTGCATTGGAAGTGCCGCTGGCGGAGATCGACTTTATCCGCGAGGCCGCCACCATGAATCAGGCGCTGGCGGACGAAGGGTTGCAGGGTTACGGCCTGAAGATCGGCAAGATCCTCACCGAGCAGGTGGAGCGCAAGCTGCTCTCCGATGACCTGATGACCCTGGCGATGCGCCTCTCCTCCGCCGCCTCCGATGCACGGATGGATGGCGCCATGCTGCCCGCCATGTCCAACTCCGGTTCCGGCAATCAGGGCATTGCCGCCACCATGCCGGTGGTCGCGGCTGCCCGCTTCCTCAAGGCGAGCGACGAGCAGCTGACCCGAGCGTTGGTGATGAGCCATCTGGTGGCCATCTACATCAAGACCTATCAGAACAAGCTGTCGGCCCTCTGCGCCGCCAGTACCGCCGCCATGGGGGCCGGTGCCGCCATCACCTGGCTGCTGGGCGGCCAGTATCAGCAGATCAGCCACTGCATCAACAACATGATTGGCGATGTCTCCGGCATCATCTGCGACGGCGCGGGCAGCGCCTGCTCCATGAAGGTCTCCACTTCCACCTCGGCGGCGGTTAAGTCTTCGCTGATGGCTATCAACAACCTGCATGTCCCCCAGAGCGAGGGGATCGTCTCCGACGATGTGGACCAGACCATCGCCAATCTGGGCCGCCTCTCCAAAGAGGGGATGCTGGA
Source organism: Aeromonas sp. R2-4 (assembly GCF_040908365.1). Lineage (NCBI taxonomy): Bacteria > Pseudomonadati > Pseudomonadota > Gammaproteobacteria > Aeromonadales > Aeromonadaceae > Aeromonas > Aeromonas sp. R2-4. Next base: position 117,259 of record NZ_JBFODO010000054.1, read on the forward strand.
TACCGACATCGAAATCATCAACATCATGCGAGCGAAACAGCAGAAGCAGTGAATCTGTGACAAGGGGGCGATAGACCCCCTTGTTCTTGTCACGACGGCGCAGACCGTCTGACACGGTTGCCAGGGCAAGCATGGCGCTTGCTCTTGTTTCTCGGGCCCAAGCCCGCTTTTTGGGGAGTCATACCATGACATTTAGCGTTATCGGCAATCTGGCCATCGCCGCCATCTTGCTGTTCTTTCTCTACCGGTTACAGGAAAAACATGTGAGCTTCACCCGCCGGGTATTTGCCGGTCTGGGGCTCGGTATTCTGTTCGGCGCCGCGTTGCAACTGCTTTACGGCGCAGGTTCGCCCGTCATTGTTCAGACCATCGACTATCTGGATATCGTGGGTAGCGGCTATGTGAAGCTGCTGCAGATGATCATCATCCCGCTGATCATGGTCTCCATCATCAGCGCTATCTTGAAGCTCAATGGCGGCACTGCGCTGGGCAAGATCAGCGCCATGACCATAGGCGTGCTGATCTTCACCACCGCCATCGCCGCCGGGGCGGGCATCCTGATGTCCAACTTGTTTGGCCTGACCGCTGAAGGGCTCACCTCCGGTGCCGCCGAAAGCGCCCGTGGTGCCGCGCTGCAGACCACCCTCGGCAGCGTCGAGAGCATGTCTTTCGCCAAGATGATGCTGGAGTTCATTCCTGCCAACCCCTTCCTCGACATGACCGGGGCGCGCAAGACCTCCACCATCGCCGTGGTGATCTTCTCCATCTTCATTGGCCTCTCCGCTACCGGCATCGCCCGCAAGAAGCCGGAGATCTTCGCCAGCTTCAGCCACTTCGTGGCCGTGGCTCATGCCATCGTAATGCGAATGGTGACTCTGGTGCTGCGCCTGACCCCGTTCGGCGTACTGGCGCTGATGACCAAGGTGGTCTCCGGCTCCAACTATGCGGATATTCTTAACCTGCTCAGCTTTGTGATGGCCTCTTACGGCGCCATCGCCATCATGTTTGTCGTGCACCTGCTGCTGGTGAGCATGGTCGGCATCAACCCGCTGCGCTTCCTCAAGAAGATCACGCCGGTGCTGGCGTTTGCCTTCACCTCGCGCACCAGTGCGGGCTCCATCCCGATGAACGTGCAGACCCAGACCAAGTCGCTGGGTATTCCTGAGGGGATCGCCAACTTCGCCGCCTCCTTTGGTTCCACCATCGGCCAGAACGGCTGTGCCGGTATCTATCCGGCCATGCTGGCCGTGATGATTGCCCCGACCGTCGGGGTCAACCCGATGGATCCCGGCTTTATCATGACCCTGATCGCCATCATCACCGTCAGCTCCTTCGGGGTGGCCGGCATTGGCGGTGGCGCCACCTTTGCCGCGCTGATCGTGCTCTCCGCGCTGGACTTCCCGGTGGCGCTGGCCGGTCTGCTCATCTCCATCGAGCCGCTGATCGACATGGGCCGTACCGCGCTCAACGTTTCCGGCTCCATCACCGCAGGGACGGTCACCAGCCGCCTGATGGGCGAGACCGACATGCATGTGTTCAACAGCGATCACGAAGTGAGTCTGGACGGCGAAGAGTCCACCGTCTGATTTGCTGTCGGTTGATCTGCTCGTGGAAAGGGGTGACTCTTTCCCGTCATAGACCGCAGGGAGGGCATGCCCTCCCTGCGCCATTGAGAGGAAAAACTATGAGAATTCTGATCATCGGTGGTGAAGCCGCCGGTATGAGTGCGGCGGCCAAGGCGCGCCGTCTGGCCAAAGATGCCGACATCGTGGTGTATGAGGCCTCCGAGGTGATCTCTTTCGGTGCTTGCGGCCTGCCTTATTTCGTCGGCGACGAGTTTCAGGAGCCCGGCTACATGGCCGAGTTCACCCCGGAGCAGTTCGCCGCCAAGGGGATCGAGGTCAAGATTGGCCATCGGGTGCTGAGCGTCGACGCGGCGGCCCAGACTCTGGTAGTGGAGCACAACGGCGACACCTTCACCGACCGCTACGATCGGCTGATGATTGCCACCGGTGCCCGCGAAGTGATGCCCCCCATCCCCGGTTTGCTGCAGCAAGGGGTATTCGGTCTGCGCCGGATGGCCGACGGGCTTGCGCTCAAAGCTGCGGTTCAAGACAAGAAAAATCGCCACGCTGTGGTGATTGGCTCCGGCTTTATCGGGCTGGAGGTGGTCGAGGCGCTGGTCCATCAGGGTAAAGAGGTGCGCCTGATCGAGTTGGCGGAGCGGGTCATCCCCGACGCCTTTGATGGCGAGATCACCCAGCACATCGAAACCGAACTGCGCGAGCAGGGAGTCTCTCTTCATCTGGGTGAGCGAGTTGAAGCACTGCTGGGGGATGGTCGGGTGACCGGCGTGCGTACCAGCCAGGGCGAGTATGAGGCCGATATCGTGGTGGTCTGCACCGGGGTCAAGCCCAACACCGAGTTTCTGGCCGACACCGGCATCGAGCGGCTCGGCAACGGTGCCATCAAGGTGGATCGTCAGGGGCGCAGCTCGCTGGCCAACGTCTGGTCAGCCGGTGACTGTGCCAGCGTCTGGCACAGCGTGAAGCAGCAGCAGGTCTATGTGCCGCTCGCCACCATCGCCAACAAGCTGGGGCGCATGGTGGGTGAGAACCTGGCGGGGGCCGAGCAGGAGTTCCCGGGTACCCTCGGTTCTGCGGCGCTCAAGGTGCTGGGGCTGGAAGCGGGCCGTACCGGCCTCTCCGAGCAGGAAGCCAAGGCGATGGGGATCGACTATCGCACCGTGGTGATCAAGGACAAGTGCCATACCAACTACTGCCCGGGCCAGTCCGACATTCACGTCAAGCTGGTCTATGAGGCGGGCAGCAAGCGGCTGCTGGGTGGCCAGATCCTCGGTCGCAAGGGGGCGGTACACCGCATCGACGCGCTGGCGGTGGCCATCACCATGGGAGTGACCACCGAGCAGCTCGGCATGCTGGACTTTGCCTATGCGCCGCCCTTCTCCCGCACCTGGGATGCCCTGAACGTGGCGGGTAATGTCGCGAAGTAACGCCCTGCTATGACGGTGCAGGGAGGGCGCCGTCACGCTGAACTAGATCTACAGAGCTATCTGCGGGTAACAGTTGAGGGTAAATTGCAGCGATAAAAAAACCGATGCCAAGGCATCGGTTTTTTGTTACCGGTTTATCCGTATCACTCAGCCACGGCCGAGGCGGTTCTCCGGGTAGTTCTTGGCCAGCACTTCGCGGGCATGCTTGGCCAGCTGCGGCATCTTCAGAGAGTCGTAAGACTCGACCATGATCTCCAATGCCTTCTCGGTTTCGGCTGTGTCGGGGTAGGTTTCGACAATCAGCTTGGCCCGGTTGGCGGCCGCGACCAGTGCATCACGCTTCACGTAATACTCGGCCACGCTCAGGTCATATCGGGCCAGACGATTCTTTAGGCCAATCATGCGAGCGCGGGCATCGGCGGCATAGACGCTGTTGGGGTAGTTCTGCAACAGGGTCTTGAAGTCCTGGAATGCCTGACGGGCATAAGCAGGGTCTTTGTCGTCCCGATCGATACCGAACAGGCTCTGGAAGAAATTGTAATCCGCCGCCATGTTGGTCAGGCCGCGCATATAGAAGACGTAATCGATATTTTTATGCGCCGGATTGAGGCGGATAAAACGGTCGATATTGGCGATCGCCTGAGCGGTATCATCCTGCTTGTAGTAGGCATAGATGAGGTCAAGCTGCACCTGGTTGGAGTAGGCACCGAACGGGTAGCGAGAGTCCAAAGCCTCCAGCAATTCAGTGGCTTGCACGTAATTGCCAACGTCCAGTTTGAGGCGTGCTTTCTGGTACAGGGTCTCCGGCGGTTCGTCGGGTACCTTGGGTTTGGTGCTGGAACAGCCTGTGATCAAGGTAGCGACCAAGGCGAGCGACATCAGCAGGTGAGACTTCTTTCCCATCAACAACATCCGGTCCATTTCCACGAAATTGGCAAAGTATCCGTTATGCTTGGCTAAAAGAAAAGCTAGAATACCCGGATTATTTCGAATTGATACCCCCCGCTCAAGAGACCATACATGAGCCAGCATATTGAACTGACAGGCGAATTCCAGGATCACCAATTCGGGCAGCGACTCGACCAGGCCCTGGCCGAATTGTTTCCAGACTACTCCCGCACCCGCATCAAGGAGTGGATTTTACAGGACAGAGTGACCCTGGACGGTCAGGTTGCCAACACCCCGCGCGAGAAGATTCTGGCCGGGCAGCAGGTGCATGTGAATGTCGAGCTGGAAGATGATACTCGCTGGGATGCCCAGGATATCGAGCTCAACATTGTTTATGAAGATGAACACATTCTGGTGATCGACAAACCGGCTGGTCTGGTGGTTCACCCGGGCGCAGGTACGCCGGATGGCACCATCCTCAACGCCCTGCTGCACCGCTACCCCGGCATTGCCGAGGTACCCCGCGCCGGTATCGTGCACCGTCTGGATAAAGACACCACAGGTTTGATGGTGGTTGCCAAAACCGTACCCGCCCAGACCCATCTGGTGGAAGCGTTGCAGGCGCGCCAGATCACCCGTGAGTACGAAGCGATCGCCATCGGTCACATGACCGCAGGGGGTACCGTTGATGCGCCCATCGGCCGTCACCCGACCCAGCGTACCCACATGGCCGTGGTGCCCAATGGCCGTCCCTCCGTGACCCACTACCGGGTGCACGAGAAGTTCCGTGGCCACACCCGTCTGCGTCTGCGTCTGGAAACCGGTCGTACCCACCAGATCCGTGTCCACATGGCGCACATCAAACACCCGCTGGTGGGTGATCCCGCTTACGGTGGCCGTCTGCGCCCGCTGCGCAACGCGACCCCCGAGCTGACCCAGGCACTGCGTAACTTCAACCGTCAGGCGCTGCATGCCACCATGCTGCAACTGGCTCATCCCATCACGGGGGAAGTGATGCAGTGGCACTCAGCTACACCGCAAGACATGGTGGAGCTGATGGAAGTGCTGCGCGCGGATACGCTCGCCAATCCGGATGATTTAGTCTGGAACTGATGCGATAGGGCCTGCTGCGTCGGTTTCTGGCGTCATCCGGCCCGAACAGATGCCAAACGGGGTTCCCTTGCAGGAGCCCCGTTTTTATATCGGTGAATTGAAGGAGTCACAGATGAAATGGATCGAACCCGACTGGCCAGCCCCGGCGTGTGTCAGGGCGTTGTCAACCACCCGGGATGGCGGCGTCAGTGAAGGGGTCTTTGCCGGTCTCAATCTGGGCGCCCACGTGGGTGACGAACCGGCGCGAGTCGAGGCCAATCGCGCCCGCTTGCAGCAGGCGGCCGCCATCCCGGGGCCCCTTAACTGGCTTAATCAGGTGCATGGCACCGTGGTTCATCCGGTCAGCAGCCATTATGAGCTGGCGCCGGATGCCGACGCAGCTTGCGCCCATGAGGCGGAGCTGGCCTGCATCGTGATGACTGCTGACTGTCTGCCGGTGCTGTTCTGCGATCGGGCCGGTACCGTGGTCGCAGCGGCCCACGCAGGCTGGCGTGGACTGAAAGAGGGTGTGCTGGAGGCAAGCATCGCAGCCATGGGCTGTGAGCCGGGCGAGATCCTGGCCTGGCTGGGCCCGGCCATCGGCCCCACAGCATTTGAAGTGGGTGGCGAGGTGCGCGAGGCCTTTATGGCTGAGCAGGCTGAAGCAGAAGCGGCATTCGTCCCTTCGTCCAACGACGGCAAATGGTTGGCGGATATCTACCAGCTGGCCCGGCTGCGCCTCGCCCGCGCTGGCGTTACCGCCGTCTATGGCGGCGAATATTGCACCTTCAGCGATAGCGAGCAGTTTTACTCCTATCGTCGTGACGGTCAGTCCGGCCGTATGGCCTCCCTCATCTGGTTGGCCCGCTAAGCAATCACCCGCCAACTAATACCCCGTCTCTCTCAAGAACAGATCCGTATGAGAGAGGCGGTGATCCTGTTCTTATCCCGTCTTGCAGAAAAAATAACCAGTCACAACCCTTGAAATAGCCCGTACGGGCCTCATCTTTCATCTCAGAAAGTTATGTTGTTTGCCGCGCAAGCGGCGTCTGCCTGTTTGAAGGGGGAGTGCAATGCGCCTCGATCGCCTGACCAGCAAATTCCAGATTGCTATTTCCGATGCCCAGTCTCTTGCGCTGGGTCGTGACCACCAATTCATCGAACCCGTTCACCTGATGACCGCGTTGGTCAATCAGGATGGCGGCTCTATCCGTCCATTGCTCACCCTGACCGGGATGGATATCAACGCCCTACGCTCCCGTCTCGGTGAGGAGCTGGATCGCCTGCCGCGCGTCAGCGGTGTGGAAGGGGACGTGCAGCTCTCCAACGGCCTCGGCCGCCTGCTCAACGTCTGCGACAAACTGGCCCAGCAGCGCAAGGATCAGTTCATCTCCTCCGAACTGTTCGTGCTGGCGGCCCTCGACGAGAAGGGCACGCTGGGCGAGCTGCTGCGCGCCCAGGGGCTGACCAAAGAAAAACTCGAAGCGGCCATCGACAAGGTGCGTGGCGGCAAGAAGGTTGAGGATGCCAACGCCGAGGAGAACCGTCAGGCGCTGGAGAAGTACACCATCGATCTGACCGAGCGGGCCGAAATCGGCAAGCTCGACCCGGTGATCGGCCGTGATGACGAGATCCGCCGTACCATTCAGGTGCTGCAACGCCGCACCAAGAACAACCCCGTGCTGATCGGTGCCCCCGGTGTCGGCAAGACCGCTATCGTGGAGGGGCTGGCCCAGCGCATCATCAACGGCGAAGTGCCGGAAGGGCTGAAGAACAAGCGGGTGCTGTCGCTGGACATGGGGGCGCTGGTGGCCGGTGCCAAGTATCGCGGTGAGTTTGAAGAGCGGCTCAAGGCCGTACTGACCGATCTCGCCAAGGAGGAGGGCAACGTCATCCTCTTTATCGACGAGCTGCACACCATGGTCGGCGCCGGCAAGGGCGAGGGGGCCATGGATGCGGGCAACATGTTGAAACCAGCGCTGGCCCGTGGCGACCTGCACTGCGTCGGTGCCACTACTCTGGATGAGTACCGTCAGTACATCGAGAAAGATGCCGCGCTGGAGCGCCGTTTCCAGAAGGTGCTGGTGGAAGAGCCGAGCGTGGAGGACACCATCGCCATCCTGCGTGGCTTGAAAGAGCGTTACGAGCTGCACCACCATGTGCAGATCACCGACCCGGCCATCGTGGCGGCGGCCCAGTTGTCGCACCGCTACATTGCGGATCGCCAGCTGCCGGACAAGGCCATCGACCTTATCGACGAGGCTGCAGCCAGCATCCGGTTGCAGATCGACTCCAAGCCCGAGGCGCTCGATCGTCTCGAGCGGCGCATCATCCAGCTCAAGCTGGAGCAGCAGGCGCTGATGAAGGAGGACGACGACGCCAGCCGCAAGCGTCTGGAGCTGATCAATCAGGAGATTGGCGAAAAAGATCGGGAATACAACGAGCTGGACGAGGTATGGAAGGCCGAGAAAGCCGCCCTCGCCGGCACCCAGCATATCAAGGCTGCGCTGGAACAGGCCCGTCAGGATCTCGACGTGGCACGCCGCGCAGGCGACCTGGGCCGGATGTCCGAGCTGCAGTACGGCCGCATTCCGGAGCTGGAGAAACAGCTGGATCTCGCCACTCAGGCCGAGATGCAGGAGACCAGTCTGCTGCGCAACCGGGTCACCGACGTGGAGATTGCAGACGTGCTGGCCCGCTGGACCGGTATTCCGGTCGCCCGCATGCTGGAAGGGGAGCGCGACAAGCTGCTGCGGATGGAAGATCAGCTGCACAGCCGGGTGATTGGTCAGGAGGAGGCGGTCGATGCGGTCTCCAACGCCATTCGTCGCTCCCGTGCTGGTCTCTCCGACCCTAACCGCCCCATCGGCTCCTTCCTGTTCCTGGGGCCCACCGGGGTGGGCAAGACCGAGCTGTGCAAGGCGCTGGCGGAGTTCCTGTTCGATACCCAGGATGCCATGGTGCGGATCGATATGTCCGAGTTCATGGAGAAACACAGCGTGGCCCGTCTGGTGGGGGCGCCTCCCGGATACGTGGGTTATGAAGAGGGTGGTTATCTGACCGAGGCTGTGCGCCGTCGTCCCTACTCGGTGATCCTGCTGGACGAGGTGGAGAAGGCGCATCCGGATGTGTTCAACATCCTGTTGCAGGTGCTTGATGATGGCCGCCTGACCGATGGTCAGGGTCGGACCGTCGATTTCCGCAACTCGGTGGTGATCATGACCTCCAACCTCGGGTCGGATCTCATTCAGGAGCACCACTCCGAGAAGGATTACGACGAGATGAAGGCCATGCTGATGGATGTGCTGACCCGCAGTTTCCGGCCGGAGTTTATCAACCGGATCGACGAGACAGTGGTGTTCCACCCCCTCGGCGAGGAGCACATCAAGTCCATCGCCCGGATCCAGCTCAAGAGCCTGATGGGCCGTCTCGAGGCTCAGGGTTACGAGGTGGAGGTGAGCGAAGCGCTGCTCGAGAAGCTGGTGCATGCCGGGTTCGACCCCGTCTACGGGGCGCGACCCCTCAAGCGGGCAATCCAGCAGAAGGTGGAGAACCCGCTGGCGCAGGCCCTGCTCTCCGGTCGCATCGTTCCGGGCAAAAAACTGCTGCTGGGGGCCGACAGCAATGGCCTGACCATGACCCAGTAACCGATTCTGTATCGATGTTTGCAACGCCAGCCCTCGGGCTGGCGTTGTCATATCTGGTGGCGGGGATTCGGGCGCAAAAAAACGGCAATCCGAAGATTGCCGGGAGGAATGTAGTGAAGCGACCTGACGTGGGTTGAGCGGGTCGCAGGGGCAAGCCCCCGATTGCGAAGCGCGGCCACTGCTGGCCTCGCTTCTTACAGCCTGCCGGGGATGCGCTCGCTCAACCCCGACGGCCACCTGCCTGTTGCCATGCCCGCGCGATGACGCCGGCATGGCCTTCATTCGTTACAGCATGCCTTGCACGGCGGCTTTCATCTCGGCCGGCCAGACACCGACCTGCACCTGACCGATATGCTCCTTTTGCAGCAACAGCATGGCCAGACGGGATTGGCCGATGCCGCCGCCGATGGTTTGCGGCATCCGTGCGGCCAGCAAATCCTGATGCCAGTCGTACTGCAGGCGATCTTCATCGCCGGTGATGGCCAGCTGGCGGCGCAGCGCCTCGGCATCGACCCGGATCCCCATGGAGGAGATCTCGAAGCTGTCTTGCAGTACCGGGTTCCACACCAGAATGTCACCGTTCAGACCCGCCAGACCCAGCTCGCTGTGGCTGCTCCAGTCGTCGTAGTCCGGGGCGCGGACATCGTGACGCTCGCCGTGGGAGAGGGCACCGCCGATGCCGATCAGGAACACGGCCCCCAGCTCTTTGGCGATGGCACGCTCGCGCCCCTTGGCATCGAGGTCCGGGTAACGGGCCAGCAGCTCTTCGCTGTGCAGGAACTGGATCTCGGCTGGCAGGAAGGGGGTCAGCTCATGTTCGGCGCAGACTGCGCGCTCGGTGGCCTTGATGGCGGCCCAGATGCCGCGCACGGTTTCCTGCAGATAGGCCAGATCGCGGCGCTCGCTCGGCATCACCTTCTCCCAGTCCCACTGATCCACGTAGACCGAGTGGATGGGGGTGAGCTTGTCTTCATCCGGACGCAGCGCCTTCATGTGGGTGTAGATCCCTTCGCCCGGGCCGAAGCCGAAGCGACCGAGAGTCTGGCGCTTCCATTTGGCCAGTGAATGAACCACTTCGTAGCTGTGCTCCGGCAGGGTTTTCACTTTGACCTGCACTGCATTCTCATGGCCAGAGAGGTTGTCCTGAGTGCCATCACCGACCCGGCTCAGAATGGGGGCTTGCACCTCCATCAGACCCAGTTGCTGGGCGAGTTGGCGGGAGAACATCTCTTTGACGAAGCTGATCTGCTGTTGGCTGCGAATGTAGTGCTGTTTCATGCTGAATTCCTGTTTCAAACCCCGTTGGATGTGGTGATTCTTCAACGGAGTGCCAACCAAATTCAATATTCGATAATAGAAATAGGCTTTATGTATTTTTTTCTTCAAAATAAGCCGTTATTTAATGAGGTATCGTCAACGGGAGTGCAAAAAAATGCCGGAAAATTACCGGATCGATAATCTCGATCAGGCCATCCTCACCGCTCTGATGGAAAATGCGCGAATCCCTTACGCCGAACTTGCGAAACAACTGGCGGTCAGCCCGGGCACCATCCATGTGCGGGTGGAGAAGATGAAACAGGCGGGGATCATCGAGGGGACACGGGTGCAGGTTAACCCCAAGAAGCTGGGTTACGACGTCTGCTGCTTTATCGGGATCAATCTGAAGAGTGCCAAGGATTATCCCTCGGCACTGGCCAAGCTGCAGGCGCTGGACGAGGTGGTGGAGGCTTACTACACCACCGGCCACTACAGCATCTTCATGAAGGTGATGACCCGCTCCATCGACGAGCTGCAGATAGTGCTGATCAACAAGATCCAGACCATCGACGAGATCCAGTCCACTGAAACCCTGATCTCGCTGCAAAACCCTATCCTGCGGGATGTGAAGCCTTGAGGTGGGTTGTATAAGGGGTAGGGCGTAGAGATCCATCTCCCGTGCGAAACCCTGACCCCTTGATCAGGGTTCGATATAGGGGATGGCGTACTTGTCGTAGAGGGCCTTGAGGCTGCCGTTGCGCTTCATGCGCAGCAGTTCGGCATCGTAGGCGGCCATCAGGGCTGGGGTCTGTGCATCCGCCCGTGCGCGGGCCCAGGTGTTGAAGTAGGGACTGCTCTTGAGCGGTTTGGGCAGGTAATCGATCTTTCCCGTCAGCCCCTCTTCCTTGATCTGGGTGAAGGCGGTGACCAGCGGCATGGGTACGGTATCGATCCGTCCGGCCAGCAGTTTGCGCAGTTGCAGCTGGTTCATAGTGATCTCCTGAAACTGATAGGCCGGGTCGGTCATGGCCGCTGCCAGTTCAGGGGTGTAGGAGAAATCCTTGGTCACGCCGATGCGCCAAGGTTTGAGATCGGCCAGCGTTTCGTAGCGGATCTTCATCAGGTCCGCCTTGCGCACGAAGAAGTGCCAGCTGTGGCGAAGATGGGCCTGTTGGGGATAGATGAGATAACTCTCCCGCTCCGCCTTGTAGGAGTGGGTCATGACCAGATCGCAGGCGCCGGTTTCGGCATTGCGGGTGAGGCGGGCGCCGGAGTCGGCCAGCTCGATCCGAAAGGGCGTCTCCAGCTTGTCGAAGATGGCGGTGACTATGTCTATATCGAGTCCGCGGGGTTTCTGATCGGCATCGAGATACTTGAGCGGGGGCTCCATGGTGCCGCAGATCACCAGCTCTTTGGCGGGCAATCCGAGTGGAAACAGCAACCAAAACAGGGGGATCACACGCAAACTACGTCTCCTGAGCCCGTTTGAAGATATTCCAAGACCTGATTCCAGTATATTGGATGGCACCTGATCCGTTAGAAGCGACTGTTTATGGCAAATCCTGAAATCGAGAGCCCGCTGGACGGGATCGACAAGTTGACCGTCTCGCTCTACCGCCTTGGCTTGAGTGCTGCTGCCCTGTTGCTGCTTTGCCGCGGTGCGGCGCTGCTGAGCGGGATGGCACTGCTTCCGTCGGCACAATGGTTGATGTCACTTGCAGTGGCAAGCGCAATCTGCGGCTTCTCGCTGCATATCTACGACAAGCGGATTCGCCTGATTCTGCAGGGATTTGGTTGGGGCGCGCTGGCCCTGGCTGCGGTAGGGGCACCGGATGCGCTGGTGCTGGGGGCGGCGTTGGCGACCCTCTCCGGGCTGGCGTTCAAGGAGCAGTTTTGCTTCGCCATTCCCGGCATCAAGCTGGTGCCCGTATTGCTGCCGGCGTTATGGCTGCTGGAGTGGTTGCGGGTGGAGTGGGCCGCCGCACTGGTGGCACTGGTCTGCGGTGCCCTGTTGACCTTGCTGGCGCTGGCCAAGTGGCGAATGCCCCTGCACTTCGATATCGGTGACAAGGGGCGTTACCAGATCTAGGTCTGCTGGCACACCTTCATCTGCTGGTTGAGGGCCTGCATCACCTGACGGCGGCTGATGATGCCGATCACCTTGCCCTGTTGCAGCACCGGGTAGATCTTGGGCTTGGCATCGGCCATCTGGCGAGCCAGCTCCAGAATGCTCTCATCCGGCCCGACCGAGAGGGGCGAGCGGTTCATCAGATCCTCCACCCGGATGCGGGTATCGCAGTGGTAGCTGCCGGTGAGCAGGCTGGGGATGCAGTCTTGTTCGGAAAGAAAGCCGATCAGCCGTTTCTGCTCATCCAGCACCGGCAGGCCGCCAAGACCCGATTGATGCAGGCGATCCAGCGCCTCGGCCAGGCCGAGTCCGGCAGTGAGGGAGTGGGTCAGGCGACCCATGTGGTGGTGTACTTTCAGCATGGTGGTGACTCCGCAAGAGGGGGATGCCGCCACTATGACGCGGGCGGGTGGCCCGCGACCAATGGCTTGTGCCGCAGGGATTGATAGGCACAAGCCATCGGCGGTGATCCGCTGGCAGGCGGGCTTCGTTCATGCAAGACCATGAAAGGGAAAGGAGATCGTATGCGTGCATTGGTTACGGGCTGCGGCCGTCGACTCGGATTTTATCTCTGTGAACAGCTGATGGCAGCGGGCTGGCAGGTGACGGGCAGCTATCGCAGCGAGAGGCCGGAGCTGGCCACTCTGGCTGCATTGGGGGTCGAGCTGGTGCAGGCGGATTTTGGCCGGGAAGAGGACGTTGGCAAGCTGATCGATGTGCTGGCTGCCCATCAGGATCTGGCGCTGGTGATCCACAACGCTTCGGCCTTCGAGCCGCAGGCAACTGATCCGGCGGCGCAACTGGCCCAGTTCGAGCAGTTCTACCGGGTACACATGGCGGCCCCCTTCCAGCTAAACCGGGCGCTGGCCCCCCGGCTGGCCAGCAATCCCAACGCCAGCATCATTCACATCACCGATATCTATATCCATGCCCCTGCCCCCCGTTTTGCCAGCTATGTGGCCACCAAGGCGGGAGCTCATTCGCTGGCCATGAGCTTTGCTCGGGAGCTGGCGCCAGCGGTTCGGGTCAACACTATAGAGCCGGGCCCCATTCTGTTTCTCGACGAGCATGACGAGGCGTGGCGCCAGCAGGTGTTGGCGAAAACACCGCTGGCGCGGGAGGGGGGACTTGAGCCCATCTGGCAGGCGGTGCAGTTACTGATGGGGAACAGTTATATGACGGGTGCCAGCATCAAGGTAGATGGCGGGCGTGCGCTGGCCACCCTCTGAGGGGTTGCCGAGCACCAGTGGCTCCAGCCCGACCTGCCGGGTCAGCAAGCCCTTGCCGGGTTTGAGCTTGCTCGACGGGGCGGGGAGCGTCACTTGCAGCGCCACCTTGGGGGCATGTACCTCGCCATGGCCATAGAGCTCGGCCAGCAGCTCCGCCAGATAGGAATCGACCTCTGCCGAGGCAAAGTCACCGCTCCTGTTGCTGGCCAGAATATCGATGTCGAGCGGCCGATCGTGCACCTTGCAGAGCGGATCGCTGCGATCCCGGCCGTGAGCTACCTCGAGGGCGACAAAGTGCTGCTTGAGGCGGGCGGCATCGAGCGGGCTCTCCACCACCAGCAGGCAGTTGAGAAAGTCGTGGCTGGAGTGCATTCCCACCGGCTTGGTGCGGATCACCGAACTCAGCCGCAGGGGGCCGACGTTCGCAAGCAGCTCGGCCAGCGCATGGCTGACATGGGTATGCGGGTCAAGATTGGAACCAATGCTACACAGATAGAACATGCTCACCTTCCCTGGGTTGGGCTCATCTGAAATGTATACGCAGCTCACGGTTATCGGATTAACTATGGCTTAACATAGTCTTATCTATTGTGATCCGGCACTGATTGGCAGAAAGGAGGTTTGCATGAGTGTGGAGCTGAAATGGGCGCTGTTGACCGCCTCGGGCGCGCTGGCGATGATCATGATTATCTGTCTGGCATCTGTCGCGTTGGCGTGAATCACCACAATCCAGATAATACAAACCGGCCTGTTGGCCGGTTTTGTTTTTTGGGGCGGTGCGGCTATGCTGGCGCACCGGTGAGAATGCAAGAGAAGAGATGATGACCAAAGTTCGCCCACGCTCCCTGCTGCAGGTGGTATTGATGGGATTTGTGCTGGTATTGATGCCGCTGGGCGGCATGATCTGGCACAACAGCACCTCCCTTGCCCACCTCAGTCAGCTCACCAGCGACGAGATGGAGCGGGCGGTCAAGGATACCCGCCGCGCTACCCTGCTGACGGCGCAAGCCATCGATATCGAACGCACCTTGCGCCGCTTCGCGGTGCTGGGGGATCGTCGCAGTCTCACCAGCTACCAGCAGCAACTCGATGGTTATCGGGTGTTGTTGGCGGAACACCGCAATTCCATCACCGACGGCCAGCTCTACAGCGGGCTCGATCAGGGGCTGGCCTGGCTCGACAGCCTGCAGGATGCCGCGCTGGCCCGTGCTGCGGTAGCGGGGGACAAGCTGGAGCAGTTCAACGATGCCAACAAGCAGCTCGAAATAGTCACCCGCAGCCGGGTTGACGAACACATGGATCGGGTGCAGCTCACTATTGCTGGACTGACCAGCGAGCTCTGGTGGGTGAGTGGAGCGGTGGCGGCGCTCAGCCTGCTGATGGTCTTTATCTTCACCTACCTCATCATCCACCCGGTACGACAGATTGAGTCGCGCATCTTGAGTCTGGGTGCCGGGGTCGAACCCGATCCCAAGCCGGTTGACGGCCCTGCCGAGCTGGTATTGCTGGGGGAGCGGATCGTCTGGCTGCACGACAAACTCAAGGAGCTGGAGCTGCAGAAATACCAGTTCCTGCGCCATGTATCCCACGAGCTCAAGACCCCGCTGGCGGTGCTGCGGGAAGGGACGGATCTGCTCTGCGAGCAGCTGGTCGGGCCTTTGACGCCGGATCAGCTGGAGATCTGCCAGATGCTCGACGAGAACAGTCGTCGCCTGCAGACCCTGATCGAGCGGCTGCTCGACTTCAACCGGCTCAGTCAGCAGGAGGCCTTCGAACTGGAGCCCGTCCCCCTGCTGCCGATGTTGTCGGAACTTTCTGCCGAGTACCGGCTGGCATTGGAGTCCAAGCAGATCCGTGTACACTTGCCGACCGTGCCGGTTACCCTGTGGGCGGAGCCCTACCGGCTACGACTGATCCTCGATAACCTCTTCTCCAACGCCGTCAGTTACGGCGCCAGCGGGGGCAATATCTGGATCAGGGCAGGGCAGTATGAACAGATAAGCTGGCTGGAAGTGGCCAACGAGGGGCCCAAGATCCCCGTGGCCGATCAGCAACGTATTTTTGAACCCTTCGAGCAGGGCAGCACTGTGCGGCAAGGTCTCTTGAAAGGCTCGGGCATGGGCCTCTCCATCGCCCGCGAGTCTGCCAACAGCCTGGGGGGGGAACTGGTTCTGGTAGAGGATGAACAGGCGGATGTCTGTTTCAGGTTGACGTTGAAATGAGGACTATGAAGATACAACGCGTATTTCCAGCTCTGATGGCAGGGCTGCTCGCGGGTTGCTCCTTGCTGCCGCAACAGGCACAGCGGGAGTCCTCCGATATCGCTTTTGCCAAGCGGATGGAGTTTGCCAACAAGGAGATGCAGGTGCGTCTGCAATACTCCGACTGGCTGCTGGCCAGTCACCCCCAGCAACGGGTGCAGGAGCGTCAGCGTCTGAAAGGGGCCGACGATCTGGAGAGCCGGGTCAGTCTGGCCATGGTGGACTCCCACCCCGCCGAATCGGTGGCCAATCGCACCGCCGGTCTGGCGCGCCTGAAGCAGATGCTGCCCGAACTGGGTCTCGATGCGCAGGCATTTTTACGCAGCTGGATCGCCCTCGGCGAACAGCTGCTGGCTCGCGACAGCCGTCGCGATGACCAGAGTCAGGAGATCCAGCGGCTGCGCCGCCAGATCGAGCAGCTGACCGCTATCGACGACCAGCTCAACCAGCGCAAGCTGAACGAGAATCGTGAGGTAATACCATGAGCCGGATCCTGTTGGTGGATGACGACGTCAGCCTGCTCAAACTGATGAGCATGCGGCTGCGCAGTCAGGGTTATGAAGTGGATACCGCCGACAGTGCGGAAGGGGCTCTCGACCGGTTGCGTCAGCAACGGGCCGATCTGGTGCTGAGCGATCTGCGGATGGCCGGCATGGACGGTCTGGCGCTGTTCGAGCGGATCCAGGCCCAGTGGCTGGGTTTGCCGGTGATCATCATGACCGCCCACGGCACCATCCCGGACGCCATTCAGGCGACCCGCTCCGGGGTCTTCAGCTTTCTGACCAAACCCATCAACAAGGATGAGCTGTTCGCCACCATCGAACATGCGCTGAGTTTGACCCGGCCGAAACAGCAGCAGGAGTGGCAGTCGCTGATCCTGACCCGCAATCCCCAGCTGGAACAGCTGCTGATCCAGGCCCATAGCATTGCGACCATGGAGGTGCCGGTGCTGATCATGGGGCCGTCAGGCTCCGGCAAGGGGGCGATGGCGCAGGCGCTGCATCAGGCCAGCCAGCGGCGCGACAAGCCGCTCCATACCATCAACTGTGCCGCCATTCCGTGGGCGTCACTCGACTTGCAGCTGTTTGGTGAAGATGGCCAGTCAGGGTTGTTCGAGCAGGCCAAGGGGGCGACCCTGTTTCTCGACGAGATTGGCAGCCTCTCCGAATCCCTGCAGGCCAAGCTGCTGCAGGTGATGGAGGAGTATGGTCAGGGCACGCCGGAGGTGCGGGTGCTCAGCTCCAGCCATCAGGATCTGGTCAAGGCGATGGAGGAGGGGCGCTTTCGGGAAGATCTCTTCTACCGTCTCAACGTCGCCAATATCACCTTGCCGTCTCTCAGTGCCCGCAGCGAGGATATCCCCCTGCTGGCCCGCCAGGCGCTCGATGATTACCGTAGCCGCCACAGCGATTGCGCCGCCATGGGTTTTTCGCCCGAGTCGCTGGCGATGCTGGCGGCCGCTGCCTGGCCCGGCAACGTGCGCCAGCTCTGCAACGTGGTGGAGCAGCTCGCCAGCCTCTGTTGCAGCCCGGTGATTGGGGTCTCCATGGTGGAGTCCGCCCTGAGTGGCGGCGGCGGCGGCATCCCCTCGTTCAACGAGGCGCGGGCCGAATTCGAGAAGGAGTATCTGATCCGTTTGCTGCGCACCACCGAGGGCAACGTGACCCTGGCGGCCAACATGGCGGGCAGAAACCGTACCGATTTCTACAAGTTATTGAATCGGCACGGCATTGAAGCAGCAAACTTCAAATCGAAGGGATAAATCAGGCGGGATCAACTACCGCCGGAGCGGCATCGGCTTTTTGAGTTTTATGGGAGAGCCAGAGGCCGCTCGCCTTCATCAGGTAACCGAACAAGGCGCCAATGATGAGGGAGGGCAGGATCAGCCGCCACTCGCCAGCCGCCCCGAAGGTGGCACAGCAACCGGCAAAGGTGCCGGGAATGTAGCCGAGCCACTGCTGCTTGGCCTGTACGCACATCAGGGTGGCGACCACCCCCGTCATCACATAACCCGCCACACCCGCTCCCCACAGACTGTCGCCATGGATCAGCAGCAGTGCCCACAGCATGCCGCTGGTGTTGCAGAAGATGGTCTGCAGCAGCGCCTTGTAGCCGCCGCTTGACGCGAAATAGCTGGTGCAGCCGAGAAAGCCGACCCAGGAGATAAGGCCGAACGCGACGGCAATCCAGCCCCAAACGGCGGAGAGAATTCCAGTAGTGATGGCGATGGCGATCAGTGGGCTCATGGGGCGACTCTTCAGTTGGCTTCGCAAAATGGGCAGCCTACCCCCGGCAATCGGTGCGGCAAGCGGGGGCCGAATTGTGTGTGATCTTCATCACCCTTTTCAACTCAGGAATACGCTTGCGCTCGCGAAAAAAATTCATTGGTGACCGGCCTGACAGTCGGCCATAGTTAGAGGCCCTGTCCTGCTCATGGAGTGAGTCTGATGGCGCCAAATGTGATCGTTCCCCTGCTGGTGTTCGTAGTCCTGTTTCTGGTCGGCACCATGGCCAAGGCACTGCCCCTGCACCACATGATGTAAATTTGTGTGAAATAAAAATCTGCCGGGGCGGGTCTTATCCATACTGCCTCACTCAGCCCCGGGAGTTTTTCATGTTGATCAAGCGTCGTACCGCCCACCCCCTCACCGAACAGGATGTCACCCCGGAAGCCGTTTATCAGGACCGCCGCCTTATTCTCAAGGGGCTGGGTCTGGGCGCGGCTACTCTGGCGTTTCCCACTCAGGCCGGAGTGCTCGACCTGCTGCGCGGCAAAGAGGATGCTCCCCAATTAGCCACCAAACCGCTCAACAGCAAGCCTGCGGAGCGCCCGGCCAGTCTGGTGCTAACGCCGGAAGAGAAGGCCACCAGTTACAACAACTTCTATGAGCTTGGCACCGACAAGTCCGACCCGGCTCGCAACGGCCATTACCTCAAACCCGAACCCTGGACCCTCAAGGTGGAGGGGGAGGTGGCCAAGCCCTTTACCCTCGATGTGTGGGATCTCATCAACAAGAGCGAGCTGGAGGAGCGGATCTACCGGCTGCGCTGCGTCGAAGCCTGGTCCATGGTGCTGCCCTGGAACGGCATCTCGCTGGCGGAGATCATCCGCCGTGCCGAGCCCAACAGTCGTGCCAAGTTTGTCGCCTTCGAAACCCTGTTTGATCCGAAACAGCTGCCGGGGCAGGCTTCCAGTCTGGGGGGCGGTATAGAGTATCCCTACGTCGAAGGGCTGCGTATCGACGAGGCGATGCACCCTCTCTCTTTCCTTGCGATGGGGCTCTACGGCAAGACCCTGCCCGCCCAGAATGGCGCGCCGATCCGGCTGGTAGTGCCGTGGAAGTACGGCTTCAAGAGCATCAAGAGCATCGTCTCGATCCGGCTGGTGGAGGAGATGCCGCCGACCACCTGGAATCTGCTGGCTCCCAATGAATATGGCTTCTACGCCAACGTCAACCCGCAGGTGGATCACCCGCGCTGGAGTCAGGCCAGCGAGCGCTTTATCGGCGAGGGCGGGGGGTTTGGAGCCAAGCGTCAGCCGACCCTGATGTTCAACGGCTATGGTGACGAAGTCGCCTCGCTCTATCAGGGGATGGATCTGCGCCAATGGTACTGAGATTGAAACAGGCCCATATCAGCGGCTTGCGGGCGCTGGTGCATCTGTGCTCCCTCGGCTTCCTGCTCTGGCTGGTTTTTGCCATTCCGGCAGGTCTGCTGGGGGGGGATCCGGTGCCAGAGCTTATCCACTACCTCGGCAAGGGGGCGCTCAACCTGCTGCTGCTCACCCTGCTGGTGTCGCCGCTGGCCAAGCGCTGGCGGCAGGGGCAGCTTATCAAGCTGCGCCGCCCCCTCGGGCTCTGGTGTTTTGCCTGGGCGCTGCTCCACTTCATGGCGTGGCTGGGGCTGGATCTGCAGTTTGACTGGGGGCTGATTGGCGGTGAGCTGGTCAAGCGCAGCTATATCGTGGTGGGGATGGTTGCGTTGTTGCTGCTTGCCGCCCTCAGCATCACTTCGCTGCCCGCATTGCAGCGTCGCATGGGCGCCGCATGGCAGAAGCTGCACAACTGGGTCTATGCCATCGCCCTGCTGGTGCCGGTGCACTACTGGTGGTCGCTCAAGAGCGGTTGGGGGGAGCCTCTCATCTACCTGCTGCTGGCCTGCGCCCTGCTCTGGCCGAGGCGGGAGAAACTGCTGCGCCCCATGCGGGGGCGCTGGAATGCAAAAGAGGCCTAATCGGCCTCTTGTTGTTTGATCTCGCCGGTGTAGGCATCGACGATGAGATGCACCTTCTGATCCTGGCGATTGAGGGTTTTGACCTCGAATTTGTCCCCTTCCAGCTCCACTTCCCGAATGTCGTGATACCCTTGCGCCAGCAGGAGTTTGACCAGCCCGGCCATGTCGAGACGGCTCTGGGCCGCCCAGCTTGTGGCACTTAACAGGCAAAGGATCAGCAGGAAACTGCGCGGGATCATATTCATTCCGGATTCATGGCTGGCAGACTATAAACGCCATTATGTTAGGTTTTTGGAGATGAATCATCCATGAATAGAGCGCTCCCTCTGCTTGGGTTATTGCTGCCGTTGCTGGCACAGGCGGTCACGCCTGATGAAGCCATGCTGCAGCAAGCTGTCCATGAGGGACGGGTTCGGCCCTTCCATGAAATGATGGAGGTGGCGGCCAGATTGCCGGTGCGGGTGTTGCGGGTAGATCTGGGGGAAGAGGATGGTATCTGGCTCTATGAACTGCGAGTCATCGATCGGGAAAACAGCGTGATCAAGGTAGCCTATCGGGCTGACAACCTTGAGCTGGTGTGGGCCAAGGGCCACCATCTGGAGCGGCTGTTCGAACCGCCAAAGCCCCCGGTCGAGGATGATGAATAACCCCTGTGTGGAAGCCTGTTCATGCGAATTCTGATTGTTGAAGACGAAAAAATTCTGGCTGGCCAGCTGGCCGAACAGCTGCGCCTCTCCGGCTTTGTCACCGACCTCTGCCACGATGGCAACGAGGCCGGTTTTCTCGGCGAGACCGAACCTTACGATGCCATCATTCTCGACCTCGGCCTGCCGGGGCGCGATGGCCTGAGCGTGCTGAAAGAGTGGCGCAGCAAGGGGATCGATACCCCGGTGCTGGTGCTGACCGCCCGTGGCCAGCTGCACGAGAAGATCGAGGGGCTCAACGCCGGTGCCGATGACTACCTCACCAAGCCGTTCCAGGTGGCCGAGCTGGTGGCGCGAGTCCATGCGCTGGTGCGCCGGGCGGCAGGCAACGCCAGCTCCATTCTGGAGATTGGTGGGGTGCGGCTCGACATGGCGGCATCGCAGGTGTGGTACGAAGGGACCCCCATCAAGCTGACTGCCCACGAGTTCCGGGTGCTGGGTTACCTGATGCAGCATCGGGGCAAGGTGGTGTCGCGCAGCGAGCTGATCGACCACATCTATGCTCAGGATTTTGACCGTGACTCCAATACCGTGGAGGTGTTCATCGGCCGGATCCGCAAGAAAACCAACCCCGATCTGATTGAAACAGTGCGCGGCCTCGGGTACCGGATCAACGAATGAGGCTGGTCAGAACCCTGCGGGGGCGACTGGTCGCCATCGCGCTGGTGTGGTGCGGGCTGTTTCTGTTCGCCACCGGTTTCAGCTTGCAGACCATGATGCGCAACTACTGGCAGGAGGCGGAGGCCGACGGCCTTCGCCTGCAGCTTTATGATCTGCTCTCCCGGCTGGAAGTGGCCAAAACTGGCCTGCCAGTGGTCACCGGCTCCCTCTCTGATCCCCGCTTCAATCAACCCTACTCCGGCTACTACTGGCAGCTGGAGCTGAGCCGCGATGTGGTGGGGCGCTCCCGTTCCCTGTGGGATACCAACCTGAAGAGCGATGGCCTCAAGTCGGCGTTTGGCGATCCTGACCTCTTCGTCGGCAAGGGGCCCAACAAGGAGCCCCTGCTGATCATGACCCGTACCGTGCTGCTACCCGGTTCTGATCGGGTCTTCACTCTGGTGATGGCCAAGGACAGCAGCGCCCTGACCCAGACCCTCAACAAGACCCGGATCAGCCTGTTCCTCGGTCTCGGCTTTGCAGCCGCCGGTCTGGTGCTCGGCTTCATGTTCCAGATCGTCTACGGCTTGCGGCCGCTGCACCTGCTGCGCCGCGAACTGGGGCGGGTTCACGAGGGTCATCAGGAGGGATTCCGGCTGCGCTATCCGCTGGAGATCCAGCCGCTGGTGGAGGATATCAACCGGCTGCTGCACCACTACGGCGAGCTGCTGCAGCGGGCGCGATCCCACACCGGCAATCTGGCCCACGCCCTCAAGACGCCGCTCAGCATCATGCGCAATCAGGTGGCCCAGTTGCCGCCGGAGGATCAGGCCGCCATCGGCGAGCAGCTCGACCAGATCCAGCGCCATATCGACTACCACCTCGGCAAGGCGCGGGTGACCGGCGCCGCCAAGATCCTCGGGGTCTCGACCCCGGTGCGGGCGCGGGTGGAGTATATCTGCCGCGCCTTCTCCCGCCTCTATCCGGGCAAAACGGTGGATCTGCAGGTGCCCGCCAATCTGGCGGTCGGGGTGGAGGAGCAGGACTTCGACGAGATGGTGGGCAACCTGTTGGAGAACGCCTTCAAGTGGTCAGCCAGCGAGCTGCGCATCTCCAGCGCCGAGCTGGGTGGCTGGATCACCTTACGTATCGAGGATGACGGCCCCGGCATGAGCGAAGATCAGATCGCCAAGGCGGTGCTGCGCGGGGTGCGTCTCGACGAGAAGGTGCCGGGCTCGGGCCTGGGTCTCAACATCGTCTCCGATCTGGCGGAAGCCTATCGGGGCAGTTTCATCATGGGCCGCGCCGAACTGGGCGGTCTGGCCGCCTCCCTCTCGTTGCCCAAGGTGGCAAGAGTCGAGAGCTAGGCATAACATATGGCATTTGTTTTAGCCTGAGGAAGAGAAGCATGACCGACGATCCGTGGGCACTGTGTCACCTTGACGATTCGTTTGATGCCTCTGTGCTGGGGGTCAAGGGCGCCCAGATCCAGTGGTTTGAAGACAGGGATGGCCTGATCGCGTTCCTTCTGGAAGATTTTGTCGACTTGCTGGCCGATGTGGGCGAGCTGGACGAGGAGCAGACCGAGCAGGCGCGCGAGCGCTTCACCCTGCTGGTGGAGCAGAGCTTCGACGATCGCACCCTGATGGATGCCATCAACGATCTCGCCTCCGGCCTGCGCCGCATCGCCTGGTTGGGGCCGCTCTCGGAGCTGGCCGAGATCAGCGACGACTTTGCCTCCGGCCTGCGCCGCTATTTCTGGAGCCAGTACGACGGGGACGAAGATGACCCGGACGCCTGGGTGCCGGAAGAGCTGTGGCCACAACTGGTGGAGTGCGCGCAGGAGTATATGGAGGAAGGGGAGTTCTAAACCCGTCCCGACCATGCCTGCGCTTTGGCAGACAGATAAAGAAACGGCGCCTTGATGGCGCCGTTTTTATTGGGTGGCAATCGCCTTAGCCGTTGGCCGGTACCGCATGGGCGGTGTTGGCCAGTACCGGGCCTGTGTACTTCTCGATCTGCAGCTGGGCCATGTGGCCGCAGTTGCCCTGCGCCAGGCTGGACGAGCCCTCGTCGAAGGTGAGGCAGTTGACGTTGCCGTTCTTGCAGATGCTACCCGCTTCGCCCGGCTTGGCCGGGTCGTACCAGGCCCCTTCGCAGATCCGCACCACGCCTTGGCGCACATCTTCGGAGAGCAGGGCGCCCACCAGGATCTGGCCGCGCTCGTTGAAGGCGCGCACCAGATCCCCCTGGGCGATGCCACGGGCCTTGGCATCTAGCGGATGGATCATGATCGCCTCGCGGTCGGCGATGGCGAACTTGTCCCGCAGCGGGGTGTTGTCGAGCTGGGAGTGCAGACGCTGGGTCGGGTGGGAGGTGTTGAGCGACAGCGGATAGCGCGCCGCCACCTCGCTCTTCACCCACTCCTTGGGTTCATACCACTTGGGATGGCCGGCGCAGTCGGCGTAACCCATCCCGGCTACCGTGTTGGAGAAGATCTCGATCTTGCCGGACGGGGTACCGAGCGGGTTGAGCAGCGGGTTCTCGCGAAAATCGGCGTGACGGATCCACTGGCGGTTGGCCTCGGGGATCGGGAAGCGGATGTAGTTGTTGGACTCCCAGAACATGTTGAACGGCGGCAGCGCCACGCGGGCACCACGGGCCTGCGCCGCCATGCCGTCGTACATCTGCTTGAGCCACAGCATCTCGTCCTTCCCTTCGGTGTACTGCTCCTGCACGCCCAGCTTGGCGGCGATGGCGCTGAAGATGTCGAAGTCGTTGCGGGCTTCAAACTGGGGCGGTACGCACTGGTGCATCGGGAACACATAGCGCTGGGAGTAGTCGCCACCCATCTCCAGATCATTGCGCTCGTAGCTGGTGGTGACCGGCAGCACGATATCGGCGTGCTTGGCGGTGGCGGTCCAGTAAGGCTCGTGGACGATCACGGTCTGCGGCTTGCGCCACGCCTGCAGCAGGTTGTTGGTGTCCTGATGGTGGTGGAAGGGGTTGCCGCCCGCCACGTAGACCAGCTTGATGTCCGGATAGGTCACCTTGCGGCCGTTGAAGTCGATGGTCTTGCCCGGGTTGGCGAGACAGTCGGCGATGCGGGCCACCGGGATCGGAGCCGGGCTGTTCTTAGGTGCGTTGCCGGCGGAGATGCCCGCTAGAATGCCACCCTTGGCGGTGGGGCTGCCACCGGAGGAGTAGTGGTAGCTGAAGCCGTAGCCGCCGCCCGGCAGGCCGATCTGGCCCAGCATGGAGGCTAGGGTCACCAGCATCCAGTTGGGCTGTTCACCGTGCTGCTGACGCTGCATGCCCCAACCGGCCATGATCATGGTGCGCTTGGCGGCCATGTCGAGGGCCAGCTGGCGAATCACCTTGGCATCGACGCCGCAGACAGTGCTCGCCCACTCGGCGCTCTTCGGCTGACCATCATCCTTGCCGAGCAGATAGGCGAGGAACTTGTCGAAGCCGACGGTGTAGCGATCGAGGAAGGCCTGATCGTGCTTCTTCTCGCTGTAGAGGGTGTGGGCCACACCCAGCATCATGGCCACGTCGGTGTAGGCGTTCGGCGCAATCCACTCGGCGCCGACCAGCTTGGCAGTCTCGTTGTAGACCGGATCGATGCTGATGACGCGGGTGCCTTTCTCTTTCAGCGCCTTGAAGCCAGCCTGACCTTCGTGATCCGGCATGTTCCAGCTGTTCTTCAGGGTGACCTGAGCATTGACCCCCCACAGCACCACCAGTTCGGCGTTCTCCACCACGTTGGGCCAGGCGGTCTGCTGCTCGTACACCTCGATGGAGCCCATCACGTGGGACATGATCACCTGAGCCGCGCCGGTGGAGTAGTCACCGGCATAACCGGTGAAGCCGCCGGAGAGGTTCATCAGGCGGTGCAGCAGGGTGCGGCTGTTGTGGAACATGCCGACACTCTTCCAGCCGTAGGAACCTGCGTGGATCGCCTGCGGGCCGAAATCAGACTGGACGCGCTGGATCTCGCCGGCCACCAGTTCGATGGCTTTCTCCCAGCTCACCCGCACCCACTCGTCGGCGCCACGCAGTTCGGGTTTGGCGCCCGGGCCGTGCTCCAGCCAGCTCTTGCGTACCATGGGGTACTTGATGCGGTTCTTGGCGTGCACCTGAAACGGCGCCATGTCGATAAGATCGTTCGGCGCCGGATCATCGGCCACCGGCTGGACGCGCACCATGCGGCCATCTTCGACGATCGCCTCGAAGGCACCCCAGTGGGCGCCGGTCAGAATGCCCTTCTGGGCGGGCACCAGAGTCGGGAACTGGCTCAATGCGGTGCTGATGGCTTGCGCCAGCGCACTTTTCGGGAAAATACCGCCGAGCAGGGGCAGGGCGGCGCAGGCACCGAGCCCCTTGAGCAGGTTGCGGCGGGAGAGATTGGTCTTCTTGTCGTTAAAACGGGTCATTGGGATTCTCCTCTACCAGCCTCAGTGGGCCGCGCTCATGTCGCTGGCGTGTTTCTGGACATACTGGGTCAGCATGCGTGCCTGTTCCGGGGTGAGGGAGGTACGAGACTCCATCCCCTTGATGACGCCGATCCACTGGTTGGCGTTGAAGTGATCCAGCGCGGTGAGGCCGTGGCAACCGGTGCAGTTGTTGGACATCAGGGTGGAGGCGTACTGCCACAGCTTGCCCTGATCGCCGATGAGCTGGCTCTGGTCGACCCAGGCGGTCAGCTTGACCTGATGCCAGGTGAGGTTGGTGGCGCTGTCGGTTTCGCTCTGGCCGGTGACCAGCGCTTTCTTGGCGGCATCGCCGACCAGTACGTTGAGGATCCGCTTGCCCGGTGCGGCGTAGAACACTTCGCTCACACCATCCTGTTGCCAGCCTTCGATCTGCACCTTGGCGCGGCCGTTTTCGTTGGCCAGCACTTCCACCTTGGTGGAGGGCATCAGGGTGCCCTCGTCGGTCTTGGCGGCGGCATCGAGGAACAGCGGGGTGGTGGCGATGGCGTAACGGGTGGTGACGTTGGCCGGGGTCTGGGCCGCAGCCTGCGCCAGCTCGCTGGCACCGGCGGCAGCCAGGCCGCTCATGTCAGGCATGATGTGGGCGACACCACGGTGGCAGTCGATACAGGTCTGGCCTTCCTTGATGGCGACCGGGTGCTCGGCACGGGCATTGGGGCGCTGGGCCAGAATGTCCATCGCCTCGTAGCTGTGGCAGCTGCGGCAGGTCGCGGAGTCGTTGGCTTTCAGCTCGTCCCAGACGGATTGGGCCATCCGCAGCTTGTGGGCTTCATACTTTTCCGGGGTATCCAGCGTGCCGATCGCCTCGTGATAGATATCCTTCACGGCGCGGATCTTGGTCCACAAGTAGGAGGTGGGGTCGCCCGGGATGTGGCAGTCGGCGCACTCGGCGCGGATTCCCTTGGTGTTCTGGAAGTGGACACTGCCCTGATACTCGGCGAGCGGAGTCTGCATGGAGTGGCAGGAGACGCAGAATTCGGTGGAACTGGTCTTGTGCAGCACGGTCACGGTGACACCCAGTGCCGCGACACCCAGCAGGGCCCCGAGCAGCAGGAGCCAGAACCAGGTTTTTCTTATCAGTTTTCCAATCATGGCGGCGTTTTCCTACGGTCAATAATTACCTACATAGTACTAGTCCAATAGTAGTAGTAATGACAGGGATAAGGCGTTGACCTCCATCATGGTTTATATTTTTGATTGTTGTCACATTTTGTCTTTTGTTTTGTTATTGACATAATTATCGAATTAAATTCAATTGTTTTCTGTTTTATCTATTTGTGCACTTTCCGCGACAGCTGTTAGCCCCCTCGCAAAACCCCACAAGATTCGCTGATATAGTGAGCAGTGAGCCTCAACGGAGTGTCGCTGATGAGCCCTTTCTCACTGCTGTGTGTCGCCGCCAACGTGCAACTGCTGGCCGAATTCGAACAGGAGTTGGCTCCGCTGCTCGGCCATTTCGCGCTGGTGGTGGTGGTCGGTCAGGGATCGGCTGAGCTGGCCTTGGACGAGTTGGATCGCAAGGGGCAGCCACCCGCCGTGGTGGTGTGTGACAGCGAGCTGGGGGATGGGCGAGGGGCCGATTTTCTGATCCGCCTCGGCAGCCGTCACGAGGCGTGCCGCAAGATCCTGCTGGGCAGCCAGCCGGAGATGAAATCGATCATCGAGGCAGTGAACCTCGGTCGTCTCGACTACTACCTGCAACGCCCCTGGCGTGATGGCAGCCTGCGCCGGGCGGTGATCGAGCAGGCGAGCCACTTTGTATTGCAGCGTCCCGAGGCGGACCTGCTGAGCTATGCTGCCGTGCTCGACAACCAGAAGCTGCTGCGAGCCCACGTCGATCGCCAGTTGGCAGCCTATCGGCAGGGCTTTATGGATTACACCCACTGCAGCGATGAAGAACTCTCCCGGGTGGTGATCGACGGCCTCTACCAGTTTTTCGAGGGCAATGACGAGGAGCGGGTCTGCCGCCACTACAGTCCGGGCCATGTGCTGACCCGCGAGGGGGAGCCCAACAGCTTCCTCTGGTTTATCGCCAAGGGGGAGGTGGTGCTGCGCAAGCGGGACGAGCAGGGGATCGATCAGGAGGTAGTGCACTACCGTACCGGCTCGCTGGTGGGGGGCATGTCATTTGTGACTGGAGAACCCGCCTTCACCACCGGCGTGACTCTGACCGGTGCCGAGGTGATCAAGCTCGACAAGCTGCAATTCTCCCGGGTGATGCAGGCGCGCAGCGAACTGCTCCCCTCCTTTACCAACCTGCTGCTGCGCCACTTCAATCGCCGCCTGCAAAACAGCATCCGCACCGAGATGCGGCTGCAACAGACCCTCAACTCCCTCGATGCCGCTCACGCCCAGCTGGTGGAGAGCGAAAAGATGGCGATGCTGGGTCAGCTGGTGGCCGGTGTCGCCCACGAGCTGAACAACCCGGTGGCGGCCATTATCCGTGGCAGCGAGACCCTGCGGGCCGCCATCCCCGATCTGGTCAATCTCGAGCTGCCAGCACCCATCAAAGGGCTGGGCAACCAGACCCTCTGTCAGGCGCTCTCCTCACAGCCGGTCTCGACCAGCGAGATCCGTGACAAGACCCGGCAGGCTGAGGGGCGCTTTGGTGATCGCCAGCAGGCGCGGCTGGCGGTACAGATGAATCTGGATGACGAGCTGAACTGGCAACGCTGGTTTGCCAGCCGCACTGCCGACGAGCGGGAGGCGCTGCTCTCCCGGCTGGAGCTGTTCCAGCAGACCGGCAGCTTCCTGCGCAATATCGAGGTGTGCGCCCGTCGCATCGGCGATCTGGTCAAGAGCCTCAAGCAGTATGCGCGGCAGGATCGGGCCGAGCCCTCGCTGGTAGACCTGCACGAGGGGCTGGAAGATACCCTGATGATTTTCGAAAACCGCCTAAAGCATCTTGAGCTCTGCAAGGAGTACCAGCCGTTGCCGCTGGTGCGCTGCCACCCCATCGCCCTGCAACAGGTGTGGACCAACCTGATCGCCAACAGTCTGGATGCCATGAGCGGCCCGGGGCGACTCACCATCCGCACCGGGTTGCTGGATCCCGAGTGGGTCATGGTAGAGATCGAGGATAGCGGTTGCGGCATCGAGCCCGAACTGTGGCAGCGGATCTTCGATCTCAACTTCACTACCAAGCGGGAGGGACATTTCGGCCTCGGGATTGGTCTGAGCGTTTCGTTGCAGATCGTGCAGCAGCATCACGGCCGGATCGAGGTGGCCTCCGAACCGGGCCGTTACACCCGGATGCGGGTCTGTCTGCCGCTGGACGGCATGGGGCAGGCCGGTTACGGGGGCGAACCTCATCACAACAAGGAGCATGCGGCCTGAGCCGTCGCCAGCATCAATCGCGCGGCGTGCCAAACCATGTCGCCAAGGAGGAGCAATGAACAAACACTATCTGATCCTGTGTGTGGACGATGAGCGGGAGGTGCTGGATGCGGTGATCCACGATCTCGCCCCGTTCCGTTCCCACTTCGAGCTGGAGGCGGCCGAGAGCGTCGATGAGGCGCGTGCGGTGGTGGAGGAGTGGGAGAGCGACGGCAACAAGCTGGCGCTGATCCTCTGTGACCACATCATGCCGGGAACCCTGGGGGTCGATTTTCTGGTGGAGCTGAACCGGCGTGCCACTACCCGCGCCAGTCGCAAATTGCTGCTGACCGGACAAGCGGGGCTGGAGGCCACCGTCGAGGCGGTCAATCGTGGCGGGTTGCACTACTACCTTGCCAAGCCGTGGAAGCTGGAGACCCTGCAAGAGGCGGTGCGCGAACAGCTGACCGACTACCTGCTGGCTGAA
The DNA here is from genome assembly GCF_040908365.1 of Aeromonas sp. R2-4. Taxonomy (NCBI): domain Bacteria; kingdom Pseudomonadati; phylum Pseudomonadota; class Gammaproteobacteria; order Aeromonadales; family Aeromonadaceae; genus Aeromonas; species Aeromonas sp. R2-4. The sequence goes on from NZ_JBFODO010000054.1 coordinate 146,609, forward strand.
GATGGCGAAAATGCCTTCCACTATGCGCCGCTGCTCAATCAGGCGCGGCTGTTTGCCGCCATCCACGATCACCCGTTCGACGAGTAGGGGCAGTTGGGCTTTCGCGGTGGCAGTTGTATACTGTCTGCATATACAGTATTGCAGGTAGCCACCGATGCGACTCTTTATCGCCGAGAAGCCCACGCTGGGCCGTGCCATTGCCGATGCCCTGCCCAAGCCCCACAAGAAGGGCGACGGTTTTATCGAAACAGCCCTGGGGGATGTGGTAACTTGGTGCATCGGCCATCTGCTGGAGCAGGCCGAGCCCGATGCCTATGACGCCGCCTTCAAGCAGTGGCGGATGGAGCATCTCCCCATCATCCCCGCCCAGTGGCAGCTGGTGGCCAAGCCCAAGACCAAAACCCAGCTCACCGTCATCAAGCGGCTGATCAAGCAGGCGGACTGCGTGGTCAACGCCGGTGACCCGGATCGGGAAGGGCAGTTGCTGGTGGATGAGGTGATCGACTTTCTCGGCTACCCGAAAACCAAGCCGGTGCAGCGCTGCCTCATCAGCGATCTCAACCCGCCTGCGGTGCGCCGTGCCCTCGACAAGCTCAGGGACAACAAGGAGTTCGTGCCGCTGGCGGTTTCCGCACTGGCCCGCAGTCGGGCCGACTGGCTCTACGGCATCAACATGACCCGCGCCTATACCCTGCTCGGGCGCAAGGCCGGTTGCAGCGAGCTGCTCTCGGTTGGCCGGGTGCAGACCCCGCTGCTGGGGCTGGTGGTGCGGCGGGATCTCGAGATCGAGGCCTTCGTCCCCAAACCCTTCTACGAGGTGCTGGCCCATCTGCTGACCGAGGGCAACGAGCGCTTCACCGCCAAGTGGCTGCCATCAGAAGCCTGTCTGCCGTGGCAGGACGAGGAGGGGCGGGTGCTCAACCGGGCGCTGGCCGACAAGGTGGTTAGCCGGATCAACGGCCAGCCCGCACAGGTTGAATCGGTGGAAGAGCAGGCCCGCAAGCAGGCGGCGCCGCTGCCCTATAATCTCTCCAGCCTGCAGATCGATGCCGCCAAGCGCTTCGGCATGGATGCCAAGCGGGTGCTCGACATCTGCCAGAGCCTCTACGAGCGTCACAAGCTCATCACCTACCCGCGCTCCGACAGCCGCTATCTGCCGACCGACCATTTTAAGCGGGCCGAGCAGGTGCGCGGTGCCATCGCCGCTACTGCGCCTGCGCTGGCCAAGGCAGTTGCCGAGGCAGACGGCAAGATCTGCAGCAAGGCGTGGAACGACAGCAAGGTGGATGCCCACCACGCCATTATCCCCACCGAGAAGCAGGGCAACCCCGGTACGCTGGGGGCCGACGAGGCGAAGCTCTATGGCCTGATTGCCCGCCAGTATTTGCTGCAGTTCTATCCCCCGTTCGAATACAACGACAGCAAGGTGCTGCTGCGCATCGCTGGTGGCCTGTTTCAGGCCAAGGCGCGGCGCATTCTCAAGGCGGGCTGGAAGGCGCTGCTCGGGGTGGAGGAGGATGACGACGAAGAGAAGGCGGGCACGCTGCCTGCCCTGAAAGAGGGAGAGCAACTGCTGTGCGAGCGGGGCGAACTGTTGGAGAAGCTGACCCAGCCGCCCAAGTCGTTCACCGATGCCACCCTGCTGGCGGCCATGACCGGCATCGCCCGCTATGTGCAGGATCCCGAGATCCGCAAGACCCTGCGCGACACCGATGGTCTCGGCACAGAAGCGACCCGTGCCGGTATCATCGACCTGCTGTTCAAGCGCCGCTTTCTGGTGCGTCAGGGCAAGAGCATCAAGGCGACCCCGACCGGGCGGGCGCTGGTACAGGCGCTGCCTGCGACGGCCACCACGCCGGATATGACTGCGCTGTGGGAGCAGAGCCTAGGCCAGATCGCCGAGCGTCACGGCAGCTACCAGCAGTTTATGGGGCCGCTCACCGAGCAGCTCAACGGCCTGATCGAGGGGGCGCGGCAGGACTCCGGCGCCAGCTTCAGCGCCCTGCCCAAGGAGGCGCCGGGTGCCGGCAAGCGGCGTTTTACCAGGCGCAAGAGTCCGGCGGCCAGCACGACTGGCGGGCCCCGACCGCGCAAGACGGCCAGCAAGCGCCAGACCAGGGCGGCATAACGAAAAAAGGCGCCCATCCCGGGCGCCAAAGGCATTGTTGTCAGGCTGCCTGAGTGGACAAGCTGGCACGGATCCTGTGCTGGTAGTGCAGAACCACACCGAGAAACACCAGATCCTTGAACAGGAAGAACTCGGTGACTGGCACGCCGTCAACCATCTTCCAGACACCTGTCAGGGTCAGCAGGAAGCTCAGCGTCGCCAGGAAGGTGACGATAGCCCCCATGCTGCACCAGTAACCGATGCGAGGTTGCCACAGACCCACGACCAGTCCGATGGCGATCACTATCTCGACCACCCCGATCAGGTTCGATACGCTCTGTTCCGACAGGGGGCCATAGAGCCAGCTCATCAAGGGGTGGCTGGCTACCAGTGGTTTGATGGCGGCTGCCTCTGTCGGGGTAAACTTGAAGACGCCGATCCAGAGCAGGGTCAATACCACGCCCGCCAGGGCGACCAGAAAGCCTTTGTCATGTTGCTGCATGGGGGGGCTCCTTGTTTAAGGGGTCAGAGTGACGGGCGGGAAGTCGATCTCGGTCGCCGCCAGGTGGTTGCCATAGTTGGTCAGGGTATTGACCACCACCTGGCCGAGCACCTCCAGCAGCAGCTCGTCATCTACGCCTGCGGCACGGGCGCTAGCAAGCTGCTCGTCACTGATCACTCCGCGCTGGTTGACCAGTGCCGTGGCCAGTTGCAGCAGGGCGTGATCAAGGGGAGCCGAGGCTTGGCCGAGTCGGGCTGCCCGGATCTCCTGGGCCGAGAATCCGGCCTTTCCCGCCAGTAGTGTGTGGGCAGACAAACAGTATTGGCAGGCGTTGGCTTGACCTATGGCCAGTGCCAGCAACTCCCGTTGTGGGGCCGTGAGACGCCCCTTGCCAAGCGCCTCGGCAAAGGCCAGGAAGCCATTGAGCAGGGCTGGCGAGTGGGCCAGGGTGGCGTAGAGGTTGGGCACCATACCCAGATTGCGTTGCAGGGTGGCCAGGGTCTGGGCGGCTGCGGGTTGCGGTTGGGATACGGGTTGGATACGGCTCATGATCTTCTCCTGTGGTATTGAAGGTACGGGAGACAGTGTGCCGTCATTCGTGATACGGTTTATCACTCATCGTCTGCAAATAAATACTATTCGTCTCAAATATGGATCCGCTCTCTGCCCTGTTGGTTCATGCCTCCCCCGAAGCCAAGATCTTCTTCGCTGGCAACCTGTGCCAGAACTCCTCCAGTGATGATTATCCGAGCGGCGGACATCTTCATCTGCTGCGCAGCGGCGCCGTCATGCTGCGTGAAGAGGGGGGCGCCAGCTTGCTGCTCGAGGAGCCGACTCTGATCCTGTTCCCCCGGGGACGTCCCCACAAGCTTGAACCCAGAACGCTGGGGGGTTGTGATTTGGTGTGCGCCAATGTCGCATTCGGCAAGGGGGTAGCATCGCCGTTGCAACTGGCATTACCAGACTCCCTGGTGCTGCCGCTAAGGGAGTTGCCTGCCCTGACGCCGGTGCTGAACCAGCTGTTTGACGAGGCGTTTCACCCCCGCTACGGGCAGGATCCGCTGATCTCCCGCTTGCTGGAGGTACTGTTGATCCTGCTGCTGCGTCATCTGGTCGAGCAAGGAGTGTGTCAGCAGGGGATGCTGGCAGGTATTTCCGATCCCCAGTTGGCCAAGGCGATCTCGGTGATGCATCAGCGTGGGGATGAACCCTGGACGGTGGCCACGCTGGCGCGGGAGGCCGGCATGTCGCGGGCCCGCTTTGCCGCGAGGTTTCAGGAGCGGGTTGGTCAAGCGCCGCTGGGTTATCTGACCCACTGGCGCATGGCCAGAGCCTGCCAGCAACTGCTGGCGGGGGAGCCCATGGTACAGGTGGCGCTGGGGGCGGGGTACAGCAGCAGTGTCGCCTTTGGTCGGGCATTCGAGCGGGAGCTGGGGGTGAGCCCGGGGCGCTGGCTCAAGGCGCAGCAACAAGCCGAATAAAAAAACGGGGCAGCCAATGGCTGCCCCGTGTTCATGGCTGGTCAGCCGGTATAGACGTTCTCTTCCGGATAACGGATGCGGGTCTCGACCGGGCGGGCCAGCATAAAGGCCAGGGTCAGGGGGCCGAGACGGCCGCAGATCATCACCAGCACCAGGATCAGCTTGCCCGGCTCGCTCAGGGAGGCGGTGATGCCGGTGGAGAGGCCGACGGTAGCAAATGCCGAGATGGTCTCGAACATGATTTTGTCGAACGGCAGATCCTCGGTCACCATCAGCAGGAACATCGCCAGCATCAGCACCATGGTGCTGACGATGATGATGGCCAGCGATCGGGTCACGATCTGGGGCGACAAGGTGCGGCCAAAAGCGGTGACATGGGGTCGTTTGGTCAGAAACGCCTTGGTCGCCAGCAGCACAACCGCGAAAGTGGTGACTTTGATACCACCACCGGTGGAGGTTGCACCGGCACCGATAAACATCAGCATCATCAGGAACAGCAACGCCGCCGGGGTCATCAGCCCGATATCTATGGTATTGAAACCGGCGGTACGGGCACTGGCAGACTGGAAAAAGGCCGCCAGCAGCTGGCCACCGATACCTGCCTTGCCGAGGGTGCCCGGGTTGTTGTGTTCCAGCAGCCAGAACATCAGGGTACCGGCCAGCAGCAGCGCCGGGGTCATCAGCAGCATCAACTTGCTGTGCAGCTTCAGCTTTCGCCAGCGGCGGTTGCGCACCAGATCGACGATGACGGTAAAGCCGATCCCCCCGAGGATCAGCAGACCGGCGATGGTCAGGCTGATGATGGGGTCGTCCCTATAGTCCATCAGGTTGTTGGCAAAGAGCGAAAACCCGGCGTTGTTGAAGGCCGAGACCGCGTGGAAGAAGCTGACATAGAGGCCGTGCACCCACCCCATCTCGGGCACCCAGCGGATCGCCATGATGCCGGTGCCGATCAGCTGGGCAATAAAGGCGAACAGCACGATCCGTTTGACCAGCTGGATGATGTTGACCGAGCCTTCCTGTCCCAGCGCCTCCTTGGCCAGCACCTGTTGGCGCAGACCGACCCGCTTGCTGAAGATGGCGATCAGCAGCAGGGTCATGGTCATCTGGCCCAGACCGCCGATCTCCATCAGCATCAACAGGAAAATCTGCCCCTGCAGGGTGAAGGCGGTGCCTGTATCCACCACGCCAAGACCTGTCACGCTGATGGCCGAGGTGGCGGTAAAAAGGGCGTTGACGAAGGTAACCTCGCCATTGTGGCTGGAGGGTTGCACCAGAAAGATGGTGCCAATCAGCAGAATGATCAGAAAGCTGCCGAGGATCAGCCGGGCTTCGCTCCAGCGAGAGTCCTGCTCCCGATGGAGGGCGAAGGCGTAGCTGCTGCGCCAGTTTATCATAGGGTTTCGAGCCAGTGGTCGATGGCGTGCTTGTTGCCCGCCAGGATCAGGATGTCGCCCAGTTGCAGCTCCATCTTGCCGGTCAGCACGTTGTGCAGCACATCACCACGCTTGATGGCGAGCAGCTGGAAATCGCTCTGTTGCAGCAGGTGGAAGTCGCCCAGTTCCCGGCCGTTCTGTTGCAGGCCGATCACGAACTCGGTCAGCACCATGTCGTGGCCCAGCTCCAGATAGTCGAACAGCCGGTTGTCCAGCATGCTCTGGGCGACCCGGCGGCCCATGTCCCACTCCGGGTTGATCACCTTGTCGGCGCCCACTTTCTGCAGGATCTTGGCGTGGAACTTGTCGCGCGCCTTGACCCACACCTTCTTCACGCCCGCCTCTTTCAAGACGAGGGTGGTGAGGATGCTGGTCTCCAGGTTGTCACCGATGGCAACGAAGACGATATCGAAATTGGCCAGTCCCAGCTCGGCCACGGTGGCCTCATCGGTGGCATCCGCCACGATGACGTGATTGCAGAGGGCGGCGATTTGCCGGGTCTTGCTCTCGTCGATATCGATGGCCAGTACTTCGGCATCTTGCCTTTGCAGCTCTTCGCACAGCGCGCTGCCAAACAGGCCCAGGCCGATGACGGCAAACTGGTTGTTCATGAGTTGTTCCTCAGCAGTTGAAGTCGCCTACTCTAAACCACTGCTATTCCCCCGAAAAGGGCTCGGGTTTTTCGTCATGGGGTAACTTGAGGTAGACTGCGCCCTTGCACCAAGCCGGGATAGACCGATGAAACTGAATGCCAACGCCTCCTTGTTGAAGCTCAACACCCTTGCCCTCGATGCGTACTGCCTCTGGCTGGCCGAGGTGGAGCAGGTTGCCGATCTGGCGACCCTGCGTGCCGATCCACAGCTCAACCAGCTGCCTCGCCTCAATCTGGGCGGCGGCAGCAACATGCTCTTCACCACCGATTTTCTCGGTCTGGTGGTGCTCAACCGGCTCAAGGGAATTACCGCTGAAGATGGTGGCGATCACTGGTTGCTCCATGTGGCGGCCGGTGAAGATTGGCATCAGCTGGTGCGCCATACCTTGCAACAGGGCTGGTTCGGGCTGGAGAATCTGGCGCTCATTCCCGGCACGGTCGGTGCGGCGCCGGTGCAGAACATCGGTGCCTATGGCGTTGAGCTGGCCGACTTCTGCGCCTATGTTGAGGCGTTCAACTGGCAGAGTGGCGAGATTGAACGGATCGCGGCGGCAGAGTGCCGCTTCGGTTATCGCGACAGTATCTTCAAACACGAGCATCAGGATTCCCACCTGATCACTGCTGTCGGGCTCAAACTGCCCAAGGCGTGGCAACCTGTGCTGGGCTATGGCCCGCTGGCAGCCCTCGGTGATGCGCCTTCGGCGCAGGCCATCTTCGATACCGTCTGTGCCACCCGCATGGCCAAACTGCCGGATCCTGCGGTGCTCGGCAATGCGGGCAGCTTCTTCAAGAATCCGGTGGTGCCTGCCGCGCTGGCGGAGAATCTCAAGGCGCGCTACCCACAGATGCCCTGCTATCCGGCCGGAGAAGGGCAGGCCAAGCTGGCGGCAGGCTGGCTCATCGATCAGTGTGGTCTGAAAGGTTTCGCCATCGGCCGCGCCGCTGTTCATCAGGAGCAGGCGCTGGTGCTGGTCAATCTGGGGGGCGCCAGTGCCATGGAGCTGATCGCGCTGGCGGCCCATGTCCGCGACAGCGTGGAGCAGACGTTTGGCGTGGTGCTGGAGCACGAGGTGCGATTTATGGGGGCGCACGGTGAAACTTGGCTCGATGAGGTGCTCTCATGACGTTGACTCCCATCAGACAGACCCTGATCACCCTGCTCAGTGACGGCCAGTTTCACTCCGGCGAACAGCTGGGCGAGCAGCTCGGCATCAGCCGGGCGGCGGTGAGCAAACACATGGCGGCGCTCAAGGAGCTTGGGCTGGATCTCTTTAGCCTGACCGGCAAGGGTTACCGGCTGGCGGTGCCGATGGCGCTCTATGATCAGGCTACCTTGCAGGCACTGGCCCCGATGGCGCCGGTGCACTGTTTTCCGGTCATTGGCTCGACCAACCAACACCTGCTGGATCGGGTTAATGAGCTGCGCTCCGGCGAGAGCTGTCTGGCCGAGTGTCAGACAGCCGGGCGCGGTCGTCGTGGCAAACCCTGGATTTCGCCGTTCGGTTGCCAGCTGATCCTCAGCATGTACTGGCGACTCGAACAAGGCATGGCGGCGGCCATGGGGCTCAGTCTGGCGGTCGGCGTGGCAGTGGTTGAAGCGCTGGAGTCCCTTGGTTATCAGGGGGTCGAGCTCAAGTGGCCGAATGACCTCTACTATCAGGGCCGCAAGCTGGCGGGCATTCTGGTAGAGATGAGTGGTAGCGCCGGGGCCAGCTGTCATCTGGTGATCGGCATCGGTCTCAATCTGGCGATGCCTGCCCGCGAAGGTGAGAAGATCGATCAGGCCTGGGCCGAGTTGCGCCACATCAATCCCGAGCTGGTCGATCGCAATCAGTTGGCGGCCCGGATGATCGTCCATCTGCAGCGGGCGCTGCACACCTTTGAGCAACAGGGGTTGGCAAGCTTTGTAGATGAGTGGAACCGGCTCGATCACTTTGCCGGTCGCCCGGTGCGCTTGCTGATGGGTGATCAGGAGATCCGCGGCATCGCCCGTGGCATCGACGATCGCGGCGCCCTGCGACTGGAGACAGGTGAAGGGATCAAATTCTATCTGGGGGGCGAGCTCTCCCTGCGCCGGGGCGACTGAGGGTCAGCAAGGCCGCTCATGATGCCAAATAGAAGAGGGGGCCTGCGGGCCCCCTCTTCGTTATCCGGCAACTGTAGTCATCATTTGCGCAGCTTGATCTGTTCGATGGCGTGCTCATGGCCCTTGGTCATGATCAGGTTGGCACGCTCACGCGTTGGCAGGATATTTTCTTGCAAATTCAGATAGTTGATATCTTGCCAGATGTTGCTGGCGATCTGGGTCGCCTCACTCTCCGCCAGCTTGGCGTAGTTATGGAAGTAGGAGTCGGGATCCGAGAAGGCGCCGCTGCGGAATTTCAGGAAGCGTTCGATATACCAGGTGCGCAGCAGTTCGGCATCGGCATCCACATAGATGGAGAAGTCGACGAAGTCCGACACGAAGACCCGATGGGGCTCCTGAGGGTAATCCATGCCGCTTTGCAGCACATTGAGCCCTTCCAGGATCAGGATGTCCGGCTGCTCCACCACCTTCTTCTCATCGGGAATGATGTCGTAGATAAGGTGGGAGTAAACCGGCGCTTCGACCTTCTCGTGACCGGCGCGGATATTGGCGACAAATTCCACCAGATGGCGGATATCGTAGGATTCCGGGAACCCCTTGCGACGCATCAGGCCGCGCTCTTCCAGTACCTTGTTGGGATAGAGGAAGCCGTCGGTGGTGACCAGCTCCACCCGCGGATGTTCCGGCCAGCGCTCCAGCAGGGCCTGCAGAATACGGGCCGTGGTACTTTTGCCCCCCGCCACGCTGCCGGCAATGCTGATGATATAGGTGCCCTTGCCGCGGGACTGGCCGAGGAACTGCTCCAGCACCCGGCTGCGACGCTGTTTGGCTTTGACATAGAGATTGAGCAGGCGGGAGAGAGGCAGATAGATCTCTTCCACTTCCCGCAATGACACCTTCTCGTTGATCCCGCGCAGGGTCTGCAGATCGTGTTCGGTCAGGGTCAGGGGGACCGAATCGCGCAATAACGCCCATTGTTCGCGGGTGAATTGCAGATAGGGGTTATGCTCTGTCGTCATGGTGTCATCACTGTTTCTTGGGCACGGCGACCATACACCAAGGGTGGGGGAGCGACAAGGGACGCAGCAGGATTGGCTTGTTTGCCCCCGCTTTTTTGCAAACTTCCCAGCAATAAAGCATATTTTGCCGGGTTCAATGGTTGCATCCCCCAAAACCTTACAATAAAATGCGCGACGCTTGACTGTCTGTCGTCTATTTGCCGTGCAAAAGCGATAAACACAACGGGTGCAAGCAGAATTACCGTTGTGACAATCTGGCGTCTGGAGGGGTTCCCGAGCGGCCAAAGGGATCAGACTGTAAATCTGACGGCTCTGCCTTCGAAGGTTCGAATCCTTCTCCCTCCACCATATTTCTCTGCGGTTTGAGTTCTTTGGGTTAGAGAAATGCGGGCATCGTATAATGGCTATTACCTCAGCCTTCCAAGCTGATGATGCGGGTTCGATTCCCGCTGCCCGCTCCAAGATGCTGATATGGCTCAGGCGTTAGCAGAGCCGCACCCTAGGGTGAGTTCGGCAAGCGAACCAGCCATCAGTACCTCTCTCTTTCCCACCAGATTCAAATCCATCATATAAACTGTTCTGTGGTTAGCTTGCCACCGCGTACTCAGCGTTAGTTTAGAGGGACGATCATGTCTAAAGAAAAATTTGAGCGTAATAAACCGCACGTTAACGTGGGTACCATCGGCCACGTTGACCACGGTAAAACCACCCTGACTGCAGCTATCACCAACGTGCTGGCCAAGCACTTCGGTGGTAAAGCTTTCGCCTTCGACCAGATCGACAAGGCACCGGAAGAGCGTGAGCGTGGTATCACCATCAACACCTCCCACGTAGAATACGACACCGCTACCCGTCACTACGCCCACGTAGATTGCCCGGGTCACGCCGACTACGTTAAAAACATGATCACCGGTGCTGCCCAGATGGACGGCGCGATCCTGGTAGTAGCAGCGACTGACGGCCCGATGCCGCAGACTCGTGAGCACATCCTGCTGGGTCGTCAGGTTGGTATCCCGTACATGATCGTGTTCATGAACAAGTGTGACATGGTTGATGACGAAGAGCTGCTCGAACTGGTAGAGATGGAAGTTCGTGAACTGCTGACCGAGTACGACTTCCCGGGTGATGACCTGCCGGTAGTTCGTGGTTCCGCACTGAAAGCGCTGGAAGGCGACGCTCAGTGGGAAGAGAAGATCATCGAGCTGGCTGGCCACCTGGATACCTATATCCCGGAGCCGGAGCGCGCGATTGACCAGCCGTTCCTGATGCCTATCGAAGACGTATTCTCTATCGCTGGCCGTGGTACCGTAGTTACCGGTCGTGTAGAGCGCGGTATCGTTAAAGTAGGTGAGACTGTAGAAATCGTTGGTATCAAAGATACCGTTTCTACCACCTGTACCGGTGTTGAAATGTTCCGCAAGCTGCTGGACGAAGGTCGTGCAGGTGAGAACATCGGCGCGCTGCTGCGTGGTGTTAAGCGTGAAGACGTAGAGCGTGGTCAGGTACTGGCCAAGCCGGGTTCTATCAAGCCGCACACCAAGTTCGAATCTGAAGTGTACGTACTGTCCAAAGAAGAAGGTGGTCGTCATACCCCGTTCTTCAAAGGCTACCGTCCGCAGTTCTACTTCCGTACTACCGACGTGACCGGTACCATCGAACTGCCGGAAGGCGTAGAGATGGTAATGCCGGGCGACAACATCAAAATGGTTGTTACCCTGATTGCTCCGATCGCGATGGACGACGGCCTGCGTTTCGCTATCCGTGAAGGTGGCCGTACCGTAGG